>NZ_JBFTLP010000001.1:0-533540 GCF_056396505.1 Arthrobacter sp. 05T410 | reverse complement strand
ATCCTGGGTCTGGAGCCTTTGGCCCGGATCGCCGGGCGCGGCGCGCACGCCAACGATCCCCAGTACTTCGGCTACGCCCCGGTCGAGGCCGCGAACAAGGCCCTCGCCAAGGCCGGCATCGGCTGGGACCAGGTCGGCGCGGTCGAACTGAACGAGGCGTTCGCCGCGCAGTCCCTGGCCTGCATCAACGCCTGGGACATCGACGCGGGAATCGTGAACCGGCACGGCGGCGCGATCGCCATGGGCCACCCGCTCGGCGCCTCCGGCGGGCGGATCCTGGGCACCCTGGCCCGTTCCCTGCAGGCCTCCGGGCAGCGCTGGGGCGTCGCCGCGATCTGCATCGGCGTCGGCCAGGGCCTCGCCGTCGTGCTCGAAAACGTCACCACCGGGCAGGCATAACCCGCAGGCTTAACCCGCAGGCATAACCTGTCGGCACAACCAGCGACGGACTGAGGGAATGCAGCACTGGCGGTCGGACACCGGGAGGTCCAAGCTTTAACCATTCGACGCGGGCCAAGTGTGGGCATCCCGGCCTCCCTGGACTGCGCGGCGAGTGTGACGGCACGGCGGGTGCGAGGAGAGCGACGATGGTTGACACGGCAGCGCAGACTCTTCGGGCCGGGGCGCGCAACGACCTTGTGACGCAACTGCTGGGCATCTGGCTCCTCCTGGCTGTGTTCCTGGACGGCTGGGCCCACCTGCACGTTCCCGGGTTGGAAACCTTCTTCACCCCCTGGCACGCGGCACTCTATTCGGGCCTCGTGGCCACCGCCGCGTGGACGGCAAGCGTGATCTGGAGGAACCGCCAGCCCGGGCGGCCATTGACCCGGTCGGTGCCGGCCGGCTACCGGGGCACTGTCATCGGACTGGTCCTGTTCGCCGTCGCGGGCGTCCTGGATCTGGCCTGGCACGAGATCCTGGGCATCGAAGTCTCCCTCGATGCGCTGGTGAGCCCCACCCACTTGCTGCTGGGGTTCAGCCTCTTCCTCATCCTCGGCACCGGTATCCGCAGTGCACGGGCCGCCGGCGGCGCAGAAGCCTTCTCATGGACGCCGGCTGCATTGTTGTCTCTCGCCCTGATGACGGGCTTGGGAGCCTTCTTCCTCATCTACTGCTCGGCGTTCGTCCGGACCCCGCCGGCCGTCCCCTATCTGCAGACGCCGATCGGGAGCCCCGGGCACACCCAGGCGGAGCTGCCTCCGGCCCTCGGACTGGCCAGCTATTTGGTGACCACAGCGCTGATTATCGCCCCCTTCCTCTACACCTTCTCCGGAGCCCGAAGGCCGCCTTTCGGTATTGCCACCATCCTGGTCGCCGTGGTGGCGTGGCTGCCGCTGGCCATGTCGGGGCTGCGCCCGGCCGCGGTCGCCGGTGCTGCCGGAGCCACGATCATCGCGGTAGCGGCGGATCTGCTGCTTGCCCGACGGCCGGGCCCGTGGCTGAGGCGCACGTTGCCGGCGGTCACCGCCGTGCTGGCGGCACTCATCTGGACCGGCCAACTGGCTGGGATCGCCCTGGCGGCATCGATTCAATGGCCAGTGTCGATGTGGCTGGGAGCCGTTGTGCTGAGTGCGGGATTGGCCGCGGCACTGGCCTTCCTCAGCTCGTTGAACACCAGGAGCGCACCGTTTCCGGCAGGGCCACGATGAGCGTCAAATCCCCACTGTTCCCGGCGCCCGGAGTGGGCTAATTTGGGGATAAAGGGGAGTGCCCGGTGCCCGGTTCGTTGACGGCGGAGGCATCCGGCCTCGCCATCGAGTAAGGAACACACCGTGGCCTACAACGTGGCCCAAAAGCTCATCGCATCCCATCTGGTGGCCGGGGAGATGATTCCCGGCCGTGAGATTGGCCTGCGTATCGATCAGACCCTCACCCAGGACGCGACCGGGACGCTGGTCATGCTCGAGCTGGAGGCCATCGGGCTGGACCGGGCACAAACTGAAGTAGCCGTGCAGTACGTGGACCACAACTTGTTGCAGGCCGACAGCAGGAACGCTGAGGACCATGATTTTCTCCGCTCGGCCTGCCGCCGGTTTGGTCTGTGGTTCTCGAAGGCCGGAAACGGGGTGTCCCATCCGACCCACATGCAGCGGTTTGGCCGTCCGGGCACGACCATGGTCGGTTCCGACAGTCACACCCCGGCCGCTGGGTCGCTGGGGATGCTGGCAATCGGGGTCGGCGGCACCGAGGTGGCCCTGGCCATCGCGGGCGAGCCGCTCTACCTGAAGATGCCGGAGATCTGGGGCGTGCGGCTTACCGGCAAGCTGCCACCGTGGACCAGTGCCAAGGACGTCATCCTCGAAATGCTTCGCCGGCACGGCGTGAAGGGCGGCAAGGACCGGATCATCGAGTACTACGGTCCCGGCCTCGCCACACTGAGCGCGATGGACCGGCACGTGATTGCCAATATGGGCGCCGAACTCGGTGCGACGAGCACGGTCTTCCCGGCCGACGACCAGGTGCGGGCCTTCCTGCGCTCCGAACAGCGCGAGGACGATTTCACCGAACTCCTCGCCGATTCCGGTGCCACCTACGACGTGACCGACGAGATCGACCTGGCCTCGATCGAGCCGCTCATCGCCCTGCCCAGCTCGCCCGGGAACGTCGTTCCGGTGCGGGAGGTCACTGGGAGGCCGGTGGCGCAGGTCGTGATTGGGTCCTCAGCGAACCCGGGCCTGCGCGACTTCGCAATTGTCGCCGCCATCACGAAGGGACGGCAGTGCCACCCTGGACTGTCTTTCGACGTCAACCCGAGTTCCCGGCAGATCCTGCAGGACCTCACCAGGATGGGGGCCACGTTTGATCTGATCAGCGCCGGAGCCCGACTGCATCAGACCGGATGCATGGGCTGTATCGGGATGGGACAGGCCCCCGCGAACGGAAGCAACAGCCTGCGCACGATGCCCCGCAACTTTCCCGGCCGTTCGGGCACGAAGGAGGACTCGGTCTACCTGTGCTCGCCGGAGACGGCTGCGGCTGCTGCGCTCACCGGAATTATCACCGACCCGCGGGACCTGACGGAGCTTTTCGACCTTGAGTATCCCGAGATCGAACTTCCCGCGGTGTCGAGCGTGAACGTGGCAATGCTGGAGGAGCCGTTGGCGCCGGAGGAAGCCGGCAAAGTAGCGCTGGTCAAGGGCGAAAACATCTCCTCGCTTCCGGTCTTCGGCCCACTCGCCGACCGCATCGAGGCACCAGTGGCCTTGGTGGTGGGCAACGATGTCTCGACGGACGAGATTCTGCCAGCCGGTGCGCGCGTTCTGCCCTACCGCAGCAACATCCCCAAACTCGCCGAATTCACCTTCGACCAGCTCGACCCCACCTACGCCGCCCGCGCCGCCCAAACCCGCGACTCCACCGGGCACATCCTGGTCGGGGGCACGAACTACGGCCAGGGATCCTCACGGGAACACGCAGCTATCACCCCGCGCTTCCTCGGGCTGCGCGCAGTGGTGGCCGTCTCGTTCGCGCGGATCCACTGGCAGAACCTGGCCAATTTCGGCGTCCTCGCAGTCGAGTTCACAAATGCGGCCGATCATGACCGCATCGAACAGGACGATGTGCTCGCGCTGACAGGGATACACGACGCCCTGCTCACAGGCAAGGAGATCCTCGTGGAGAACCGGACCCGAGACGAGGTCTACCCTGTGCGGCACAGTCTCTCCAGCCGTCAGGTGGACATGCTCCTGGCAGGTGGCCTCATCCCTTGGCTGCGCGAACGGAGAGCGCGGGAATGAGCTGCCGATCACCGCTGACGAGGATGGGTGTGCCGCGGTGAGCGGATGGCCGCGGCCGGACGAGCCCTCCGGCGAAATCAGCCTCGTACTCGACCAGCGCAGCACCCTGGATCCGAAGGCTGACCTGCGCGACGGGTTGTCCGCGGTCGCCCGGCAGGGTTCCCACCTTTGGGTCGCCAATGACGAGACGACCAGCCTCGAACGGCTCACCCTGGAGGCCGGCGGCCAGGCCCGCACCCACCGCAGCTTCGACCTCACCCACCTCCTTGAGCTGCCCGGGGACAGGGGTGAGATGGACATCGAGGGCCTCGATGTCGAGGATGACACGCTGTGGCTGCTTGGATCGCACAGCTCGGCCCGCAAACAGGTCAAGAACAACGCCACACCCGCAGAAGCGCAGGATTCCCTGGCGACAGTGGAGGTCAGCCAGCGCCGTCGGGTGTTGGCCCGGCTTTCGACTAAGGTCCTCCTCGATCCGGACGGCGGCCGGACGGGGCAGCAGCAGCGCCCCGCCGTGCTGGGCCTCGGCCGGGGCACGGACCTGGTGGATCTGCTGGCTGATGACCCACATCTTGGAAGCTTCATCCAGTCCTCGACGACCGGTCGCCCGATCCCGGGCAAGGACAACGGCATTGACTGCGAGGGCCTCGCCGTAGCGGGCGACCGGGTGTTCATCGGTCTGCGCGGGCCGGTGCTGCGTGGGTGGGCGATGATCATAGAGCTCCAGGTTGGTGGCGGGCCCGGCTTGGAGCCGCAGCCGATCGGTCCCGGGAATCGTCGCTACCGCAAGCACTTCCTTCGCCTGCATGGTTTGGGCGTGCGGGATCTGTGCCGTCACGGACGGGACCTGCTCGTCCTGGCAGGACCCACCATGGAACTCGACGGGCGCGCGGCCGTGTTTCGCTGGCGGGGCGCGCTGACGTCGCAGGCCGAGGCCGTCCTGCCGAAAGACGACTTGCATTGCGAATTTGACGCGCCGTTCGGTGAGGACGAGGACCATGCCGAGGGGATCACCGTTCTCGACGATGACCGGTCGGCCTTGGTGTTGTATGGGACGCCGTCGGGGAAGCGCAAGACCGGACGCCACGCGATCAAAGCCGACGTTTTCCGCCTCAGCACATAGGAACCGGCGCCGCGACAGTCCCGGGGAGATGTTCCTATTGCTGCCGGCCCACTTTTCCCAGCCAGGCCTGCAGGAGAGGAACGACGACGTCGCTGTGCATCGCGCCCAGGTGATCGAGTGCGGGGAGTACTTGGGAATAGCCGTAGTTCACTTCGGAACGCCCTGGCGCCATGGCGGCCCGATGTCCCTGCTCTGGCGCACACCGGCGCAGGGGGCGAGAATGGGGTCGTGCTCACCCTGATCGAACCCCACGGGAAGGACTTTCATGACGCTGTATCAGCCTGAACCGGTCGAAATCTCAACGAGGATGCGGCCGGGGGAGTGGACCGAGGAAAGCCTGGAGATGCTCGTCGCGTCATATCGCGAGCAGCTGTCGCGCATGGGGGCGGCCGCCTCCGAGATCGACGTCGTGATCGACCGCGACGACGGAGGCGGAGTCAGCGTGGTGGCGTCCTGGCTCAAGCCTGACGTGGCGCAGGAACTGACAGAGGTGAAGGACGACGCCGGGCTCGTGGCGATGGATCCCGACGCCGGGTCAGTGCGGCCGGCGCACGACGATTCCGCGCCCCGATAGAACTTCTGGGCCCGCCATGCCCTCCGGTAGGGTGATGTTTCCCGAAGCAACCCTTCGATCAGAGTGGAGCATTCATGGCACCGCAGATTTCCGGAAAAATCGATAAGAAATTGTTCGGGCTCTACCTCTCGGACCACCTCGCGGGAGCCACAGCGGGGCAGGGCCGCATAGAGCGCATGGCGCGCGACTTCACGGACACCCCCTTCCACGCCGAACTTGCGGCACTTGCCACCCAAATCAGGCAGGAGCGGGAGTACCTGCGCGGACTAGTGGGGGATTTTGGCCTGCCACGGCGAACTCCGCGGCGGGTGGCGGCGTGGGTTGCGGAGCGTGCCGGCCGACTCAAGCTCAACGGGCGGGTGGTGAGCCGCTCGCCGATGACGCTGGTGCTGGAGTCCGAGGTCATGCGGTCGGCGGTGATGGGAAAACTAGGGCTGTGGCAGACGCTGCAGGATCTCTCCGGCGATCTGGGACTGGACGGTTCCAGGTTCGACGGACTGGCCACCAAGGCACGCGACCAGATCGCCACCCTGGACCGGGTCCATGAGTACGCCCGCCGGCGGTCGTTCTACACGAACCAGGGCAGCTGAGCAGACCGGGCATCGTCGGCTCGACCGTTCGCGTCCTGCCCTGCGCCTGGTGTGCACTGGCGCGTGCCGGCAGCGGAGACGAGAATGGGCTCGTGCTCCCTCCTCGCCCTGGCGGGGACGGCGACGCGATGAACGCCGCCGCCCGAAAGATTCAGCGCATCTATTTGACGTTGACGCTGGGCAATACCCTTGCGGCCTCGTTCATCTGGGGGATCAACACCCTTTTCCTGCTCGACGCCGGTCTCAGCAACTTCGAGGCGTTTGCCGCGAATGCCTTCTTCACGGCCGGCATGGTGCTGTTCGAGGTGCCCACCGGGGTGGTTGCCGACGGTTGGGGCCGGCGCGTCTCGTTCCTGCTCGGAACCGTGACCCTTGCCGTCTCGACCTACTTCTACTACCTGCTCTGGCAGTTCTCCGCCCCGTTCTGGTGGTGGGCGGTGGTGTCGGTCCTGCTCGGCCTGGGCTTCACCTTCTTCTCCGGAGCGGTGGAGGCCTGGCTCGTCGATGCACTGCGCTTCTCTGGGTTCGAGGGCGGGATGGAAGCGGTGCTCGGTCGAGGCCAGATGGTCGCCGGAGTCGCGATGCTCGCCGGCTCTGTTGCCGGCGGCGTGATCGCGCAGGCCACCAATCTGGGCGTGCCGTTCCTGATGCGCGTGGGCGTGTTGCTGGCCATGTTCGCGGTGGCGTTTGGGCTCATGCGCGACGTCGGGTTCACCCCCGAACGCTCGACCCATCCCCTCCAGGCGACCCGTGCTGTACTCGCCGCCTCGATCGAGAACGGCTTGAAGAATCCGCCCGTACGTTACGTGATGCTGGCCGCGCCGTTCACTTTCGGCGTCGGGATCTATGTGTTTTACGCCCTGCAGCCGTACCTGCTCGAGCTCTATGGGGACCCCCACGCGTATTCTGTCGCGGGCCTGGCGGCGGCCATCGTGGCCGCGGCGCAGGTGCTCGGCGGCTGGATGGCTCCGCGCATCCGGCGCCTTGTCCGCCGGCGCACCACCGTGTTGATCCTGAGCAGCGTCGTGGACACGGTGATCTTGGTGGTGCTCGGGTTCACCCACGTATTCTGGTTGGCCCTGGTGCTGTTGGCGCTCTGGGCAGTGGTGTCATCGGCGGGCATACCGGTGCGGCAGGCGTACCTGAACGACATGATCGCCTCGAAGCAGCGCGCCACAGTGCTCAGCTTCGATTCACTCATGGGCTCAAGCGGTGGCGTCGTGGTCCAGCCGCTGCTCGGACGGGCGGCAGATGTGTACGGCTATGCCGCGTCGCTGGCCATCGGCGGCGTGATCGAGTTGATCGCGGTGCCGTTCCTGCTGGCGAGCCGCCGGCAACGCCACCAGGCCGATCAGTCCAACGCCCCGACCAGCACCAACACCGGATCCCAGCCGGCGTAAGACGCCAGCCGGAATAACACTTCGGCCATGCTCCTTACTTGGCGGGGCCTTCGGGGCCTACAGTGGGCGTGTAGAACCGTCGACAGGAGCGCCCCAGTGATTACCCTGCAGATCGAACACCAGGTCCGGGATTTTGACATGTGGCGGAGGGCTTTCGACAGCGATCCGCTGGACCGCGCTGCGTCGGGCGTGCGGTCATTCCGGATCTCGCGCCCGCTTGACCAGCAGGATTACGTAATGCTGGAGATGGACTTCGATACGCAGGCGGCGGCGGTGGACTTCCTGGGCCGGCTGCAGAACGATACGTGGAAAACGGGTGTGACGGCGCCGGCGCTGGTTGGTGAGCCATCGACCAGAATCATCGAAACGGTCGCCGTCGAGAACGTGGCAGCCGCTGACCGCGACCTTCGGTAGAACGTCTGCGCCGACGCGGGGATCAGACGCGGGGATCACTAGAAGCTCACGTCATGCGTTTCGCTGTTGCCCCTGCTGCCCCTGGACGGGGTCGTGCGCGCTCCGCGGAGACACCGTGAGGGTGGCGACGCGTTCCAGCCTCGGATGCAGGTGGTCGCCGTCGTCCACCACCCCGGTCTGCCACCACAATTTCAGCCCTTCCGGTACCACCTCCAGATAGGCCACGTTGTTTTGGAACCAGGGCCCCCGGATGCCGGACCAGTGGAATGGCGGGTCCGGCACCTTGGCGGAGCGCGCGACCAAGGCGCCCACCGGGGTGGCCAGGCCGTAGGACATGATGGCCGCGAAGGACCTCATCAGGCGGGGCAACGGGTTGCGGATGGGGGAGCAGACGGCCTGCAGGATCCGGCTGCCCGAGGCACGCTCCACCTCCGCAACGTAGGAGTAGTGGACGTCCCCGGAGAGGAAGGTGATTGTTTCCGGTGCCGGGCCGCGTTTGCCGTCGGCGACTTCGCTGGCCATGGCCGCCAGTTCCCGGAAGCTGTTTTGGAATGCGCCCCAGTGTTCCAGGTCCAGCGCCTGGCGCAGCTTCTCGCCGGCCCAGGCGGCACGGTTACCCCACGCGCCCTCAGAGACGGCCTCATTCCACGACTCGACGTAGTGCAGGCCCATCGGCAACAGGAAAGGCAGGGACGTCGCCACGAGCAGGTGGCGGAAGCCGCCTTGCATCCGGTCGTCCAGCCACGCCATTTCCACCGCATCGACCAGCGCCCGGTCGTCCGGCGTCAGGTCCCGGGCTGCGCGGGAGTCGACCACGATCAGCCGGGTGTCGCCGAAGTCGCGGCAGTAGCTCCACCGGTAGGATTTGGGGTCCCGATCAGCCCGCTCCGCGAAGCTGTCCAGCTCGGCGCCCACATCGAGCTCATCCCCGCCTGTGTGCCCGATGATCCGCTGCCACACGGCATCCTCAGCCCGTTCCTGCGGTGACAGGTTCCCCAGATGCTGGTAAACCCAGTACGAGGCCAGTCCCGCGACGATCCGCCCACGCCACCACGAGGTCGCCTCCATCTTCTTCTTCCAGCTCAGCGACGTATTCCAGTCGTCGCGGATGTCGTGGTCATCGAAGATCATGGCGCTGGGCAGGGTCGACAGCAGCCATCGGTTCGCGGGGTCTGACCAGGCCAGAAAGTACAGGTGGGCGTATTCCTCGTAGTCCTTGAGCTCTTCGCCGGGGGGTGCCTTGATGTCGCGCCGGCCGCGGATGAACTCCTGCATTTGTTCACTGGTCAGGTCGGCGTACACTTGGTCTCCGAGGAAGGCCAGCAGATCCGGCCACGGCAGGTCTCCGCCGGAGGCCATCTTCAGCGCATAGGCGCGCAGTGAGTCGACGCCATGGGACCGGTTGCCGGATGCATCGTGCGGGACGCTGGTCCTGCAGGAGCCGAAGGCCATCCGCAGCGGCTTGCCGGTGGCCAGTGTGGCGATCATGGACGGCGGAAACCCGGATGAGGGGTCGGGCCAGGCCTGCGTTCCGTTGATATCGAGGGCGTACGGCGTCACCGTGCCGGACTCCAGCCCGTCCAATTCCACCAGCGCGTAGTGGTGGCCGTGAACTGCGAATGTGCGGGCCTCCCAGCCCCGGCCGCCGGCACGGATGGAAACCCGGGCAGCGGTTTGGGTCTCCACCCAGACACTCGCCGACGTCTCATCCACGTACCGCACCATAGGGCCGAGCACCAGGGAAGGGGTGGTCATGAATCAGTTGTACCTGCTCCGGCCGGCTGCGGCCATGGCGTCAGGAAAGTCCAAGCGTACGCAGGCAGCGTCAATGCCCCTGAGGCGGTTCCTTGGGTGTCCCTCCGAGGGCCGGGGTACTGCCGGAATCGCCCGGTCCCTGGGCCAGCTGGTCATGGAGCCTGCTGATCTGGGCCACGAGGCGGGCACGTTCTTCGCTGCCGATGCCTTCGTCCGACCGCCTCCGCAGATTGGTTGCTGCCGTCACACTTTCAACTAGCCAGGAGGACACCACCGCCGTGACCATGCTCAGGACTGCAAACCCGCCGACCATCAGCGTGGCCGCAGCCCACCGGCCCGGAACGGTTACGGGGTAGTAGTCGCCATAGCCGATCGTTGTGATGGTGACAATTGCCCACCACAACGAGTCGCCCATCGAGGTGATATTCGCGTTCGGTGCGCCCTTTTCGAAATTGAAGACGCTCAAGGCGACCGTGTAGAGCAGGAGGACCGCGGAGACAATGACGTAGGCCAGGACGCGGGTCCTGATGGCGGTGCCCGGGGCCCGTTCCATGACCCGGCGCAAGGTGAACGGACGCAGGAGCCGCAACGGCCGCGCAACGGGGAGCACCACCATGAGCAGGTCCAAGGGGTGGCGGACGAACCACCGGCCCCGTTGGGGCGCCAGGAGCAACTTCACAATGTAGTCGGCGCCGAAGGCGACCCACGTTGACCCCACGACGATTCCGAGAAGGTCGGCGTAGGGCTGCGGCGGTTCTGCAATGACGAGGATGGAGTAGGCCGCCAGAAAAACAAAAGCCGCACCGACGAGGGGCCACTCGGAATACTTTTGCCAGGTTTCTTGCCTCATGGCTGAATGCTAGGACTTTGTCCCTCGGATGTCCTTACGAAATTGCCACACTGACCCTAAGCGAGCCACCCGCTGGCAGCGAGCCACCCGCGGAGCGCTGACAACTGTCGCCGTCAGCGGTACATTGGCCTTCTGAGGTGGCAGACCGAGGCTGGGCACGGCAGACCACATGGCCAGAACCTGCGGAGGCGGACAGCCATGGCGGCAAATCAGGACAAAAACGGCGCTCGCCGGGACCACGCGCATCACGACGTCATACCCAACATACTTGAAATAGTGGAGCAAAGCGTCCTGCAGCGGATTGAGGACTTTAATGATCCGCGCCAGGAATGGCGGCGCCTGTTCTCGGAGTTATACGGCACGTTCCTGCTCGTGGTCGTCGCGGCCGGCGGCGGCATGATGGGCCAGGCGTTCCCCGGTGTCATCAGCCGCACGGCGGCAGTGGTGGCTCCGGGCCTGATGGTGATGGGCATCATCTTGTTCATGGGCAAGATCTCGGGCGCGCATCTGAACCCTGCGGTCAGCATTGCGTTCGCGCTCCGCGGTGACTTCCCGTGGCGCCGGGTGCCGGGCTACATCGTCGTTCAGCTCATTGGCGCGACGCTCGCCTGCCTGCTGCTGCAGGGCGTGATCGGCGTCTCCGCCACCTACGGTTCAAACTATCCGGCGGCTGGTTATACGGCCGGCGCCGCGTTCCTGATGGAGGCGCTGCTGACGATGGTGCTGGTCAGCGTCATCCTGGGAACCGCCTCCGGGGCCCAGAACGTCGGGCTTTTTGGGGCGTTCGGTGTCGGCGCGTACATTGCCTTGGCAGGCCTGTGGGGCAGCCCCATCTCCGGCACGTCGATGAATCCGGCACGAACGTTCGGACCGGATCTCGCCAGCGGAAACTTCAGCGACTACTGGGTATATGTCGCCGGGCCGCTGGTCGGCGCGGCGGCCGCCGTCGGTATCGCATTCATCCTGCGCGGAGCGGGCGGCGGGAGGTCGGGCTCGGGAGCCGCGCAGGGTGCCCTCTTCACCGAGGCCGCCGAGGAAGAGAAGCCGTAGCGGGCCGTGAACGTGACCCGCAGAAGGAGAGCGCCATGAGAAGGGCCGCACCGTCTCATCCGCTGGATCCGCTGGGCGAGGACGAGTTCCGTGCAGCTGCGTCCTTGCTCGCCAGCGCACAGGGCGTCACGTTTCCGGCGTGGCGGCTGGCAGCCATCGAGCTGATCGAACCGGAAAAGTCCGCTGTCGCCGCCTTCGAAGCCGATGCCGGCGCGCCGGCTCCGGAACGGATCGTCGGGGTGAACTGCTTCGAACGGTCCTCCAACAAGACCTACCAGGCGCGGCTATCGCTGACCCACGGGGTTGTCCTCTCCTTCACCCATATCCCTGGCGTTCAGGCGAACATGACCGTCGACGAGTGGGAAGAAGCTGACGCAGCGCTGCGCAGCCACCCGCAGGTGATCGCCGCGCTTGCCAAGCGCGGCATCACTGATCTGTCCCTGGTCTTCATGGACGTGTGGACCTATGGCCTGTCAATGATCCCGGAGAAGCACCAGGGGCGCCGGATCGGCTGGTCCGACACGTGGGTCCGTGCCGGTGCGGGCGCAAACCCGTATGCGGGGCCGGTCAACGGGTTCCACTGCGTCATTGACCTGGCTTCCATGGAGCTGCTGGACATCGAGGACACTTTTGCGGTGGACCGTCCCGAGATCATGGGCGAATATGTCCCGGCGCTGATCCCGGACCGGCTCCGCGACGCAAGCACCCGCGAACCGCTCAAGCCGCTGGACATTGTCCAGCCCGAAGGCGTTTCCTTTCAGATGGACGGCAACAGGATCAGCTGGCAGAACTGGTCCCTGCGCGTCGGGTTCAACTACCGCGAAGGTCTGACGCTGCACCGGGTCAGCTATCGCGACGGCGGCCGCGAACGGCCGATCGCGAACCGCCTGTCCTTCGCCGAAATGGCCGTTCCCTACCGGGATCCCAGCGATGACCACTACCGGCGCACCGCGTTCGACGTCGGCGAATGGGGTCTGGGATTCATGACGACGTCGCTGGAACTGGGCTGCGACTGCCTCGGGGAAATCCGGTATTTGGATGCGATCATGCACAATTCTGCGGGGGAGCCCTACACCATCAGGAACGCCATCTGCATCCACGAAGAGGACGGGGCGGTGTTGTGGAAGCACATCGACCACGACGGCGGCATGGAAGTGCGCCGGATACGTCGACTGGTGATTTCTTTCCATGTCACCGTGGCCAACTATGAATACCTGGTGTACTGGCGCTTCTATCAGGACGGGAACATTGAGTGCGAGGTGAGGGCCACCGGCATCATGGTGGTCAGCCATTTCGGCGAGGGCCAGCAGCATCCGAGCGGAACGCTGGTGGACAACCGGACCTACGCACCCTTCCACCAGCATTTCCTTGTGGCCCGGCTCGACCTGGACATCGACGGCACCGCAAATACCGTTTACCGTTCGGAAACCGCGATGGTCCCGATGGGTCCGGACAATCCGTACGGGCTCGCCCTGCATCAGGACAAGACCCCCATCACGACCGAGGGGCACGACGACTACTCCTGGGAGACCCAGCGGGCCTGGACGGTGACGAACGACAACTCGGTCAACGGGCTCGGGACCCCGGTGTCGTACAAGCTGGTGCCCGGCGCAGCTTTCCCGTCGTTCTTTGACCCGGCATCTCCGGTTTTCCAGCGTGCGGAGGTCATCGGGCACACGGTATGGGTGACGCCCAACGATGCCGCGGAACGCTGGCCGGCCGGCGAGTTCGTGAACCAGGGCACAGGCGGGCTGGGAATGCCCGAATGGGTGCGGCAGGGGCGGTCCGTGGAAAATACCGACGTCGTCCTTTGGTACGTTTTCGGCATTCACCACATCCCACGACCGGAGGAGTGGCCGGTCATGCCGGTGGACACAGTCGCGTTCTGGCTCAAGCCGGCCGGCTTTTTCGACCGGAACCCGGCGCTGGACGTCTAGGCGGCCCGGGCCTGGGCGTGCCGCCAGAGGCACGTCACTCCGGTAGACACGTCACTGAAGTAGATTTGTCGGAGTCGAGGCAGCATTTTGGGACCGAAGAACAGGGGATACGTGTGAGCAGGCTGAGCGGAAGATCGGACGGAACCGATGCGGACTTCGCGGCAACGCCCCTCACGGCGCCGGCGTATCCGCAACTGCGGCTCAACAGCGCTGCCCTCGAGAACAACATCCGGGTCATGGCGGCGTGGTGCCGGGAGCGGGGCGTGGACCTCGCGCCGCACGTCAAGACAACGATGTCGGCACCGATCATCGAGCGGCAGTTGGCGGCCGGCGCCGTCGGCGTCACAGTCGCCACCGTGGATCAAGTCGCCTCCGCACTGCGCTGGGGTCATCAGCGCGTCCTCGTCGCCAACGAGATCGTCGACAGGTCCGGGCTAACGCGTATCCGTGCCTGGCTGGAGGAAGATCCCGCCCGGGAAATCCGCTGCTTCGTCGATTCGGCAGCAGGCGTGAAGGTGGCTGCCGAGATCTTCGATGGTGCGGCGGCCGACCTGGAGGTGCTGATCGACGTCGGAACCCCCGGCGGGCGCACCGGCATCCGCAGCCTGTCCGAGGGTCTGCGCCTGGCCGGGCTGGTCCGTGCCACGCCGGGACTGAGGCTGGTGGGTGTTGCCGGGTATGAAGGCGTCGTGCCCAACAGCAGGGCCGAGGATAACGTCACAGCGGTTGACCGGCACTGCCGGCTGGTGCGGGACATCTATCTGGAAGCGGCGGAGTTCTTTGAGACAGCCACTCCCATCTACTCCATGGGTGGTTCCGCGTTCCCGGACCGCGTGGTTGAGTTCCTTCCCGATCGCGGCCAGGTGCCCGGAACACGAATTGTTCTCAGATCGGGCTGCTACGTCACCCACGACCACGGCACCTATGCCGCCGTCAGCCCCGTTCCGGGACTCATTCCGGCGCTGTCCGTTCGCGCGATGGTCCTGTCCACCCCCGAAGACGGGATGGCCGTCGTCGGAGCCGGCAAAAGGGACCTTCCCTACGACGCCGGACTGCCCAGCGTCCTCTCGGTCCGGACCGCGGACGGAGCCCTCAAGCCCGGCGCAACCGCAGCGGTGCGCAATCTCTTCGACCATCACACGGTGCTCTCCGGGGTGTCCGGAGTGGATGTCACCGACACGCTGGATTTCGGGATATCCCATCCTTGTTCCGCGTTTGACCGCTGGCCCGACTACGTCCTCACCGACGCCGACGGGCAGGACACGGACGTGTGGCAGACCGACTTCCGCCGGTCGTCCCTGGCCCCTGGCTACGCCCCGTCCTGACGCTCAATCCTTGAGCTGCCGGGTCAGCACTTCGAATTCCTCCACGCCCAGGATCTCCATGTGCTGCTCCGCACTGGTCTCGGCGCGGATCTTGGCGGCGGCCTGTTCGCTGCCGGCGAGAGCCGCCTCGTCCTCCCACAGCGTGATTGACAGTGACTTGCTGTCCTTCCCCAGCAGGTAATAGATGCCCAGGCATCCCGGCAGCTGGAGCACCCGGTTGACGGTGTCGTCTGTGGGTGCCCCGGAGCTGTCCGGGCCGGGCTGATACGTGCTGACGCGAGCGAACATGACTGTCCTCCTAGATCCAGGTTCGACGGTTGGAGCGCCTGCCGCCCCAACCGCTGAACCGGGCGGGAGCTGGATCCTTGCGATATCGCGCCCTGGCGGCGGGCGGCCTGGTCTCCTCCCACCAGTAAGGACCCGCGGGCGCAGAAGCACAAGGTTCGTGTGCCGGTCCGTTCGCCCTAGTCCGCCGGTCCGCTACTCAGCCGCCGGTCCGCTACTCAGCCGCCGGCCGCTACTCAGCCGCCGGCGCCGATGGCCCCACGGGCGTTCCTCTTGAGCTCGGCGAGTTCCTTGCGCGCCACAAGGGCCTCGTCCAGGCTGATTGCCACGAACCTGGTGGATGTGCCGGGGGCGGCGCGGGCCACCAGATCCATGTCGGCGCTGATGACCGTGCCCACCATGGCGTAACCGCCGCCGGAGACGGCATCGCGGTGCAGGATGATCGGCTGGGTGCCGCCGGGAATCTGGATGGACCCGACGGCATAGCCGGCATCCACGATGTTGGACGGATCGGAGCCGGCGCCGAATGGCTGCTCCCGCTCCTTCCACTGCACCCCGGGACCTGAGTACCTCAGCCCCATCCGGTCAGCCACCGGGGTCACCTTCCACTCGCTGTGCAGGAGATTGTCCAGTCCTTCGTCGGTGAGCCGGTGGTCGTAAAGGCCCAGGACGATCCGGACGGCCTGTTCCTTGGCGAATAGGGGACGGAATTCCTCCGGAACTGTATCGGCGTCGGGCAGGGCTCCGGCGTTGAGCGGGGCGCCCACCGGAATCCGGTCCCCGGCCTCCAGCTTGCGGCCATGGAACCCGCCGATAGCGCCCAGGCTGTAGGTGGACCGGCTGCCGAGCACCTCGGGAACATCGATGCCGCCCTGGACGGCGATGTAGTAGCGCGTGCCTCCCCGGATGACCCCGAAGCTGAGTTCGTCGCCGGCTTTCAGCTGGAGCCGGGTCCACTGGGGCCGGGCGTCGCCGTTGACCTTTACCTCAACCGGTGCCCCGGTGACGGCGACGACGGCATCCTGGTCGGTGGTCAGCACCGGGCCCAGGTACGTGCATTCGAGGACGGCTTCCTTGGCGGTGTTGCCCACCAGGGCATTTCCGAGTTCGGCCGAGTATTGGTCCAGGGAACCGCTCTGCGGGATGCCCACGTTGTAGTGGCCGGTGCGTCCCTGGTCCTGGACTGTGGTGGCCAGGCCGGGGTTCTTGATGTCAAACGCCATTGAGGGCCTCCATGAGTTCCTGGTTGTAGCCCGCGGGATTCGCCAGCGCCCTGGACAGATCAAATGTCACGGGCACCTGCCGGTAGCGGAACGTTCCGGCGGAGATCTCAGACTGGATGGTGTTGTATTCGGCCTCGGTGACGGGCTTGAACTTCACGATGTCGCCCGGCTTGAAGAACACCATGAAGTCCTTGAAATCGGCCAGGGACTGGGCAGGATCGAAGATGGGCGCGGCAGCGACCCCGAACATCTGGTAGCCGCCGGCACCGCGCACGGAGTAAATGCAGCCGAAGCAGCCGCCGTGGCCCACGGTCAGTTTGGGGGTGTCGGTGCGCGGACTCAGATACTTGGGTACTTCGAGTTGCTTTTCCTGCTCCACCAGCTGGAAGAGGAACGGGAGGCCTGCGACGAAGCCAACCATGGAGACAAGCCATGGTTGCTCATGGTGGCGCTGAATGAATTCGGCGGCGTCCTTGAGGTTGTTGACCTTGGCTGCGTAGTCAATGTCGGTGCCGCCGGGCTCCTGATGGAATCCTTCGCGGAATCGCTCGGCCACTTCCGCCGTGAACGGGTCTTCGTACCAGACCGGGACCTCGACGATCCGGGTTTCCAGCGAATGGTCGTGATGGTGCGCCAGATCCCCTTCAATGGTCCGGACGGTCTCTTCAAGGGTCGACGGCGGCAGGACATCGGGATCGAACCGCACCAGCAGCGAGGCGTTGGCGGGACAGATGTCCACGATGCCGGGCAGCTGCATGGCCGAAAGCTTCGCTGCTATGGACATCACCCGGAAGTTGGCGGCCAGGCTCATGGACTCCGCGACCTCAACGAACAGGAATTCGTCTCCGCCCCAGGTGTAACGGGCCTCCAACACGGCGGGTTCCGGGCTGCTCATTGTGCCTCCATCAGATCGGGGACGGTTTCAAGGAATTTCGAGTGGTGGGTGACGGCCGCAAATTCGGGCCGGCTCAGCAGCTTCTTGTGCACCGGGATGGTGGTTTTGACGCCTTCGATGCGGGTCTCATCCAGGGCCGTCAGCATCGCCTCAATGGCCGCTTCGCGGGTGTCCGCATGCACAATCAGCTTGGCCATCAGGGAGTCGTAGTACGGAGTGACCGTGGAACCGGTCTCCACCCCGGTGTCCACCCTGACGCCTGCGCCGGCGGGCCAGTCCATGGCCGTGATGAGGCCAGGGCTGGGGAAGAAGTGGTGGTCGGGGTCCTCGGCATTTATACGGCATTCGATGGAGTGGCCATTGAATGCGATGTCGTCCTGGCGGAGGGACATCGCCCCGGTGAACGCGATCTGCAGCTGTTCGCGGATCAGATCGACGCCCGTGATTTGCTCGGTGATCGGGTGCTCAACCTGGATACGGGTGTTCATTTCGATGAACGCCGCTTCATGGTTGACCGGGTCATAGAGGAATTCGACCGTTCCGGCGCCGCTGTAGCCGCACTCGCGGGCGAGTTCCACGGAGGAATCCCGGATCCTCTGGCGGACGTGGTCTGGGAGGTCCGGCGCCGGTGCTTCTTCAATGACCTTCTGGGAGCGCCGTTGCATAGAGCAGTCGCGGTCGCCGAGATGGATGAAGTTTGTTCCATCGCCGAGGACCTGTACCTCCACGTGACGGGCATGCTGGACAAAGCGTTCCAGGTAAACGGTGGGATCGTCGAAGACAGCAGCCGCTTCGCCGCGTGTCTGCTCAATGGATTCCAGAAGCTTGCCTTCGCTGTGCACAAAGCGGATGCCCCGGCCGCCGCCGCCGGCGGAAGCCTTGATCACGAGCGGGTAGCCGATGCTGCGGGCGATTTCTACGGCGTCGGCCGCCGGATCGAGGGGGCCGTCCGAGCCACGGAGCACGGGGACGCCGGCCTTCCGGGCCGATTCCCTCGCCAAGGACTTATTGCCCATCATGGCGATGGCGTCCGCACGCGGCCCCACCCAGATCAGGCCCGCATCAGCGACCTTCCGGGCGAAGTCCGCATTCTCGGAGAGGAACCCGTAGCCCGGGTGGACGGCATCGCAGCCGTTGTCCACGGCCGCGGCGACGATGGCGTCCTGGTTCAGGTAGCTGGCGGTGGCAGGCGCCGGACCCACCACGACGACGTGGTCAGCGGACCGGGCAGCCAAGGATTCGACGTCGGCTTCGCTGGCCACCACGAATGTTTCGATGCCCATTTCACGGGCGGTCCGGGCGATGCGAACGGCAATCTCGCCGCGGTTGGCGATGAGCAGTTTCTTCATGGCTATCCTTCCCGGACGACGACGATTGCGTCGCCTGGGTTGACCATGTCGCCCTCGTTGACCTCAAACGACTCCAGGGTGCCGGCCACATCGGACTGGATTTCGGTGAACTGCTTCATGATTTCGATAATGCCGAGGGTCTGTCCGACCTCGATGGCGTCGCCTTCATTGGCGAAAGGCGGCTTGCCGGGGCCGGGCTTGCGATAAAAGACGCCGGGGAGCGGGGAAACGATGGTTGCCACGGGATGCTCTCTTTCAGATGGTTTGGATAGATCGGTTCAGCCCAGGACCGCACGCACTGCGGTGGCCACTGCGACAGAATTGGGTGCGTCGGAGTGGACGCAGATGCTTTGGAACCGGATGTCCAGCTCGGTGCCGTCAACGGCGAGGACGGGCTTGCCGGCCAGCGCCCTGCTGACACGCTCGGCGGCGGCGTCGGGATCGGTGGGCGCCGGGCGGCGCTGGATCAGCAGCTCACCGGCCGGGCCGTAGTTGAGGTCAACATAGAGTTCGGGCACGAAATCCACCCCCATGGACCGGCACACGCTTTCGTGGGCGGTCCCCGCGAGCCCGAAAAACGGAACGCCGAACTGCAAGGCTGTGCCGGCGGCAGCCTGCATCAGTTCCTCGTCGCCGGCCAGCATGCCGTAGAGGGAACCGTGGGGTTTGATGTGGTTCAGTTCCAGCCCGTACTTTGCGAGGAACGCCGTCAGGGCTCCGGTCTGGTACAGGATGATCGATTCGACCTCGGCCGGGGTGAGAACCATTCGGCGGCGTCCGAACCCCACAATGTCCGGCAGGCCGGGGTGCGCTCCGACCGCCACGCCGTGCTCAGCAGCCAACGCCACGGTCCGTTCCATGACGTCGGGATCGCCGGCGTGATACCCACAGGCCACGTTGGCGACGTCGATGATGCGCATGAGTTCTTCGTCGTTGCCGAACTCGTGGAGGCCAAGGCCTTCGCCCATATCGGAGTTCAAGAGCACCCTCCGTTGTGCGGGGGGAGCGCCGAAAGGAGAGGCGGGGGGAGCGCTGAAGGGAGAGGCGTGGGCTGAGGTGCCTGAAGAAGTGTCGGGAGTCACATTGGGTTGCATGGGTGCAACGCTACTCAGCAATTCACGTGCCCGATATTGTGCAGGTCGCTGAATCTGCGGGCATCAATTATGGTTATTGCACTGTCCGGTGGGGGACGCCCGCCGTAGTGGGAGGGCCCCGTGCGAATTTCTGATTTAGCAGACAACGCCGATCTCAACATCCGGCTTCGGGTTGCGGGCGGCGAGGGCCGACTGGCCCGGCCCATCACCTGGTGCGCTCCCACCGAACACATGGACCCCACGCCCTTCCTCAGCGTGAACGCCCTGGTGCTGACCAACGGCATGGGCTTGAACGTCAAGGACTTCAGGACCTGGGACGCCTACGTGGAACGGCTGGTTTCCGTCCCCGTCTCAGGGCTGGCGTTCGGCTTGGGCGCGGCGCACAGCGAGCTGCCGGCCGGCCTGCTCCGTGCCTGCGAGGTGCACGGCCTGCCGCTGCTGGAGCTCGCGCCGCAGGTGCCCTTTGTGTTGGTCATGCGGCACGTGGAGCGGGTCATCGCTGCCGAGCGCTATGAGGAGTTGCGGAAGGGCTGGGAACTGGCGGACCAATGCACCCGGTTGGCGGCCGACGGGCATTCCCTGGCGGAGGTCCTGGAGAGGGTGGCGGATGCCATCGATGCGAGGGTGGCCGTGATCGACCAGAACGCCTTCGAGCTTGTTTCCGCGGGAGCGGCTCACGGCGGGACCGCGCGGACCGCGTTGCGCCTTCCCAGCGGCGAGTCCGAGCAGTTCAGGCTTGCCATTGAGGGGATCGGGAGCAACATTGTGCTGCAGCCCATTCTGGGCCCCGTGGCCGCCGTCATCGCTATGCAGCTTAGCTATACCCTCGGGTCCCATTCGCCCTTGCATTCCCGGGAAGCCGCACGCTTCATGGAGGCCCTTTATGAGGACCGCGGCGAGCCGTCCACGCCGCTGCGCCGCTACGCCCTCGAGTCCGGCTTCGATCCTGACAGCGACTGGGGTGCGGTGCTGATCGGCAGCTCAGAAGAGGTGGCCCCCGCAAAGCTGCGCGCCATCGCATGGCGCGCCCGGGTGGGTCTACAGGCCGGGTTCGGCACTGTGCGGTTCATGGAAGAGGCCGGACTCACGACTCTCTTGTTGCAGCACCGGCACTCGGCGGCCGACTTACTGGATGCTGCGCGCGGATTCTTTACGGACGCCCCGGAACTGTCCGTCATCGTCTCGGAATCCGCGGGCCTCAGCGAACTGCCGCTGGCGCTTCAGCTTGCCCGCCGTCATGTGGGACGGCCCGGGGTGCACCAGGCGCCGCTGGCAGATCTCGCCGGCATTGTGCAGGGACTGCCCAGTCCGGGTCTGGTTGCGATGTGCCAACGACTGCTGGCGCCCCTGGCCTCCGACGGCGGCAGCTCGCTGCGGGAGACCTTCGGCGCGTACCTGCGCCACAGCGGGAACTCCGCGAAGATCTGCGATGAACTCTTCATCCACCGGAATACGCTCAGCTACCGGCTGCGGAAAATCGAGGAGCTGCTGAAACTGGACCTGTCCGATGGCGAAGTCCGCGCCACGTGCATGCTCGCCCTCGGCATCGTTGCGGCCGCCCGCTAAAGGGACTGGGCAGTTTGCACTAAAAGTCGCCCCAATCTTGGGCGAACCTCCGATAGGACGCTGTGACCCGGGTCACTACTCTCAAGTCATGGGCTCCTCAACTCATGGGCGTGGAGCCTGCACGGTTGGGCTACGGATTGACGGACGGCGCGTGCCCGCATGGCCTCCCGATTCCACTCACTGATTCGACTGACTGGAGGATTCTCTTGCAGTGTCACACCGCGATGCCGAAGCCGCTGCTTTCCCGCACGCACAGGACCGGCTCCAGCCTGACCGATTCGACCTCCCGGCCGTCCAGGACGCCCTTGAGGAGCTGCACCGCCGTCCGCCCGATATCAAGCATGGGCGAGCGGACCGAAGAGAGTGGGATGGGCAGTTCCGCGGCCAGCGAGGTGTCATTGAAGCCAACCACCGCCACGTCGCGGCCGACGCCGAGGCCATGGGACCGCAGGGCTCCCATGGCGCCGATGGCCGCGAAGTCGTTGACGGCGAACAGTGCAGTCGGGTGGGAGTTGCCGTGAGCCAGGATGGTCTCGGCCGCTTCCCGTCCTCCGCCGGTATCGAATCGGGACCACACAACGGCGTCAGGGGGAATCTTCCCGCCCAGCGCGCGCCAGCGGTCCACGAAACCGGCCGTCCGGTCGACGGCCGTGCTGGCATAGGGCTCGCCGGCGATCACGGCGACGTCCCGGTGCCCCATGCCCCACAGGTGGTCGGCCACAAGCTCGCCGCCAAGGACGTCGTCGCAGGTGGCCGACGGGAAGCCCGGGACGCGCCGGTTCATGAGCACGAACGGCACCTTCCGGGAGGCAAGCTCCCGCAACAGGCCGCTGTCCAGGTGTGCGTCGCCGATGATCAGCCCGTCCACGCGTCGGGCCAGCATGGAGTCCGTCTTGCGGCGCTGTTCCTCGGGCTCATCGCGCGAGTTCATAACAAACGTGGAATAGCCGAGCTCCGCCGCGGCTTCGTCGATGCCCTCGTACATAATCGCCAGAACGAGGTCCGAAAGCCGGGGAACTATCACGCCCATGAGATGCGTGCGCCGCGTCCGCAGGCCGGCGGCCTGCGGGTCGGGGGAGTAGCCGCGCTTCCGCGCGAGCTCGCGCACGCGTTCGGCGGTAGCTACAGAGGCTGCCCCGCGCGCCACTTCGGAGCCCGAGTGCAGGATCCTGGATACGGTCGAGGGGTGGATTCCGAGCTCGCTCGCGAGATCCTTCAGCGTGATGGTGCGGCCATCGGCCGTGCTCTCTTCCATTCAGTCCCTTGCCTCAGCTCAAAAGGTCGTCATCACCAAGAGTGCCTGATAATGCCCGGATCTCTGGTCCAGGCACTCTTGACGTGTCCCACCTCACATTCTATAGTCAATCAAACGGCGTACCCAATCGATTGGGTAGACGGAATCCCGGGAGCCGGCGGCGAAGTATTTACCCCCCTGAAACTTCCGGGAGCATCTGCAGGAAACATGGCAGGAATAACTTTTAACTAACAACCCAATCGATTGGGTAAGCATGCGGAAACAGTTACAGAACAAACGGAGTGGACATGACCGTCACAGATTTAGTTGGCCCCCACGTGGTCCTGCTGGCCACGGGAGGAACGATTTCTTCCCGTGCGTCCGAGGCCGGCGGAGCCGCGGTGGCGTCCGACACGGGGGAGCAGGTGTTTGCCAGCATGGGCGTGCCAGCGGCCCATCCGGTCCGCGTGTTCGACGTTTTCCGGAAGGGCTCGTACCTGCTGACAGTCGAGGACATGATCGCCATCTGCGCCGCGATCCGGGAAGCATTGGCCGATCCGCAGGTTCTGGGCGTCGTCGTCACCCACGGGACGGACACGATGGAGGAAACGGCCTATCTCGTTGACCTCACCCACGATGATCCCCGCCCGGTCGTATTCACCGGAGCGCAGCAGGCTGCCGACGCCGACTCTCCGGACGGTCCTGGCAATCTCTCCCGCGCGATCGCCGTCGCCGGTTCTCCGCGGGCGCGCGGAATCGGTGTGCTGCTGGCGTTTGCCGGGAGCATCTTCCCTGCGGCCGGAGTGCGCAAGCGCCACACAACCAGCCTCGATGCCTTCGCCAACCCGGACTTCGGAACCGTCGGATCGGTGTCCGACTCCGGCGAGGTCGAGATCCAGCCGGTACGACCAGGCCTTCCCCCGTTGCCCCTGCCGGGCGCGGACGCCGGTTCGCCGCGCGTGGACCTCATTGCTGCCTACCCCGGAGCCGACGCCACCCTCCTGCGGGCTGCCCTCCAGGCCGGGGCGGCAGGGATCGTGCTCCAGGGGACGGGAACGGGCAACGCAAACCGCGTGCTTTGCCAGGAAGTCGCCGACGCCACCGCGGCCGGCGTCGTGGTGGTGACGAGCACCCGCGTGGAAGCCGGTGCCGTAGTGCCCCGCTACGGCGACGGCGGCGGCGAGGACCTGCGCGCTGCCGGTGCCATCCCCGCCGGGCTGCTCAAGCCATCCCAATCGCTTGTCCTGCTGAGCCTTCTGCTCAGGCTCGGCACTCCCGCCGCCGGGATCGCGGAGGCCTTCGCCCTGAGGGGCACGCTCCCTGACTAGTTCATCCCGCCCAAAGCCAAGCGTCACCAACAATCCACAGCCCAAAGCCAAACCTCAACAAGAAGCCAAACCTCAACAAAAAGCCAGTGAAAGGTTGATCTCATGACTAAGGACATCCAAGTCGCGTTCGGCGTGGACGTGGACGCAGTTGCCGGAATGCTCGGCTCCTACGGGGGCGAGGACTCGCCCTGCGATATCTCCCGCGGCTTGTTCAGCGGCGAGGTCGGCGGCCCTCGGCTCATCCGGCTTTTCGAGAAGTACAGCCTGCCCGCCACCTGGTTCGTGCCGGGCCACTCGATCGAGACCTTCCCGGACCTGACGCGGATGATCGTCGACGCCGGGCACGAAATCGGCGTGCACGGGTACTCGCATGAAAACCCCATCGCCATGACCCGCGAGCAGGAGACGGCCATCCTGGACCGGTCGATCGAACTCATCGAGAAAGTCTCCGGCCGTCGGCCCACGGGCTACGTTGCTCCCTGGTGGGAATTTTCCCCGGTCACCAACGAGATCCTGCTCGAACGCGGGATCAAATACGACCACTCCCTGATGCACAAGGACTTCGAGCCCTACTACGTCCGGGTCGGCGACAGCTGGAAGAAGATCGACTACACCAAGGCCGCGGAAACCTGGATGGAGCCGCTGGTCAGGGGCACCGAAACCGACCTCGTCGAGATCCCGGCCAACTGGTACCTGGACGACCTGCCTCCCATGATGTTCATCAAGGCGGCCCCGAACTCCCACGGATTCGTCAGTCCCCGGGACGTCGAACAAATGTGGCGCGACCAGTTCGACTGGGTGTACCGGGAAATGGATCAGGCCGTCTTCACCATGACCATCCATCCGGATGTCTCGGGCCGCCCCCAAGTGCTGCTCATGCTCGAGCGCCTCATCGAACACATCAATTCCCACGAAGGCGTCAGCTGGCTGAAGTTCGACCAGATCGCGGACTCCTTCCTCGCCCGCAGCCCCCGAAAGGAAAACCAGTAATGACCATCCAGCAGCCCGCCGTCGATCTGACGCAACCCGGACCGGACGAAAAACGCCGCTTCCCGGTATTCTCCAAGCACCACACAACCGTCGCCACCGTCCTGGCGCTCTGTGCCTGGACGGTCGCCGTGTTCGACTTCGGACTTTTCGGCACCCTCCTGCCGGCCATGCAGCAGGAGTTCGGCTGGACCGCGACCGAAGCGTACGCAATCAACACCTGGATCGCCGTCGGCACCGCGATCGTCTGCTTCGGAATCGGCCCGGTCATTGACCGGCTCGGCCGCCGCAAGGGCATGATGACCACTATCGGCGGGACCGCCATTGTCTCGGGCCTGACGGCCCTGATTCCGACCGGGATCCCGTTCCTCAGCAACGGTCTGCTGGTGCTGGTCCGTTCCTTCGGCGGGCTCGGGTTCTCGGAGCAGGCCGTCAACGCCACCTACATGAACGAGGTCTACCAGGTCACCGAAGTCGCGGATAAGCGCAAGCGCCCCGGCTTCCACTACTCCTTCATCCAGGGTGGCTGGCCGCTGGGCTTCCTGCTTGCGAGCGCCCTCGCCCTCGTCTTCCTCCCGTCCCTCGGCTGGCGCGCCCTGTACCTGATGGCGACCGTTCCGGCCGCGATCATCGTGTGGGTCATCGCAAAGAAACTGAAGGAGACGCCGCAGTTCGAACTGCACCACAAGCTGACCCAACTCGAGAAGAGCGGCAAGACCGAGGAAGCCCATTCCCTGGCCCACGCCTTCGGCGTCGAGCACTCCTCCGCGGCCCCGCTCAAGCGCATCTGGGAGCCGCACCTGCGCCGGAATACGATCGTCTTGTCGCTGGCCTGGATCTTCAACTTCTTCGGCATCCTTATTTTCAGCATTCTCGGCAGTTCTGTCCTGAAGAACGCCAAGGGTGTGGAACTTTCTGACGCCTTCTGGATGCTGATCGTCATCAACGGGCTGGCGTACTTCGGCTATGTCTTCCATGGGTGGCTCGGTGACAAGATCGGCCGCAAGCGGACCATCATCGGAGGCTGGATTATCTCCGGCATCTCCTTCGCCATCATGCTCAGCCCCCTTGCCACGGACCCCTTCATGATCATCGTCACCTACGGCGCCGGACTGTTCTTCCTGGTCGGACCGTACGCCGCGATCCAGTACTTCATGGCGGAGTGCTACCCTGTCAGCTGCCGTGCCACCGGCACAGCCTTTATCGGCGCAATGAGCCAGCCCGGCACCATTCTCGGTGGTTTCCTGTTCACGCTAGCGGCCGCCAGCGTAGGAACCGGTGCTGCAGCCTTGTGGGTCGGCGCGGCCGGAACCCTTTTCTCCGGCCTGCTGATGATCGCCGCGAAGCCGCCGGTCGAAGCCCTGCTCGAGGACCACCCCCATGACGCCTGAGAACAGGGTGGCCGTGATCACCGGAGCGGCCAGCGGCATTGGACGGGCCCTCGCGGTCCACTACGCCCACCGCGGCGTGCATTCTGTCATCGGAACCTTTCCCGGCGACCCGCACGACCCGGAGGAAACCCTTCGCCTCGTGAAGGACGCGGGCGGCCAGGGGGTCATCCACGAAGTGGACGTCCGCAGTACCCCGTCAGTCGATGCCTTCGCCGACCGCGCCATACAGGAATACGGCCGCCTGGACTACGCCGTGGCCAACGCCGGAATCCTGCGCAACTCGCCCCTGGCGGAGATGACCGACCAGCGCTGGCACGACATGCTCGACGTCGACCTCACCGGCGTGATGCGGACCCTGCGCGCCGGTTCCGCGAAGATGACCGACGGCGGATCGCTGGTTGCCGTATCCTCCATTGCCGGCGGCGTCTACGGCTGGGAGGAACATGCCCACTACGCGGCCGCCAAGGCCGGCGTGCTCGGCCTGATCCGCAGTGTGGCCGCCGAGTTGGGGCCGCGCGGCATCCGCGCCAACGCCGTTATCCCCGGACTGATCGAAACTCCCCAGTCCCTGGATCCGGTGAATTCCCTCGGGCCCGAGGGCCTGCAGCGCGCCGGTCTGGAAATCCCTTGGGGCCGCGTCGGACGGCCCCAGGAAGTTGCCAGCGTGATCGGCTTCCTGACCTCCGATGACGCTGTCTACGTCACGGGCCAGTCCCTGATTGTTGACGGCGGCCTCACCATCAAGATGCGTGCCTGAAAAGCCTCGGAAGGACAAACATGAACAACCCTGACGCCTCCCGAAACACGGAGGGCCGCGCCGTTGTGGTCACGGGCGGAGCCAGCGGCATCGGCAAGGCCATCGCCGAGGCCTTCACCGCCAACGGCGACAGAGTCGCCATCCTGGACCGGTCGGGCGCGGCGGGAAGCATCGCCGTCGACGTCTCAGACGAGGCGAGCGTGAAGGCGGCCTTTGCCGCAGCACGGTCCCGGCTCGGCAGCATCGACATTCTTGTGAACAGCGCCGGCCTGCTGACGGAATCGCCGCTGGAAGACATGACACTTGCCATGTGGAACGAGACGATTGCCGTTGACCTGACCGGTGTCTTCCTCTGCTGCCGGGAGGTGGTGGGGGAGATGCGGCAGCAGAAGTGGGGCCGGATCATCAACATCGCCTCCCAGCTGGCCATCAAGGGCGGCACCGGGCTCAGCCACTACAGTGCCGCCAAAGCCGGAGTCGTGGGGCTGACCAAGGCCCTGGCCCTGGAAACTGCCGCCGACAACGTGCTGGTCAACAACATTGCCCCGGGACCCATCGAAACGCCCCTGGTTGACGGCATCTCGGAAGAGTGGAAAGCGGCGAAGCGTGCCGGGCTGCCGCTGCTGCGCTTCGGGCTGGCGGCCGAAGTTGCCCCGACGGCGCTGCTTTTGGCCAGCGATCCCGGCGGCAACCTGTACGTGGGGCAGACACTCGGGCCCAATTCCGGCGACGTCATGCCCTAGGAGGGACGCTCACATGTGCGGTGCGTGCGGACGAAATGTGGTGAGCGATCCCGTCCTGGGCCCGGTCAGAACGCTGCGGCAGCACCTGATCGTCGCCCAAACGATCAATGGTGCCAGCAAATCCTGGCCGGGAGCCCCGAAAGTGGCCGCGACCAGCGGCGGCTGGCTGGTCGCGGGACCGACGGGAGCCACAGTGGCCGTATCAACCGTGCAGGCGCTGTGGTCCGCTGTCCTGCTGGGCAGGCCGGGGCTGCAGCGGCAAGACCTGCGTGCCGCCGGGAACCTGGGAGCGGGTGAACTGGGCACGGGTGAACTGGGAGCGGGTGAACTGGGCACGGGGGCGCTGGGCGCCCGGGAACCGGACCCGGGGGAGTTGGCGCGCCGGGTGATGAACCTCGGCCACGAGATGGCACAGGATTCCGCTACGGAAACGGACACGTGACACGCCACAGGTCAGGCGCTACGGGGATCCCCGTAGCGCCTGACCTTTTCCGCGGCGCCGGCCCGAATTCGTAGCGAAAACCTAGCGAAACGGCCGGGCCGGGCCCAGGTGCCGGGGTCAGCCTTCGGCCATCAGGATGCAGGCGCAGCCGGTGCCAGGATCAGGAAGCAGGACCGGCCGGGGAGTCGGAGTGCGGGCAGCGAATCTGCTCGCGGCCCTCACGTGCGTTCTCGACGTCCGCGGCGCTTGCCAGGTCACCGCGGGCCCGCAGCCCGGCCACCACACCGTCAACATCGGCGTCGGGCCGGTTCTGGCTGAGTTTGTGCTTCGCCTCGATCCGCGTGATGAGAAGCTCGACGCCGACGATCGCGCGCAGCTGGCCGGCAATGTAGCGCTCCGGGGCATCCTCGACAGTCCAGGGCCGCTCGGAGCCGGCCTCGTTGTGGTTGCTCAGCCGCCTCACATGGCTGGCGAGCCAGGCGGGATCGTCGTGGATGACCAGGGTGCCGTACACGTGGGCCGTGGAGTAGTTCCAGGTGGGAACCACGCGTCCGTGCTCCGCCTTGGACGCGTACCACCGCGGCGAGATGTAGGCGTCCGCGCCCTGGATAATGGCGAGCGATTCGCCGAGGGCGGGTTCAGACCATTGGGGGTTGTTGCGGGCCAGATGCGCGTGCAGGGCGCCGTGCTCACCGGCCGAGGGGTCGAAGACGAAGGGCAACAGCGTGGCAAGCATGCCCTTCGCGGTGGCGGTGACCAGGTTGGCCGCGGACGGGCGCGTGAGCAGATGCCGGACTGCATCGGGGCCGGCGGCGAAATGTGCGGGGATGTACACGGAACTTCCATTCGGATTGCGGATCGGTCTGGGGCTGGGCGGCTTCGGGGGCGGGGCAGGTGATCAGATCAGCCGGATTGTTTCACTGTCACAGCGTCCCTCGCGTTGTCCTTCGGGCTGTCCAGCACGTCCGCTTTGCTTCCCGCCGTCTTCGCCGCACTTGGCCGGGAGCGGACGGCCAGGCCGGCGCAGAGGATGACCGCCGTGCCGCCGATGATGGTCGCCCAGGTCAAGTCTTCGCCCAGTATGAGCCCGGCCCAGCAGATGCTCAAGACCGGCTGGACGAGTTGGATCTGGCTGACCTGCGCCATGGGTCCGATGGCCAGGCCGCGGTACCAGGCGAAGAAGCCGAAAAACATGCTCACGACGCCCAAGTATGCGAAGGCCGCCCACTGCACGGGAGTAGCAGAGGGAGGCTGGCTGGCCATAGAGAACGCCGCGATGCCGGCCATGAGCGGCGAGGACAGAACGAGGGCCCAGGAGACGGTCTGCCACGAGCCGAGTTCGCGGGCCAGCAGTCCGCCTTCGGCGTAGCCGATTGCCGCCGAGAGGACGGCGCCGAACAGCAGCAGGTCGGCCAATTGCAGTTGCCCGATGCCGCCGGACTGCGCAGAGGCGAAACCAATCGCCGCCACTGCGCCCGCGCCGGTGATCACCCAGAAAGACCTGGGCGGCCGTTCATGGCCGCGGATGACCGCCATCGTTGCGGTCGCCGCGGGGAGCAGCGCAATAACAACCGCGCCGTGGCTGGCGGGAACCGAGGTGAGGGCGAAGGAGGTCAGCAGCGGGAATCCGATCACCACCCCGCCGGCGACCACCGCAATACGCGCCCACTGGGCTCCCCGGGGCAGGCGCTGCCGGGTCAAAGTGAGGGCGAACGCGGCGAGAACGGTCGCGACAACAGCCCGGCCCGATCCGATGAACAACGGAGACAACCCCGCAACCGCCACCCGGGTGAACGGCAGAGTGAAGGAGAATGCGGCGACGCCGACGAATCCCCACCACAGTCCGACTGCCGGCCGGGACGATAACGGTTGATCGATTCCCTGAGTAGCGCTACTATTGTCTTCCATGTCTTACGATAGCACCTCGCTAATGGCGGCGCGGCTCCGGGAATGGATTGCGGCCGCCGCGCCGGGCGCCCGGCTGCCTTCCACGCGTTCCCTGGTGGCCGAGTACCAGGCCAGCCCCGTGACCGTGCAAAAGGTCCTGCGGACCCTCTCCGCGCAGGGCCTGATCGAGAGCCGCCCCGGCGTCGGGACGTTCGTGCGGGCCGTGCGGACCGTCCGGCCCGCGGACTACGGCTGGCAGACGACGGCGCTGGGATCACCGCGGGCGCCGCTGCGCCCCGTCTCCACAGCGATGCGCGACGCGCCGAACGATGTCATCGCATTCCATTCAGGCTATCCGGACCGGGAACTCCTGCCCGAGCGGCTGGTGAGGGCGGCCCTGACCCGGGCAGCCCGGGGGGAGGCTGCCTGGTCGCGTCCGCCCGCCGCGGGCCTGCCCGAGCTGCAGTCCTGGTTCGCGCACGAACTCCGGGCCTCCACCCCGGCAGGCGTCACCCCGCCAACACCACGCGACGTGATTGTGCTGCCGGGGAGCCAGAGCGGGCTCAGCTCCGTGTTCCGGGCGCTGGTGGGCAGTGGGCAGCCGCTGCTGGTGGAGTCCCCGACCTACTGGGGGGCGCTTCGGGCTGCGGCGCAGTCCGGTGTCCGTGTTGTTCCGGTCCCCAGCGGTCCCGAAGGTCCGGACCCCGAGGACCTGGCCCGCGCCTTTGAGGAGACCGGCGCGCGGGTGTTCTATGCGCAGCCGAACTTTGCGAATCCCACCGGCGCGCAATGGCCCGCCCGTCTGCGCGAGCAGGTGCTCGACGTGGTGCGCGAACACGGTGCGTTCCTGGTGGAGGATGACTGGGCACATGATTTCGGCATCACCACCGATTCCGTGCCCGTTGCCAGCCTCGACGATTCCGGCCACGTCGTCTACCTCCGCTCGCTGACCAAGAGCGTGTCCCCGGCCATACGCATTGCCGCGGTGATCGCCCGCGGCCCGGCGCGTGAGCGCATTTTGGCCGACCGGGGAGCCGAATCGATGTATGTCAGCGGTGTTCTCCAGGCGGCCGCCCTCGACGTCGTGACGCAGCCGGGATGGCAGACGCACCTGCGCGGACTGCGGCTGCAGCTCCAGTCCCGCCGTGATCTCATGCTCAGCAGCCTGCGGGAACTTGCCCCGCTGGCCCACGTGGAGCACGTGCCCACGGGCGGACTCAATCTCTGGGCCCGCCTTCCCGACGGGACCGACGTCGACCAGTTCGTCGGGGACTGCGAGGCCGCGGGGGTCATCATCGCGGCCGGTACCGAGTGGTTCCCGGCCGAACCGGCCGGACCGTTCATCCGGCTGAACTTCGCCGGACCCAATCCGGGTGCTTTCAGGGAAGGCGCGCGGATCCTCGGCCAGGTGCTCGAACGCACCGCCGGGCGGTAGTCGGCCGCCGCCGCCCTATGGCGGAGTGAGTAGCGCCTCAGGTGCCGCGAGCGTCACGAGGCCCTGCACGGAGCGGGCGAGCCCGGCGTCGAGCGTCACAAAGGCGTCTGCCTGAAGCCGGGCCAGGGCCACGTATTCGGCGTCGAGGGTGTCATCCCAGCCAAGTTCCTCGGCGAGGCTCCACGCGGTGCGTTGCAGGACGCGGTCGCCGAGGAGCCGGATGCGAAGGCCCCGGATGTAGTCGAGCTGACGATTGGCATCGGCCCGCGTCACGTCGCCGCGCCGGACTGACTGGTACAGGTGTGAGAGCACCTGCGAGCGGAGGAGCGTCGGTGCCAGCAGCTGGTGATCGTCTGAAACCGCCGGCCTTTCGAGGGCAAGATGAAGGGCAACGTCCGGGCCAATCACGAATCGGGTCATGGTTACTGGATCCTTTCCTGGGTACAGCGGCGGTCATCCGGCCTCGCGGGGCGCGAACACGATGACGGCGACCCCGAACAGGCAGATCACCGAACCCAGGACGTCCCACCGGTCGGGCCGGAAGCCGTCGAAGATCATGCCCCAGGCCAGTGAGCCGGCCACGAACACGCCGCCGTACGCGGCGAGGATACGCCCGAAGTGTGCGTCCGGCTGCAATGTCGCGGCAAAGCCGTAGATGCCCAGCGCCACGACACCCAGCCCGGCCCACCACCAGGCCCGGCCCTCGCGGACGGACTGCCAGACGAGCCAGGCCCCACCTATTTCGGCAATGGCGGCGAGGACGAACAACAGGATGGTTTTCGGGATAGTCACGCCCTCATGATGGCACCGGCTGGTTGCCTATCCGGGCCGGTGCGCGCCGACGCGCCCGCCCGGCCGTCATGCGGGGTCATCGCTTGCATCACCGGCCACCCGGGCCTATAACTTTAAGGTTCAAGTAAACTTGGCGGGAAAGGTTGTGCCGCTCGAAGCCGACTGGCTTGACGGCTCCGCCCCCGCCAACATCAGCACCTGTTGCCCCATACCTGAGGACCCGAGATGACCCTTGCGCCAGAAACCACTGCAACCCCGAAGGCCGCAGCACCTTCGGCCGCCGTGCGCAGCCGCGTCGTCGTGCCGCTGCGCTTCCCGGACGGGTTCGAAGCCGTTGCCGAAGTGCTGAGCTTCAGCGGGCTCACCGACGGCAAGGAGCACCTGCTGCTGGCCCTCGGCGAGTGGGAGGCTGCACTGCAGGGCGCGGCGCAAGGCGGTGCCGGACCGCTGGTGCGGCTGCACAGCGAGTGCCTCACCGGCGACGTATTCGGGAGCCAGCGGTGCGATTGTGGCCCGCAGCTGCGGGAGGCCGTGGAGCGGATTGCCGCCGAGGGGGGCTTCCTGCTCTACCTCCGCCAGGAAGGCCGCGGCATCGGCCTGTATTCGAAGCTTGACGCCTACGCACTGCAGGATGGCGGCCTGGACACCTACGCCGCGAATCTGGCCCTGGGCCACGGCGAAGACGAGCGGGACTACACGGCGGCGGCCCAGATGCTGGGGGCAATGGGTACCGGCACGCTGCGGCTGCTCAGCAACAACCCGGACAAGGCAGCCCAGCTGACCGGCCTCGGCCTCGAAGTGTCCGGGCAGGTCGCCACCGGCGTCCATGCCTCGGCGGCCAATCTTCGGTACCTGGCCGCAAAACGCGACCATACCGGCCACACGCTCGTGCTCCCGTCCGACGCCGGACCCGTCGCCGGTGCGCCCGGCGGTGCCCCTGGCGACGTCGGGGCTGCGTCCCGGGCCGGTGCCCGGGCGGCGGCGGCCGTCCCGACCCATGACGACATGCTCGCCCGGGTCCAGGGGCTCGTGCCCGGCCTGCGCGAGCGGGCCGCGGAAACCGAGGAGCTCCGGCGCATTCCGGACGCCACCATGGAGGAGCTGCACGCGGCCGAAATCTTCCACATGCTTTCCCCGAAGGGGGTCGGCGGATTCGGCATGGGCCTGGAAACCTATGTGGAGGTGGTGCGCCGGCTTGCCCGGGGGTGCGCCTCCACGGCGTGGAGTGCCGGCCATCTGATCGAACATGTCTGGATGCTCGCGCGGTGGCCGCGGGAGGCGCAGGACGAGGTCTTTGCGAACGGACCGGCTCCCTTGGCGGCCGCTACCGGGGCGCCGGCTGGAGTGGCCAGGAAAGTGCCGGGAGGCTATTCCATCTCGGGCCGGTGGACCTTTGCCTCCGGGGTCATGCATGCCCAGTGGGCGCTGCTCGCCGCGCAGCACGGCGACGTGCGCCTCCAGTGCCTGGTGCCGCTGGCCGACGTCGAGCTCCTCGACGTGTGGCAGACGGCCGGCCTGAGGGGTACCGGGAGCAACGACATTCGGGCAGGGAACCTGTTCGTCCCGGAGCATCGAACTCTGGACTGGGAACTCCTGGGCGCGGAAACCAATCCGGGGAGCCTGCTCCACGCGGATCCGCTGATCCATACCCCCATGGGCGCGCTGCTGAACATGGTGGCCCCGGCCGCTGCCCTGGGGTCTGCCGAATACGCGCTCGACCTGTTCCGCGAGCTGATTCTGGTCCGGAAGGTCAAGCACACCGTGGAGAACCGCCAGGCGGACTCCCCGCTCGCGCAAGTCCGGTATGCGCACGCCTTCGGGCTGGTGGCCACCGCGCGGCTGCACTGGCAGGAGGCGGTCCGGGTGGTCTGTGCCGCCCATGCGCGCGGGCCTTCGACCATGACGGAGCCGGACCGCGGGCAGTACCGGCTGTCCCTCGCCCTGAGCGGCGAGGCGTCGGCCGAGGCGGTTCGGGTGATCATGCTGGGATCCGGCGGGGGCGTGCACCGGCTGTCGCATCCGCTCCAGCGGATCCAGCGCGACGTCAGTGTCCTGATGAACCATGCGGCGCTGACGAGGGATCCGGTTCTCGAGCAGGCGGGCCGGGGCCTTCTGGGTCTTGGGTTCAGTGTGCCCTCGTTCTGACCGAAAGCTTGAAGGTTCAATCAAAATGGATTAGGGTGATCCCATGACTCAGACCACTGACCGCCCCCCGGTTCTCTTCCTCAGCCATGGCGCACCGCCGCTGGCCGACGACTCCACGTGGACCCGCGAACTCCACGACTGGTCCGGCACCTTCGGCAAGCCCCGGGACATCCTCATGGTCTCCGCCCACTGGGAAAACGCCCCCGTGACGCTCAGTGCAACCGGGCGGGATCCGGGCCTGGTCTACGACTTCGGCGGCTTCCCGCAAAAGTACTACGAGGTGGCCTATGACGCCCCGCAGGCGCCCGAGCTGGCTGCCGAAGTCGAGAAGCTCGTCGCCGGCCACGGCCATCACGTGGAGCGCGATGAAAGCCGCGGGCTCGACCATGGCGCCTACGTTCCGCTGAAGGAGATGTACCCCGACGCCGACGTGCCGGTCGTGCAGATGTCCATGCCGACGCTTGATCCTCAGGGGTTGTTCGACCTCGGCATGTCGCTGGGGCCCTTGCGGGAGCGGGGCACGCTGATTGTCGGATCGGGATTCACGACGCACAACCTGCGCTGGTTCAATCCCGCCGGGGGACCGGACTCCGCCCCTCCCGCGGCCTCCAGTGAATTCGACCACTGGGCGGAGGAGGCCATGGCCCGCGGCGATGTCGACTCCATCCTCGACTTCCTGAACAAGGCACCCGCCGCCCGGGAAGCGCACCCCCGCAGCGAGCATTGGGCTCCGCTCTATGTTGCCCTCGGGGCTGCGTACGGCTCGGGAGACATCCAGGCCAGGACAGCAATCGACGGGTTCTGGTTCGGGTTGTCCAAGCGGTCGTGGACCCTGACGTAGAGGTCGCACAACGTAACAAGGGGAATGAACCGGACCGGGGTCCGGTTATGCCCGCCAGTGCCGGATCGCCGGCCAACCATAACGTGACGTGGCTTGACCACTGATGAGGAGCACAACATGACGATTGCAGTAACGGGTGCGACAGGACAGCTGGGCAGGCTGGTCCTCGATGAACTGCTCACCAGCCAGGAACCGGATTCGCTGGTGGCCATCGTGCGCGACGCCGCGAAAGCCCGGGAGCTGGTTGCACGTGGCGTCCAGGTGCGCGTCGCGGACTATTCCGATCCCGCGGCTCTCGAGGCTGCGCTTACGGGCGTTGACAGGCTCCTGCTGGTTTCCGGAAGCGAGGTGGGCTCCCGGGTGGCGCAGCACGGCAACGTCATCGACGCGGCCAGGGCCGCCGGCGTCGGGTTCATCGCCTACACATCCGTCCTGGCCGCGGACACCACCGAACTGATCCTGGCGCCCGAGCACAAGGCAACAGAGGAGCTCATCCGCGCGTCGGGACTCGACAACACCATCCTGCGCAACGGCTGGTACACCGAGAACTACGCCCAGACCGTGGCGACGGCCAAGCAGACGGGCGCCGTCGTGGCCGCTGCCGGTGACGGCAGGGTGGCCAGCGCGACGCGGGCTGACTACGCGGCCGCGGCCGCGGCGGTGCTCAGCTCCGCCGGGCACGAGGGCCGCACGTACGAACTCTCCGGCGACTACGCCTGGAACTTCAAGGAACTGGCGACGGCGATCACCCGGATCACGGGCCGGGAAGTTGTCTACCAGCCCGTCTCCGCCCCGGAACTGGTTGAGGTCCTGACCACCGCCGGCCTCGACGCGGGCACCGCGGGATTCCTCGCAGCCCTGGACGCGGACACCGAGGCGGGCCTGCTGGCCACCGTCACGGGCGAGCTGTCCCGGCTGATCGGTCGGCCGACGACGCCGCTGTTGCAGGCTCTGACGTCCGCCGCCGCGAGCTAATCCGCACAGCCCAGGGGGCCGCGCTGCCCAGGGAGGCCGCGAGACCGGGAGGCCGGGAGTGGGCATAATGAAGGCGTGGATTCCCGCTGCGCCCGCAGGGCATAGACATCCTGCGGGTGCGCGCCTCGACTGACAGGACCCATGGAAACTCCCGGTGATTTTCAGCAGGCCGGGGCCGGCGAATGGTCGGACGGCCCGCTGGTTGTCGGTGTGCCGTGGGAATTCGACGGGCGCCTGGTACGGGCCGCCGCCGGGCTCGCCGCGATCATGGGAGTGCACCTGATTTGCGCGTTCGTGGACCCGGCGAGCTACCTCACGGAGTGGGAGCCCGCCGGAGTCCTGGATGGCACCTCACTGGATCCCGCCCCGAATGTCGAAGCCGAATACCCGGCCTCACAGCTGCTCAGCTGCCTTGAGGGCATTCTCGGTCCTCCCGGCGGGGCATGGTCCTTCCGGGTGCTGAACGGCGAAGTTGCCCACGCCCTGGACCGGCTGGCGCAGAGCGCGGACGCGGCTGCGCTGATTGTCGGCGGGCAGCGGCCTGGGCGGATTGCCCAGATGGGCCGGCTCCTGGAGGGCTCGGTCAGCGTTTCCCTGACCCGTCTGCAGGGCAGGCCCGTACTGGTCGTTCCGCACGCGGGTCAGTGACGCACGCGCCGGCCGTGCGTTCCGTCCACCGAAGGCGGGCCAACAGCGGGCCAGCAGCGGGCCAGCAGCGCGCCAACAAACCGAAGGCCGGCGGCGCGGGTTCATCCGTTCCGGGTGACGGCCCCGGGCCGCCGCGGCCATAGCGTTGGAGTACCGCCGGTGTGCGAGCGCCCGGGATGCGAAAGATTGCTGGAGCACGAGGGGCTGACGCTGACGGCGGAACTGCACGAGCCGTCAACGCCAGCGAATCGAAGTGAGTGATGGTAAACCCGAACAAGCCAGCAGCCGTCACGTCAGAGGCCCGGGCGCTCTTCGTCGGCAGCGCCGCCTTCCTCGTCCTGGGCGGCATCGCTATTCTGCTGATCGGGCGGGAACCGGTCCCGTTGTCCGGACGGGGTTCAGTCGGTGACATTGCCTCGATCGGCACGGCTGTGCTGGGCGCCGGGGCGGTGGTGGCCGGTTGCCTGCAACGTCGTCCGGCTGTGGCACCGGAGGCCCGCGGGGGAGGCCGGATCCGCACGTCCATCGATATCGCCGCACTCGCGCTGGCGCACGCATGCATCTTCCTGCTCGGCTGGCTGGCGCTCTTTTCGCTGTTTCAGCAGGCGTTCATCGGTGCGGTCGTCTACCCGTTCGCGGCCGCTGTCCTGGTCGGGACCACGGGAGCCATCAGCGCCTATATCGCCTACCTGTCCGCGCTCAGCATGACCGCCTACCGGCTCGCCGCCCTCCTCGCCGGCTTCCTGGTCACCGGCCTGCTCACGAGCATGCTCACCGCACAGAATCCACTGTGGTGGCAGGAGAACCTCAGTGCCCTCGGCATGAGCTCCGACGTCTCCGGAGTGGCGTTCAACTTCACCCTGATCGTCGCCGGCGTCGTCATTTCCACGCTGGCGGGATATGCGACGGCGACCCTCGCGGTGACCGCTAAGTCCCCGTCCGCGCTGCATCGGGTGAGGCTGCTCGAAGGCGGGATCGCCCTGATCGGCGTCTTCCTCGCCTGCGTGGGATTGTTCCCCGTCGATGAGCGCTTCGGGCTCCACACCCTGGTCGCGTCCGGCATGGTGGTGGTCTTCGCGTCCCTCATTGTCCGCATCCGCACGCTGGTTCCGTCCGTCTCGGCCACCTTCGCTGCGCTGGGGTGGCTCTTCCTGGCGGTCATCGTGGCCGCCGCGGTGCTGTGGTTCCCGGTCGGCTACTACAACCTGACCGCAGTGGAGCTGATCGCCGCGTCGCTGATCTTCGCCTGGCTCATCATCCTGATCCGTAACCTCGCAGCCGTCGATGCCGACCAGCTTGAGGCTAATCTGCTTGTCCCCCCGCTGTCAGCGCCGGCTGAGCCTGCGGACCGGCCAGTTTCCGCAACAGACAGCGCGGCGACCGACCCGTAAGTACCGCGGGGTCTGCCGACGACGGAAGTGCCGACGCCGGAGAGTGCCGTCGGGATGGGCCGCTTCAAGGCTCGCCTAGGAGTGCGTGGGTTCTTCGACCAGCGCGGTGGCGATGCTGTCGGCGTCCTCGAGCGCGGACAGGAAGCGTTCGGCGTCCAGGGCCGCGGCGCAGCCGGTGCCGGCGGCGGTGATGGCCTGGCGGTAGCGGTGGTCCACGGCGTCGCCGCAGGCGAAGACCCCGGTCAGGTTGGTGACCGTCGTGGGGGAGCCGACCTGGATGTAGCCGTCCGCATCGAGGTCTATCTGGCCAGCCAAAAGCTCGGTCCGGGGCACGTGCCCGATCGCGACGAAGATGCCCGTGGCGGCCTGCTGCCGGGTGTCGCCGGTGCGGGTGTCGGTCAGGGTCACTCCGGTGACCTTGCCGTTGCCGTGGATCGCGGTGACGGCGGAGTTCCAGGCGAACCTGATCTTCGGGTTGTCCTTGGCCCGCTGGGCCATGATCCGGGAGGCGCGCAGTTCGCCCTTGCGGACCACCACGGTCACCGATTTGCCGAAGCGGGTCAGGAACGTGGCCTCCTCCATCGCCGAGTCGCCGCCGCCGACCACGATGATGTCCTGGTCGCGGAAGAAGAAGCCGTCGCAAGTGGCGCACCAGGACAGTCCGTGGCCGCTGAACTTCTTCTCCTCCGGCAGGCCCAGTTCCTTATACGCCGAGCCAGTGGCGAGGATGACGGCGGGCGCTTCATGTCTCTCCCCGGCGCCGGTGACCACACGCTTCAGGTGCCCGGCGAGCCGGACCTCGGTGACGTCGTCGAACACCACCTGCGCGCCAAACTTTTCGGCCTGCTGCTGCAGGCCGTCCATCAGTTCGGGGCCCTGGATGCCGCCCGGGAAACCGGGGAAGTTCTCCACCTCGGTGGTGTTCATCAGAGCGCCCCCGGCAGTGACCGCACCGGCGATGACGAGAGGCTTGAGCCCGGCCCGGGCGGCGTAGATCGCCGCGGTGTAGCCCGCGGGACCGGACCCGATGATGATCAGCTTCTCGGTTGTCTTGATGGCGGCGCTCACGGTCGGGCTCCTTCGGTGACGGTTGCCGGGCATGTGCTGATCATCCCGCCCTGTGGGGCGCTTATCAACGCCCCCGGGGTTGATCCGGAGTTTAGACACCCGGGGACGCTGCGCGGGAGCGTGCCCGGGCGGCTAGGCGGAGGCCAGCGTCTGAGTCAGGATGGTGCCGCCAACCCCGACCAGGACGGCGCCTGAACTCCCGACGACGATCCGGCTGGTCCGGGGCCGGGCGAGGACTCCGGTCACTTTCTTGAGCGCGCTGAGCAGCAGCACGTACCAGGCCAACGCGATAAGCAGGAAGATGCCCGCCATCAATGCGTGCTGGGCGAGGGGCGGCAACGGGGCGACAGTGAACTGCGGGAACAGCGACAAGTAGAAGACGGCGACTTTAGGGTTGAGCAAGTTGCTCACCATTCCTTGCACGAAAGGTGAGCTGCCGCCGCGTTGGCGTTCTGCTGCCGGTGACGGGGGTTGGCTGGGTTTGGGTTTTCTGGCGAACGCCTCAGCGAAGGCGCGCAGGCCCAGGTAGAGCAGGTAGGCGGCTCCGGCAATTCTGATCCCGGTCCCGACAACTTCCGAGGCCCCCAGCAGCGCCGTGACACCGAGCACCGCCAGTACGGCAAGGATCGTGTTGCCAACCATGATGCCGGCGGCGGCTGTGGTTGCCGCCCGTGTGCCGCGGGGGGCATTCCTGAGGACAAGCGCAAAGTCGGGTCCGGGCACCACCACTACGACCAGGCAGGTCAGCACGAAGGCTGCCAGTTGTTCCAGCATCTGGGATTTCCTCCGGGCGTCAGTCTGTAGCGGTGGGTGGTGAATTTCGCCCGGGAACGAAACCCGGGCAGCCTTCTACGTTAGGCCATCGCGGGCACCACCGGAGCGCAGCCCCGCCTCGTTGCCGGCGGAAGGTGGCAGCAACCTCACCCGCTGGGCATGATTCGGTCAGGAGGCCGGACCGCTAGCTTTGCATCAGCATCGCATTGCGGTGGGCGCTGGTGGGATGTGCCTGCAGGACCATGCTCATGCGTGAACTGCCCGGTCTGCTCCAGAGGAGGCGACATGTCCGGTTGTGTGGTGGACCCGAGCGAGCCATCGAGTGTGGGAGGCGGACCGCGATGAACTCTCCAAAGGACGCCGCGACCCCGCCGGTGCAGTTCAACCAAAGGCTGGCGCTGCTGCTGGCGATGGCGATGTTCGTGCTGGTTGTCGACACATCGATCATGAACGTCTCGATCTCCGCGGTGGTGGACGACATAGGCGCGACCGTCAGCGGACTCCAGTCGACAATCGCCCTCGAGGCGCTGGTATCCGCGGCCTTTATCCTGATCGGCGGCAAGATCGGCGACCTGATCGGGCGCAAGCGCGCCTACGTCATTGGGCTTTCCTGCTACGCCGTCGGCGCCGTGGCGATGACCCTGGCCCAGACTCTCCTCCCGGTGATCATCTGCTGGGCCCTGATCGGCGGCCTTGGCGCCTCGCTGCTCCTTCCCGCCATGCAGTCCCTCATCCACGGAAATTTCGAGGGAGATGCCCAGCACCGGGTCTACGCCCTCGTCGGTGCGTCGGCCGCGATCGCCGCCGCCGTCGGGCCTCTGCTCGGGGGCTTCCTCACCACGTTCCTGTCCTGGCGCGTCGCCTTCCTGCTCGAGGCCCTCATCATCGCGGTCGTCCTGTCCGGAATCAAGCTCGTCAAAGACGTGCCGTACACCGGGCCCCGGGAACTGGATCTCTTCGGATCACTTCTGTCCATCGTCGGCATGGGCGGCGTCGTGCTCGGAATCCTGGTCTGGCAGGAAGGCGGCGAGGCAGTGGGCGCACTCCTGGCTGTGGGCGCCGTCGGACTGGGCGGCCTGGTCTACTGGCTCCTTCAGCGCAAACGCCGCAACAAGCCGACACTGCTGGATCCGGACCTGTTCCAGGCAAAAGCCTTCCGCTTTGGTGCCACGGGACAAATGCTCCAGCAGATCGCTCTGGGCGGCACCATGATCGTGCTGCCCATCTACCTTCAGATGGTGCTCGGATACAACGCGATGCAGTCAGGCCTGTCCATCGCCCCGCTCTCGCTGACCATGTTCGCTGTCGCCATGATCGTCGGGAAGAGGTCCGGGAGGCGGCGCCCGGCCAGCCTCATACGGTGGGGCTTTCTGTTTCTGATCGCGGGTTTGGTGGTGCTGGTCCCCATCGTGCCGCGAGCTGACTCCGGCTGGTGGCTGCTGATCCCGCTGATCATTTCAGGCTTTGGCCTGGGGCTGCTGGTATCCCAGCTCAACAACTACACCTTGTCCCCGATTTCGGACGAGCGGGTCAGCGAGGCCGCCAGCGTGAACTCGGCCGCGGGATCGTTCGGCTTGTCCTTCGGACTCGCGTTCGCCGGCGGCATCATGCTGGCATCGCTCTCGACCATCTTCATCGGCTTGTCGGATGCCAGCACGGTCCTCCCGCCCGACGACAAGCAGCAGGTCGCGACGGTACTGGAAGACGACGCCCAGGTGATGAGCGACGCGCAACTCCAGGAACAGATCGCCGGCCAGCCGGAGGACATCCAGAACGAAATCATCCGCATCAACACGGAGGCACGGCCCCTGGCCCTCCAGATTGCACTGTTCGTCCCGATCCTTGCCGGCCTCGCCGGGCTCGGCACCTCGTTCCGCATGATTCGGATCCCTGACCCCAAGCCCGCCGGCACCGGCGAGGGGAGCGTCCTGGGCTGAAGTTCACAGCGGCGAGCGTCCAGGCTGCACCCCCTTGACAGCGGAGTTCCCCGGGATCCGGCGGGGTGCGTGGTTTCGGGGTAGTCCGATTAGAGCTGGAGAAGGCTGTAGCCGACGAGGAAGATCCCGATCGTCAGCGTCGCGATCGCCGCAATCCTGCGGCCATTGCGCTGCAGCCAGTTGTATAGGGCGGTCAACGGCACTTGGGCCCGTTCGGGGGAGCGCAGCCACACAGCGACCGGAATGATGACGGCTGACTGGACCACGGCGGCGTAGGCGAGGACAAGCAGGCTGCTTGGCAGCGGCGGCAGTTCCTGGACACCGATCACGGCACCGGCGGTGACGGCCAGCAGGAGCGCCTTCGGACGAAGGTTAAAGCCCAGGCCCAGTACGACGAATTCCCAGGGCCGGGCGGAGCGGAACCGCGACTTCATCTTGCCAAGCATGGCGTTGTCCCGGCCGCCCTTGCTCACGAGGAGGTACACGGCGTACGCAACCAGAAGCGCACCGATCACAATGGCAATTTGTGCCACCCATTCGTCCCTACGCAGGCGCGGCGGCTTGACGGGCAGGAATTGCAGCCCGACCGCTGCCAGGCCCACGACCACGATCGAACCCGCGAGGCTGCCGATCAGGAAGGGAAGGGCGCCGCGGCGCGGAGTTGGCGAGAGCAGAATCATGATCGTCACGCTGACAGGCACTGTGCTGAGAGCCCCGGCCAGGGCAAAGAGAGCCAGGCTGCTGAGAGTGCTCAGCATGCTCCCCTCACCGTCCCCCGGCAGCACCCCGACGGCATGTCATGCCTTCGGCCCGCTTCCGGTGTCCGGACGGCCCGTCTTCAGTCGTCCGCGGCGGGCCCGGATCGCCTTGTCTTCTTCCTTGATGAGCAGTTCGAGGTCCTTCTTGTCGCCCGTCAACGGCCGCCACCATGCAAGTGTCGGGTCAGAATCGAGCAGGATGGTCCGGAACAAGAGCGTCAGGGGGACGGCGAGGACGGCGCCGACAGGACCCAGGACCACTGCCCAGAAGAGGACGGAGAAGAAGGTCAGCGTCTCACTCAGCGACACCGCGTTGCCCACATATTTCGGCTGGATGATCGACTGGATGATGCTGTTGATTCCGCCATAGATGATGATGACTGCCACGACGGTCGGCCAGCCCCCGGTGAGGTAGCCGAAGAACAAGGGCGGGATGATGGCGATGAAATACCCGATGTTGGGGATGAAGCTGCAGATGAAAGACAGCAGCCCCCAGAGCAGGGCGCCGGGGATCTGCAGGATGACCAGAACCAGCCAGTTGAACAACCCCTGCGCGATTCCGAGGACCGTGGTGGCGACCATGTAGCGGCGCACACCGGTTCCGAAGCCGTTGAGCGCTGAAACCAGTGCCGGCCGGTGATAGTTCAGATGAATCAGGAGCGCCGGCACGCGCGAGCCGTCAATCGCCATAAGAATGAGCATCGTCAGTATGATCACGAGGCTGGTCACCAGGCTCGCGACGTTTCCCAGGAGGCCGCCGAGGAACCCGATGATGCGGCCCGGCGTAAACCCGTTCAGGACTGCCTGGGCTTGCTCCGGGCCAAATCCAACAGATTCCAGCAGTGCGGAGATCCTGGCGCCGATCTCGGCCATTTGGGGGGCGTATTGCGGCAGCAGCGCGGAGAACTGGGCGAGCGAGGCAATCAGGACTGCGGCGAAGGCGGTCAGCAACCCGAAGACAGCCGCGATAGTGGTCCCGGTGGCGATGCCCCGGGAAATTCCCCGTGCCTGCATCCAGCGGCGCAGCGGATGGACACAAAGCGTCAGCACGAAGGCAAAAAAGACGGGGGTGACTATTCCCTGGATCGCGCCGAGGCCGAACGCTGCAATCGTCGCGCTGGCCAGGGCGAGCAGGATTATGAGGGTGCGGGGGAGGGCCGAACGTGGATTGGATTCCGATGGTTCCGGCTCCATGAGCCCTCCTTGGTTCAGCCTAGCCATATCTTAGAAGCCTCATGGCCTCATGAATAGCGAGTTGGCCAGGCCTGCTCCTCGCGCCTCAACCCGGAGTCAGACGACGATCTTGCTCTTGATCTGGGCAAACTCCTCCGCACTGATGGTTCCCGCGTCCATGAGTGCTTTGGCTTTGGCGATCTCCTCGGTGGGGCTGGCCGTGGCGACACTGCGGATGTAGGCATCGGTTTCCTGCTGGGACTTGCGGGCCCGCGCCATTGACCGCTCCGCCATGCCCTTGCCGCGGGCAATCATGTATGCCAGCACGGTCAGGAACGGAATGAAGACCAGAAGAACGATCCAGACGGCTTTCCACCAGCCGCTGAGCTCGTCGTCGCGGAAGAGGTCGCCGATCACCATGAACACTGCATACAGGAAGGCGATAATTGCATAGAAGATAAACAGCCACCAGAGAATATCCCAAAAGTTCTCGAAGAAATTCATTTTGGCTTCCCTACTTTCGCTTGGTGCGGCGTCGCCTACGAACGCAGCCTTGGATGGGAATGGGTTTCACCGCGGATATCCCGGAAGACCCGGGCTAGCACTTGGCGTCATTTGAGAGATCGCTGATGGCGGCCTGCACGTTCGCGGCTTCGTCCTTGAGCGAGTTGGCCGCCTGCGTCAGGGTGGCGTCGTCGGGAACGGAGTTCACAGCGGAGGTGAACTTCTGTTGGGCTGCTTTGACGGCATCCACCCGATCTTTGGCCGCGTCGCTGGCCGCGTTGACCAGATCGTCGTAGCTCTTCCGAACCTGATCCCGGGCCGCCTGGATCTGGCCTATCGTGGCGCCTGGCTTGAGGGAGTCCTTGAAATTCGTCAGGGCTGTTGAAAAGCCAGTGGCGGCAGCGCAAACCGGTGAAACGCTCGCCGTCGGGCTCGCGCTGGGGCTGCTGCTGGGTCCCGAGGTGGCGCAGCCGGCGAGCAGCGCAACCGCCGCCCCGAGCGCAGACATTCGCGCGAGGACTGGTTTTGGTTTCGACATTGGACTCACCTCTCCATGGGCTTTCGCCTGGCAGCCCAATCACTGGCAGGTACCACCAGTGTTGGGTGAGGGGCCCGCTTGCGCGTCACCCGCCGCGGGTGATCCTTTCGCGCGGCTCTCCATGCCGGGCGCGCCGCTGACCAGCGGGGACGCGACGCCGGAACTATCGAACACGGGTGGGACCCCATTACCTCCCACCCCGCGGCCCGAATCACCCCGGGGTGATGATGTGCCCGCTCCGTCGCCGTGATGGACTGCTGTCCACAACTGAGGGAGGATGCCATGTGTCGTTGGCTAGCGTATTCGGGTTCGCCGGTGCAACTGGAGGAGCTGTTGTACAAACCGACCAACTCGCTCGTGATGCAGAGCAAGCACGCTCGAATGGGCGTTGAAACCACCAACGGGGACGGCTTCGGCGTGGGCTGGTACGGATCCGCACCGTATCCCGGGTTGTTCCACAGCACGGAGCCGGCCTGGAATGACCGCAACCTCCGCGAGTTGTCGGCCCAGGCGTCGGCCGGCCGGGTCTTCGCGCATATTCGGGCTTCGACCGGATCGGCAGTCCAACAGACCAACTGCCATCCATTCCGCCACGGCAGCTGGCTATGGATGCACAACGGACTCATCCGGGAGTTCCCGACTGTGAAGCGCGACTTGGCCATAGCCGTTGAGCCATCGCTCTTTCCGCTGATCGAGGGAGCCACGGACTCAGAGCTCTTCTTCTTCCTCGCCCTGACCTTCGGGCTGGAGCAGGACCCGAGGGCGGCCGTAGCTGCCGCGGTTGGACTGATTGAAGACGTCGGCCGGCGCCACGGGATCGAGCAGCCAATCCAGATGACAGTGGCCACGACCGACGGCGACACCACCTGGGCGTTCCGCTACTCGAGTGAACGGCAGTCCCGGTCGCTGTTCCACAGCACCGACGTCGCGACCCTTCGCGTCCAGTACCCGGAGAACCCGTTGCTTCATGACCTGGCGGACAACGCGCGCCTGGTCGTCTCCGAACCGCTGGGGGATCTCCGCGGGGCGTGGCGGGAAGTACCCGAGGCTACCTGCGTGGTGGTGCACGGCGCCGGCGAGGACCTGTTCCCGTTCACGCCGACCGCCCCCTAGTGCCGGCGGCGGAGCCCCCCTCAGCGTCTGCGGCGAGTGCCGCTGCCGCGCAGCACCAGCTGGCGCGGCGCTAACTGGTGGTCCGGTCCCGCCGGTCCTTCACACGCTGGTTCCTCCGGCGTCGGGCGCCCGGGGGATGGGGATCGTGGGATACGTGTCATCGGGAGGGCCGCCAGCCGTGACCGACTCACCGCCTGGCACGCCGCCGGACTCGACACTGGACTCACCGCTGGGATCGACGCCCGGCTCGCCTCCGGGTTCGGCGCCGGGTTCGGCGCCCGGCCCGCCGGCTACGGCCGGCCGGCACAGCAGTTCGACCACGAGAATGACCAGCACGGCCAGGACGGCCGTCCAGATGGCGACGGCCGCCGTCGGGTCCTGCCAAAAGATCAGCACCAGCACAGCGATGCCGACGACGGTGGCTTCGATGATCCGCCGGTACCGGGCCAACCAGAACTGCCATGGCTTGGCCTGGCCACCGCCGATCTTGCCGGTGATGTAGTCGCCCGCCGTCGCCAGGCCGTGCCGGACATACTCCGCTGGACGCGAGTGGCCGCCCAGAAAAGCTGCCAGGGCGATCAGCAGTCCGACGACGAAGACAAGGCGCAGGCTGGTGCGCAGCGGTACCAGGAGTGCCTCGACCAGGCTTTCGGCCGCCGCAGGGGAGACAGCACTCGATGGAATCGAGTTCAGGACGTAACTTCGCCCGATCACAAGGGACAGCGCCAGCACCGCCATCGACACCGCCACGGCCAACCCCACGCCGCTCGTCGTGCTCCGTCTCCGGCCCCGGGGGGCAACGGCAATGGCGCCCACGGCGCTGAGCACCGTCAGCCACGCCAGTATTGGGCCGAGCCGGTCCAAGGTCCGGATGGTTTCCGTGGCACGGACCAGTTCAGGAGACTGGAACAGGGCGATCTGCGCGTCAACTTCCGGGATCCTCGAGGCGATATCCACCCCTTGCTGGACAAGGAGAGTCTTGACCCGGGCGATGATCTCTTTCGTGGAAATCGACACCGTGCCATTCTCATCAATACTGACCGTGCCTCCCGTGCTTCCCGTGGCAAGGTTGACCAGCCCCTGGTGCGCCACCCGGTTCACCTGGATCCAAAGGTCCTGGAACTGCGGTGTCGCCACGAATCTGGCAACGGCGGTATGGATGAGCGTTTTGGTCTGCTCCGCAAGCATCGGGGCCAGCCCGGTAAGCACGGCCGCCACGCGGGGCGCCGTTTTAGCGAGCTCGTTCAGGGCATCGCGCGTGATGGTCTGGAAATCCACGGCGTCGTTGATCTGTTGGGTGACCTTGTCGGCGATTTCGGCCTGGATCGCAGGGTCCGAGGCCAACGGTGCGACGGTGGCGACGTAGCGATCGGTGTCGATGACTTCGCTGCGAAGGTAGAGGGCCGGAACTGTCGCGAAGGCCAACAGGCCAGTGATAACCACCAGCACGATTGCCACAATGCGCCGGGCCAGCCCCGGATGCCGCACGGCCGGCCTCGGCGGGGCCTTGCGGGCAGTGTCCCGTTCCTGCTGGAGACGGGCGACTTCGGCCCGTAACCGCAGAATTTCTTCCTGTTCCGGGCTAGCGGGGCCAGCGGGCTGATCGTTCAGCGACATGAGGGGATCCGCCTTAGCTTGTGTTCCGCGGCTGGGCATTTCACGGCTATTTTCATTGTTCACTCGGCGTGCCGGTCCAGCCCCACCCACACAGGGTGATCTGTCACGCCGGGGAAGGGCCCGCCACGGCCGTCCCTACGGGCTGGACGCCGCGCGTCGGACGTGCAAAGTGGCGCACCGAATCCCGGCCCTGCCCGCGAAATTTCAGCCGGCCGGCCTGCTGTCATCCGTTTTGGGTGATGACGGCGGCGGGTTCAGGATTCGCCGCCCAGCCGCCGCCCTGCCGCGAAGAATGCCACTTTTGCGATCAATAGGAGTGCACCTAAATCGGCAATCATTTGGACGGACACGACACCCCTCGCCAGCTGGCTTACCGGCGTAATATCCCCGAACCCGACGGTGGCAAACGTGGAAGTGGTGAAGTAAAGGGCATCGGTTCGGCTCAGGGGCTCGCTAAACGCCGCCGCAGATGTGATCGACATTGATGTGTAAAGCAGCGCGAAGAGACACAAAAACATCAACAGGGTTTCGGCGACAGCCGCGGCCGCCCGAACCCTCGGGATATGCGCCACGAGTATCAGCCGCAATTGAATTGCCAGGACTGCGAAAAAGACCAGCACGACACCCGCCAGGCGGATCCAGGCGGCCGCGGGATCGGCGTCATTGAATCCCCCGACGGGAATAAAGAAATACAGGGCGAGGACCACAACCGAAAATGCGATGAGACGTGCAATCGCGAAAATAATGACCCGCCTGCGGTCGGCCTTGTCGAGGTCATGAAGGAAAATCGGGTCTGTCGGGCTGCCGTGCTTCATAGGCATGACTGATGATACAGCCGGGCACCCAATTCGTGCCGTGCCGCAATCGGGGCGCCCTAATCGCCGTATTTTCGCACTAAGGAGCGGCGCACAAGGGGTCTTTGCGCCCTGTTGGTGCCCTTTTGCCCCCACCTAGCATGTGGAATGTGAGAGATAGGCTAGAAGCCGAATGGGTACCGGGCCCACAGTTCAAGATCCGCCCGCCTGTGCGCGGTCTCGGAGCGTTGGAGCGTCCACGTCTGGAAAGCGCCCTGTCCGCGGCCGCGGATTCGCACCGCCTGACCCTCGTCGCGGCCCCGGCCGGCTACGGCAAGTCAACTTTTCTGGGTGATTGGGTCCGCAAGTGCGCTCTGCCGTGCGCATGGCTGTCGCTGGACAGGTTCGACACGCAGCCCGCGCGGCTGTTTCACGGTGTTGTTGGGGCGATCCAGTCCGCGGCGGGCAAACTGCCGTTACCCGGAACCGACGCCCTCCTCGCCCTGGACCCGAGCCTTGCCCACGACCGGGCGGCCTCCTACGACCTTCTCCTCGGGGCACTCGAGCACCTCACTGAACCGATTGTCCTGGTGATCGATGACGTCCATTTGGCCGGGCCGGGGCTGGCGAACGGAATCGTCGGGGTGCTCGCCGCATCGGCACCCCCCTCACTGCGGCTGGTCCTCTCGGGACGCGGCCATACGTCCATTCAGCTCGAAAGATTCCGGTACGGCGAGGGACTGGGTGAACTTCGCGCCGCCGAACTGGCCTTCACGCGGGAGGAAGTTGCCCAGTTCGCCAGTGCGCTGGGACAAGATCAAACGTTCGACGCCGGGTCGCTCTGGAAGATGACTGCCGGCTGGCCTGTGGCAGTCCACGCCAGCCTGGTCTCCTTGGCGCAGGCCCGCAACGTGCCGCTTGCAACGCCAGGCTCCGCGCCTACGCACGTCCCGCTCGCCGACTACGTCGCGGAAGAGATCCTCGACCAGATCGAACCGTCGCTGGCCGAATTCATTCTCAGGGCCACTACCAGCGACTGGCTCGGACGCCGGCTCGCCGTCGAACTCGAAGGCCGTCCCCGCGGCGGCGTGCTGCTTGAGGATTGCCTCCGTAACGGGCTCTTCATCGAGGAGCACGAATACCGTGCGGGCGAATCGATGTTCCGGTGGCATTCCCTCTTCGCGGCGCAGTGCCGGCGCATCCTGCAGCGGCGTGACCCTTTGCTCGCCGAGCGTCTGCACCGCGTGGCGGCGAGGTACTACCAGGACGTCGACGTCGTCGAGGGCGTCGCCCAGGCGCTGCAAGGAAGCGCACCCCGGCAAGCTGTGATTTCCCTCGGCGCCCATTGGCTCGAATTCCTGCTCGGAAACGACGTGCAGACCCTGGAACGGCTGTGCCTGGACCTCCCGGCACCGTGGGGCGAGGATCCGGAGATCCTGATGATCCGATCGGTCTGCCGTGCCCTTTCCGGCGACGGCACCGCCGCGGCCGAGCTCACCGACCGGGCGCTGTCGCGGACCTTCGCGCTGGACGCAATTCGACGCCGGAGACTGGAGAGTTACCGGGCGCTCTACGAGCCGCTGCCCGCCGACGGCCGGCTGGACCCGCACACCGAGACGGACGACGGCCGGTCGACGACGGACATTTCAGGAGATGGCCGCTCCAGCTCCTTCTCGACAGGACTCTTCCTGCTGGCCCAGGCAGAGTTCCGGCTGCACCGCACCGGCGAACTTGGCACGGCGCTGCTCCAGGCAACGGCGGCCACAGGCAACCCGGAACAGCTGGAAGCCGTGGAATTCTGCGCCCAGGCCGAGCTCGCGTTGGCTCACGCCATCGCCGGTGACCTCGTGAGCGCCGACGAACTTGGCACGGCGGCGTTGGAACGGGGAGAGGCGCTGGGTTGGAATTCGCGGCAGCGGATGGCTCCGGCCTGGCTGGCCCGTGGCATCGCGTGCTACTGGAATGATGATCTGAAGGCTGCGCGGACCTGTCTTACCAAAGCGCAGCGATTGGGCAGCGAGCTGTTCCCGACCGGTCCGCTCAGCGCCATCTATCGGGTCCTGGTTGATTGCGCCGCCGGCGACCTGGTCGGCCTGGCCGACTCCGGTGCGGCGCTGGAGTCCTTTCACGGGCGGGGACGGTACGCCGTGTCATGGAATGCCCTGGAGACCATCGCGGTGGCGAAAATTGCCGAAGCCAGGGGCGACCGGGACGGAGCTTTGCGGACCGTCCAACCACTCGGTGCCGGGGGGCACGGCGCATTGGCGGATACGCTGCTGGCGGAGTTGCTGCGCCGCGAAGGTGACACCGCCGCTTCGCAACGCTGTGCCGAGTCACTGGCCGATCGCCGCGGCAGCTCATATATCGACACCTGCCTGAGCCTGACCGAGGCGATCATGGCCCATGGAGCCGGAGATGCCGCGGCGGCACACGAGCGGATTGAACATGCTGTCCTTCGTGCCGAGCCTGAAACCGTCCTGCGTCCTTTCGCCGAACGGAGAGAGGAATTGGCGGATCTGCTCGTGGAGCACGCTGTGTGGGGCACCGCGCACGAGTCGTTCATCGCAGCGCTGATGGCACGCGAGGCACAGGGTGAGACCCGCCTTCGTGCACAGTCCTACTGGAACCTGACCGAGCGCGAACGCGAAGTCCTTTCCTACATGCGCTCGATCATGACCGCTGCTGAAATTGCCGAGGCGTTGTACATTTCCGTGAACACGGTCAAGACCCACGAACGGTCCATTTACCGCAAGCTCGGGGCGGTAAGCAGGCGCGACGCGCTCAAGACGGCCGCCAAGCGTGGCATCGTCTGAACGCTGCGGCGGCCTTGACGGCCTTCGCGGCGAGGCACCGGTCCCGGATGGGGTCAGAGGCCCCTAGGCGCCGCAAACCGGCAGTGAAAGTCTGGAACCATGAAAAAAGTTGATCCCTTTGTGATCGTGATCGGATTTGACGGCTCGAAGCAATCCCACGAGGCCTTGGCGTGGGGTGTTGAAGAGGCCCGGTACCGCAGTGCGGAGCTCCGGGTCCTGACTGTCTGGAATAAGGCGCCAATGGCGTGGTATCCGGCGATGCTGGAAACCGCGGCAGGCGAAATCGTGGCGGAGGACTCCCCGGAGCAGCAGGCTGAAGCGCTGGGCGCCGAGGCGGCGAAATCCGCAGTGGGTGTCAATGTCGTGACGCGGTCCATCAAGAACGACTCAGCGGCGTCGGCAATACTTGAGGCCGCACGGGAAGCCGACCTGGTGATCGTCGGCTCCCGCGGCCACGGCGGTTTCGCCGGGCTGCACATCGGATCGGTCTCCGCCCAGGTGGCCAGCCACTCCCCGTGCCCTGTCCTGGTGATCCGGCCGAAGGCTTCCTGAGCGTCCGGCCCGCTGGCCACGGACGTCCGGGGCGATGCCGCGTGCCCACTCGACGGTGAGCACCCGATGCCAGCGAGCCGGGAGCGCTACCATCGGCGTATGACCGTCCTGGACTGGCTGATGGATTCAGATCCTTCCCTTCGATGGCAGGTGTTGCAGGATCTCAGCAACGCCGCGCCCGAGGTCGTTACCGCAGAGCGCGCGCGGGTAGCGACCGAAGGCTGGGGTGCCCGCCTGCTGGCATTGCGGGACGAGGACGGCCAATGGGCGCATGGCGCATATTTCCCCGCCCGGGGCGACCGCCCCGACGGAGGCGGTGCCGAGGGCGGCGGTGCGGATGATGCCGGTGGTGACACAGGTTGGGACCGTGTCCCCCAGCCCTGGACCGCCACAACGTACAGCTTGCTCCTGCTGCGTGACTTCGGGATCGACCCGCGAAGTGAGCAGATGCGCCAGACCATAGCGCTGGTCAGGGACAACTGCCGCTGGGAGGAGGGCGGCCAGCCGTATTTCCAAGGCGAGGTGGAGCCGTGCATCAACGGAATGACAGTGGCGCTCGGCGCGTACTTCGATCAGGGCGTCGACGGCGTCGTCTCCCGGCTTGTCAGCGGGCAACTGGACGACGGCGGGTGGAACTGTTGGGCGGAGTCCGGCGCCGTGGTGTCCTCGGCCGCCACGACGATCAACGTCCTCGAGGGCCTCCTGGCCCACGAACGGGTCACGGGCGGCTCGGCGCAGTCCGTGGACGCGCGGCGCCGGGGCGAGGAGTATCTGCTGGAGCGGGGCCTGTTCCGACGCAAGAGCACCGGCGCGGTCATAGACCCGGCTTGGCTGACGTTCTCCTTTCCGACCCGCTGGCACTACGACGTGCTCCGTGCCCTGGAGTACTTCCGTTCGACCGGAGAGCCCCCGGACCCGCGCATGGCCGAAGCCGTGGAGGTGCTCCGGTCAAAGGAGCAGCCGGACGGGACCTGGTTGCTCGAAAACACGCATCCCGGGATCGTCCATTTCCCGGTTGATGCCGGTGACGGCCGGTCCAGCCGGTGGAACACCCTTCGCGCGTTGCGCGTACTCGACTGGTACGGGCGCGCCGTTTGAAGTGGCTGTGTGGGTTACGTGCTGCTAGGGCAGAACCTTGTAGAGGTCGATCACCGTCTCTTCGGGCGGAGCGGCGAAGCCGCCCTCAATACCCGCCTGCATCCGGGGCAGGAGGATCGTGTCCCGGAATTTTTCCCAGCTTTCTTTCGATTCGTGGACTGCCAAGACCGTCCAGCCCCCCTCGGATGCCCCGCCGGCGTGGAAGATCTGCCCCTCGGGCAGGAGCCCCGCGCCTGGATGGACGGCTGCAAGCGACGCCTCGTATTGTTCCTTGGTGCCTCCCGGAAAGAAGTGCACGATTCCGTAGGGCGTGGTGGCCATAACAACTCCTAGGCTGGTGGATTGGACTGGACAAGGCCAGTCCTAGACGCCGCCACCGGGCGTGTCAAGGGCTCGCGGAAGCAGGCGGGGGTCCGGGGAGCCGGGCGCCCCGCAGGTTCAACATTATGACCCTTCATCCCGACGCCGCGCCGGCCTTTCCACTGGTTGGAAGGGCCGGCGGTGGGCAGCTCCGCGGTCAGCCGTCCGACAGGGTCCGGACGTCCTCGGCCAGGGCAGTCCGGTAGCCAAGGTTTCGTGAGACTGCCCTCGCGGTGGCCATCACCGCCGGAGCCAGGACATTGGGCGGGGTGGTCCCGTCCGGTACAACGATCGACAGTGCGGCCACCACCGTGCCCTGGGCATCAAAGACGGGCGCCGCCACGGAAACAGTCAGCGACGGCGCGGACCGGCGGATCATGGCAATCCCCGTTCGGTGGACGTCGGACAGGGTGCGCCGCAGCTGGCCTTCCGGCATGGGAGCCACGCCCGGTTCAGTTTCCGCGGGTTCCTTGAGGATCTTTTCCTGGAATGCCGCGTCCGCGCCGGCCATCAGGACCAGGCCGACGGCCGTGGAGCGCAGGGGGAGCCGGCCGCCCACCCGGTAGGCGACTTCCGTGGCCTGCTTGGAGGAAAGCCGTTCGATCAGGACGGCCTGGTCCTTGTCCCGCACGGCGAGCAAGACGTGATGGCGCGTCACCTCGAAGAGGTCCTCTAGGTAGGGCAACGCGATTTCGCGGATCCCGTGGCCCCTCGGGGAGAGGGACGCTATTTCCCACAGCCGGACGCCCACAACGTAGCGTCCGTCGTCGAGCCGTTCCAGAGCGCCCCAGGCGACCAGCCGGGCAATGAGGCGCAACGCCGTCGGGGCGGGCATCTGCGCATAACGGGCCATCTCTGACAGGGTCAGCGCCCGGCGGCGGTCCGTGAAGACAGCGAGGAGGCTCAGGGCCCGGTCGATCACCGGTTCGCCCTGCTTGGGCCGCTTGCCGCGCGCGGCGGGCGGGTTTTCAGCGGGGGAATGCTTATCCGCGGGTGCTGTCATTCGTCATCGTTCCTTCTTCGTCGCCAGTGACGTTCACCACAATAGTGTTCCAACCAATGAAATTCTCGTGTGACGTCATTGCGTCCGCCTACGACTCTTGATGGAGCCGGTCCACCCGACCGCATCTGGGGGAAGGGCGCGGAACGCACCGTCCGGGCGGCCACCGTCCGGCCGGTCCGCTCCAGTCCCGACCACCACCAGATGCCGAAAACCCCCGTTGTTTTGGAACGAATGCGAAGGCGCACTACATGAAACTTCTGAACCCCACCGCCCGACGGAGCGCGGCCGTTCTGGCCGGCGTCCTGATGCTCAGCTCCGTGACCGCCTGCGGCGGCTCCGGCCAGGCGGCATCCACCGTGGATAAGACCACCCTGACAATCGGCGTCGAGAGTGACAGCGCGTCCTTCGGATTCGACCCGCTGCGGGTCTCCGACGCGCAGCGTCAGTTCTTCGAAGGCCTCTACGAGAACCTCATGACCCTGAAGGCGGACGGCTCCGTGGGGCCGGGCCTGGCCACCGGTTTCAGCTACAACGCCGATAACACGGTGCTGACCCTGACGCTCAAGCAGGGCGTGACGTTCACGGACGGGTCCACGCTGGACGCGGCACTGGTGAAGGCCAACTTTGACCGCCGCACGGATCCCGCCCTTTCGGCGTACTCAGCCATCGCCAAGGGCGGCGCCCAGGAACTGACATCCGTGGACGTCATCAGCCCCACCCAGGTGTCGCTGAAGTTCGCCAAGGCGCAGCCGGGCTTCGAGAAGAACCTGACCTCCACCCTCGGCATGATCGTTGGCAAGGCGGGGGCCGCGGACACGGCAAGCCTGGCCGCCAAGCCGGACGGCTCCGGTCCGTACACGCTGGACTCCGGAACCACGGTCAAGGGCAACAAGTACGTCCTGCAGAAGAACGACAAGAGCACCGACGCCGCGAAATACCCCTACAACAAGATCGTCTTCAGCGTCATCCAGGATCCGCAGGCCCGGGCCAACGCCCTCGTTTCCGGCCAGGTGGACGTCGCCCAGCTGACCTCACCGACCGTTGACTTCGTCAAGGCCAAGAGTGTCGGCGTCTCCCAGATCGGCGGCACGGTCCAGACCATGGTCGCCTTCGACAAGACGGGCAAGACGTCGCCGGCCTTCGCCAGCGAAAAGGTCCGCCAGGCGTTCCAGTACGCCATCAACCGGCAGGCCCTGGTCGATGCCCTGCACAAGGGTGACATCCCGGCGTGGAACGCCCTGCCCAAGGATTCGGCCGGCTTCACGGAGACACTGAACTCACAGTTCGCCTACGACCCCGCGAAGGCCAAGAGCCTGCTGGCGGAAGCCGGCTACGCCAACGGCTTTGAATTCACCATCGTCGCGAGCGCCACCACCCAGACCGACCTCCAGGCGGTCCAGAAGGACCTGGCCGCCGTCGGCATCACCATGCAGGTCAAGATGGCGACGTCGACAGATGAGGCGTTCGCCGCCGTCGCCACCACCCCGCTGGGCTACGCGCCGCTGGGCTGGGACAACCCGGTGGGCCTGATGTACGGCGCGATCCTCAACGGCTTCACCAACGTCCAGAAGGCCACGGACGACCAGCTCAGCGCCGCCACCGGCGAGGTCGCCGCCGCCAAGGACGATGCCGCCCGGAAAGCCGCGCTGACCAAGCTCAACACCCGGCTCGTCGAATCCGGCTGGATGATCCCGCTCTTCGAATCCCTCACCAACCAGGGCTACAACACCAAGAAGGTCAAGCCGGTGGAGTTCGCCGGCAGCAACGTGTACCCGCTGCTCTCGTCCTACGCCCCGGCCAACTGACCCCCCACCCTGCCGGGCGGCCTTCACCCCTAAGGCGAAGGCCGTCCGGCAGGACCTGACCGATGGAGGTCATCATGGCGATTTACGTCGCAAAGCGCCTGCTCATGGCGCTGGCCACCGTACTGGTGGTCGCGGTGCTGGCGTTCCTCTTGGTGCACGCAATGCCGGGCAGCCCCGGCGCCGTGTCCCTCGGCGCCGGCGCCACCCAGCAAGCCATTGACGAGGTCAACAGCCGGCTCGGCTGGTCCGATCCGCTCCCCGTCCAGTTCTTCCGCTGGCTCGGCAGCGCCGCGCAGGGAGACTTCGGGGTGTCCCTGATCGACGGCCGGTCCGTGAGCGCCGACCTGGCCAGCAGGCTGCCGGTGACGGCGGCCCTCGCGGCCGGGGCCACGGTCCTGAGCGCCGTGCTCGGCATCGGTCTTGGCGTCACGGCAGCCGTCCGCGGCGGCGTGGTCGACCGGATCGTCGGAGCCGTCTGCGGCCTCGCCGTGGCGCTGCCGGCCTTCTGGATCGGCATCATCTTTGTGTACCTCTTCGCCGTCCAGTCCTCGGTCTTTCCGGCCACCGGCTACGTCCCCTTCGAGGTCTCACCCCAGGACTGGGCCCTGTCCCTGGCCCTGCCGGTGATCACCCTCGCCGTCGGCGGTGCGGCGTTCATCGCCCGCCAGACCAGGGCATCCATGCTGGAGGCGCTGCAGCAGGAACATATCCGGACCCTGCGCGCAACGGCCACCCCCACCTGGAAGATCCTGTACGTCCACGCCCTGCGCTATGCCAGCCTGCCGATCGTGGCCGGGATCGCCCTGCAGTTCATCGGGCTGTTCGGCGGTTCGGTGATCGCGGAGCAGCTCTTCGCCATGCCGGGCCTTGGCCAGGCAGTCCAGACCTCCGTCAGCACCCACGACGCCCCGTCCGTGCAGGGCGTTGTGGTGGTCGCCACCGTTGTGGTGGTGGCCGTGAACCTCGTGCTGGAGCTCGCCACCAAGTTTCTCGACCCGAAGTTGCGTGCCTCATGATCCCTTCCGTTGCCCCCGCGCCCGTCCCCGCCACCGCGAATGCGGAAGATACAGGCACAGGCGGAGCCCCACCCGCGAACACCGCCACGGGCCGGCCCGGTCCCGGCCCCGGTCCCAAAACTGGCGTCGGCCGGAGGCCTGCCCACCGCCTGTTCGCGGCGCCCGGTGCCGTGGCCGGAGTGCTCTGGCTGGCGGTCCTGGTGGTTGCCTCCCTCACGGCGCCGTGGTGGCTGCCGTACAAGACCGAGGACCAGGACTTCGCCGCCATCCTGTCCGGCCCCACTGCCGCCCACTGGCTGGGCACCGACGAACTGGGGCGGGACCTGCTCAGCCGCATCTTCGCCGCGGCCGCCGGCACCCTGGGGACATCGCTCATCACGGTGATTGTCGGCGTCGGACTCGGCACCGTCCTGGCGATGGTCGCCGCCGCTGGACAACGGACCGAAGGGCCGATCAGCCGCGTCACCGAGGTCATGATGTCCTTGCCCGGTACGGTGATCATCCTGGCGGTCATCGGTGCCGTGGGCACGAACATTCCCGTCGTCATGGCGATTCTGGGCGTCCTCATCTCGGCCGGCATCTACCGCGTGATGCTGGGCCAGGCCACCGCGCTGCAGTCACAGCTCTATGTCGACGCCGCCAAGGTGGACGGCGTGAGCACGCTCGGCATCAGCCTGCGGCACGTGCTGCCCGGGTTGAACACCACGATCGTGGTGCAGTCCGCCCTCATCTTCGCGGTGGGCATGCTGATCCAGGCCGGTCTGGCGTTCATCGGATTCGGGCCGCCCATCCCGCAGCCCAGCTGGGGCGGCATGATCCAGGGCGCATCCCAGCACGTCTACGACGCCCCCTGGCTGATGGTCCCCACCGGTGCGGTCCTGGCGCTGACGGTCCTCGCGGCCAATGCCATCGGCAATGCCCTGGGGAAAAGCCCGAACGCGGCCGCCTCCCACCTGCCCTCCGCCGCTGACCGCCGACGCCGGGCCGCTGCGTCCGCGGCTGCGCCGTCCACCGATGCCCCCGCGCCGTCCACCGATGCCGCCGCGCCGGACGCGGCCGGCCGGCTGAGTGTCCGCGGGCTCTCGGTGGGCGTCGACGCCGGCACGCCCCTAGTCACGGAGGTCTCCTTCGACGTCGAACAGGGAACCGTGCTCGGGCTGGTGGGCGAATCCGGCTGCGGCAAAACCATGACGGCGTTGTCCCTGCTGGGCCTGTTGCCCTCGGGCGTATCCGTCACCGGAGGCCAGATCCTGTGGAACGGCCGGAACCTCGCGGCCGCCACGGAAAATGAGCTGGCCGGCCTCAGGGGACGGGAGATCGCGTTGATCTCCCAGGAACCCATGCGTGCCCTCGACCCCATGTTCACGGTCGGCTACCAGCTGGTCTCCGCCATCCGGCGCCTGCGGGGCATGGGCAAAGCCGAAGCACGCACCGAAGCCCTGAGCCTGCTCGAAAAGGTGGGCATCGTGGACGCCGCGCGCATCCTCACCACCTACCCGCACCAGATCTCCGGCGGCATGGCCCAGCGCGTGGCCATCGCCCTGGCCCTGGCCGGCAGTCCCCGGCTGCTGGTCGCCGACGAACCCACCACGGCGCTGGACGTGACAGTGCAGGCCGAGCTCCTCTCGCTGCTGCGGGCACTGGTCAAGGACACCGGCATGTCCGTGGTGATGGTGACACACGACCTCGGCGTAGTGGCCGACATCTGCGACACCGTGGCCGTGATGTACGCCGGCCAGGTGGTGGAAAGCGGCCGGACCGCCAACATCCTGGACAACCCCCGCCACCCGTACACCCTGGCGTTGCTGGCCGCCGACCCGCACGCCAACACCGCCGAGGACATGCCCGAGCGGCTCGCCACCATCAACGGCCAGGTGCCGCAGCCCAAGGACTGGGCGGGCGGGTGCCGGTTCATGGCGCGTTGCCAGTTCGCCGGCTCGGCCTGCGTGGCGCCGGTCCCGCTGGTTCCCTCGGGCTCGGACGACGGCGTGGTGCGCTGTGTCAAGGCCGACGAACTGGCCGTGGAAGGCCTGGCCTGGGTGGCCACCGAAGTACCCGCCCACCGTGTCCTCGACATTCTTGAGATGGACAGCACAGTTGAGATGGACAGCACAGTTGAGAAGGACAGGACATGAGCATCGAAACAGCGGTACGCCAGGGCGGAACAGCGCAGGCTCCCGAGCAGCCGCTCCTGGACGTGGTGGACCTCGTGGTCCGTTACGGCCGGGGCCGGAAGGCCGCCGCCAGACCGGCCGCGGTGGACGGCGTGAGCTTCAGCATCCGGCCCGGGGAGACCGTGGGCCTGGTGGGGGAGTCCGGCTCCGGAAAGTCCACGATCGGCAAAGCCATCCTCGGCCTGGAAAAGAGCAGCGGGGGTTCGGTCAGCTACAACGGCACGGACATCACACATGCCAGCCCCGCACGGCGGCGTGAACTGGGCGGCGAACTCCGGGCCGTGTTCCAGGACCCGAACTCCTCACTCAACCCCCGGCTGAGCATCGGTACATCACTGGCCGAACCGCTGCGGATCCGTGGCGTGGCCGCCCGGGAAGCCCGGCAGCGCGCCGAGGACATGCTGGCCAGGGTGGGACTCCCGCGCGAGGCCGTGGACCGCTTTCCCGGCCAGTTTTCCGGCGGCCAGCGGCAGCGGATCGCCGTCGCCCGGGCACTGATCTGCGAGCCGAAACTCGTGGTGTGCGACGAAGCGGTCAGCGCCCTTGACCTCTCAACGCAGGCCCAGGTCCTGAACCTCCTGGCCGACCTCCGGGACGAGCGGGGGCTGAGCTATTTGTTCATCGCCCACGATATCTCCGTGGTCCAGTTCCTCGCCCAGCGCGTCGTGGTGCTCTACCGCGGCCAGGTCATGGAAAGCGGCCCGGCGGCAGCCGTCACGGAGTCGCCCCAACACCCCTTCACCCAGGCGCTCGTGGCGGCCTCGCCCGTGCCCCGCCCGGTGGAGCAGGCCGAGCGGCGGCAAAAACGCGAAGCGCTGGGCGTGCGGACCGCGGCGGCCGCCGCTGCCGCTCCCGGCGGCTGCCCCTTCAGCCAGCGCTGCCCGCTGGCCACGGACTTGTGCCGGACCGAACGGCCGGCCCTGCGGAAGGTGGGCGCGTCCGACGTCGCCTGCCACTACGCCTGAGCGGCACCGGTCCCGAGCCTGATCCCGCGGCACCGGCGGTACCGACCAAATCCCCACAGCATGGCACTCCCCACAGCATGGCAACTCCCCACAAGAATGGACGACACCACATGACCCCCGCACCCTGGTCCGCCACGATGATCGCGCCGGATCGAGCCTTCGACGGCGCCCCGCTTCTGCGCAAGGAATTCCGGCTGGACGAAGGCCACGGACCCGTGAAGCGCGCGCTCCTGCGGGCCACGGCGTTCGGGATCTACGAGGCGCAGATCAACGGCGTCCCGGTCGGTGAGGACGTGCTGAGTCCGGGCTGGAGCTCGTACGAATGGCGCCTGCACTACCGCAGTTACGATGTGACCGCGCTCGTGGGGCCGGCCACGGTGATCGGCGTCGCGCTCGGCAACGGCTGGTACCGCGGACGACTGGCCTGGCACGGCAAGTCGGGCCTGTACGGCGATGAGCTCGGGTTCTTCGGGCAGCTGGACATCGAATTCGCCGACGGCCACGTCCAGTCGGTCGCCTCGGACACGTCCTGGCAGTCCGGGCCCTCGGGCACCACGGCCAACGATCTTTACGACGGACAGCGCATCGACGCGCGGCGGGAACCGGCAGGCTGGGCCCGGCCGGGCTTCGCCGCGGACGCAGCCGGTCCGGAGGCCTACGCTGCCGCTGTGGGGGCCGGCGCCTGGACTGGGGTCCATGCCCTGGAGTTCGACGCCGGCCGGCTGGCGGATCCCGTCGGGCCGCCGGTGGTGCGCAACGAGGTCATCAAACCGGTGGAGGTCTTCACCTCACCGGCCGGCAAGACGCTGGTGGATTTTGGCCAGAACCTGGTCGGCTGGCTGCGCTTCACCGTCCAGGGCGACGCCGGCGCCACCATCACCGTGCGCCACGCCGAAGTCCTCGAGGACGGTGAGCTGGGCACCCGGCCGCTGCGCTCGGCCGCCGCCACCGACACGTTCATCCTCTCCGGTGCCAAGGACTTCTTCGAACCCAGCAAGACCTTCCACGGGTTCCGCTACGCGGAAGTATCCGGCTGGCCCGGCGAGCTGACGGCGGAATCCCTCGAAGCCGTGGCGGTGCACTCCCGGCTTGAACGCACCGGCAGCTTCGAGTGCTCCAACCCGCTGGTGAACCAGCTGCACCGCAACATCGTCTGGGGCCTCAAGGGCAATTTCCTGGACCTCCCCACCGACTGCCCGCAGCGCGATGAGCGGCTCGGCTGGACCGGGGACATCGCCGTGTTCGCCCCCACGGCCGCCTTCCTCTACGACGTCAAGGGCTTCCTGCAGGACTGGCTCCTGGACCTCGCCGCGGAACAAAAGGCTGCCGGCGGACTCGTTCCCATCACCGTGCCGGACGCACTGAAGTACTGCCCCCAGCCGCCGGAATTCCCGGCACCGGAATCCTCTGCCATCTGGAGCGAGGCATCCGTGTGGGTTCCGTGGGCGCTGTGGGAGGCCTACGGCGACGACACCGTCTTGAAGGACCAGTACGACTCGATGGCCTCCCACACCCGCCGGGTAGAGGGACTGCTCTCGCCCGCCGGGCTCTGGGATGAAGGCTTCCAGTTCGGCGACTGGCTGGACCCGGACGCCGCGCCGGACCAGCCGTGGGCGGCCAAGGCGGACACCGGCGTCGTCGCCACAGCGTGCCTGTACCGCACGGCGTCCATCACCGCGCGGACGGCTGCGCTCCTGGGACACGACGCCGACGCCGACGCGTTCGGCCGCCTCGCCGAACGGGTCAAAGCGGCCTTCAACACCCACTACGTGGCCGCCGACGGAACCGTGCACAGCGACTGCACCACGGTCTACGCGCTGGCCATCGCCTTCGACATCCTGCAGACCGGCCGGCAGCGGGAGTTTGCCGGCAACCGCCTCGCCGAACTGGTACGGAACAACAACTACCGCGTCTCCACCGGGTTCGCCGGGACCCCCTTCATCACCGGCGCCCTGGCCGATACCGGTCACACTGACGCGGCGTACAGGCTCCTGCTCGAACAGGAATGCCCCTCATGGCTGTACCCGGTGACCATGGGGGCCACCACCGTCTGGGAACGGTGGGACTCCATGCTCCCGGACGGCACCATCAACCCCGGCGAAATGACCAGTTTCAACCACTACGCGCTCGGCGCCATTGCTGATTGGTTGCACAAGTACGTCGGTGGAATCCGGCCGCTCGCCCCGGGCTACTCCAGGGTGCTGATCGCGCCCCTGCCCGGCGAGGGCATCGATTGGGCCAAGACCAGCCTGCGCAGCCCGCACGGCACCATCGCCGTCGAGTGGCGGACCACCGGCGACGGGGTGCTGGAAGTCGAAGCAAAAATCCCCGACGGCGTGGAGGCGGAGATCAGGCTGCCGGGGCAGGACGGCCGAAGCGTGGGGGCGGGCACGCACCGCCTGACCGCCGCCGCCACCTCAGCGGCCGTCGCCTCCTAAATTCCACCCAGCGCCGTGTCAACCAATGAAACTGCGCTGTCCGGGCGCGCCGCCGCAAACCCATGCTGATAGCTGACGAAACCAACGATCAGGAGCACCAACGAATGACCTCCACGAGCTTTGACGCCGACGTCGAAGAAACGATCCGCACCCTGCCGGTGGCAGACAAAGTCCGGCTCCTGAGCGGCTCCGGCCTGTGGCACACCCAGGCCGAGCCGCGCCTGGGACTGCCGAAGATCACGGTTTCCGACGGGCCCGTCGGCGTCCGCGGCCACCGCGACACCGAGGCAGCCGGCTCGGTGAACCTGCCGTCCGCCACGTGCCTGGCCTCTTCTTGGGACCGGCGGCTGATGGCGCGGGTGGGGAAGCTGCTGGCGGCCGAGGCGCGCCGTCAGCAGGTGGACGTGGTGCTCGGCCCCACCATGAACCTGCACCGTTCACCGCTGGCGGGCCGGAACTTCGAGTGCCTGTCCGAGGACCCGCTCCTCACCGGTGAACTGGCGGCCGCGTACGTGGACGGCATCCAGGGCCAGGGCATCGGCGCCTGCCCCAAGCACTTCGTCGCCAACGAGGCCGAGACCGAGCGGACCACCGTCAACAACGTGCTCGACGAACGGACTTTGCATGAGGTGTACCTCGCACCGTTTGAACGCGTCGTCAGGCAGGCCCGGCCCTGGATGATCATGGCGGCCTACAACGGCGTGAACGGCAAGGCCATGACCGAAAATCCCCTCACGGAGAACCCGCTCAAGACCGAATGGGGATTCGAAGGCGCCGTGGTCTCGGACTGGCACGCGGTGTACTCCACCGTGGACTCCGCCCTTTCGGCCACGGACCTCGCCATGCCGGGACCGGAGAAGCTGTGGGGCGACGGGCTCGTCGAAGCCATCTCCGCCGGTCTGGTCCCCGAGGCCGTGATTGACGAGAAAGTGCGCCGGCTCGTCACCCTGGGCCGCCGGGTCGAGGAGGGCCGCCGGAACGAACCCGCGGCACCCGAAGCCGGCGCCGCCGTGGCCCGGGAGGCCGCGGCGGCAGGATTCGTGCTGCTGGAAAATCCGGCCGGCGTCCTTCCCCTCTCGCCCGGGGACCTCACCTCCATCGCCGTGGTGGGACCGGCGGCGCTGGATCCCCGGACCCAGGGCGGCGGCAGCGCCTCGGTGTTCCCGGCCTACACGGTGGCGCCCGCCGCGGGGCTGCGCGCACGGGCCGGCGACGGCGTCCGGCTCACCACCGTCCAGGGTGCCTGGCTCTCCGGGGGCCTTCGCGAACCCCGGAACGCGGAATGCCACGCCCCGGGCCAGGGGGAGGGAAGCGTCCGGCTGACCTGGCGGGGGCCCGCCGGCACAGTTGCGGAGGAATACGGTCCCCGGACCACGCTCACCCGGGGTACGGGCGCCATCCCCGCCGGCGCCACCGCCGTCGACATCGAAACGATCTTCACGCCGGACGTCTCCGGCACCTGGAAGCTGGGATTCAAGGGCATCGGCCGCGCCAGCCTGGAGATCGACGGCGACGCCGTGGCGGCCGCCGACTCGCGGGACCGCTACGCCGACGTTGAAGCCGTGCTGATCGGCGCGCCGGACGAATCAGCCGGCGTCGTCCTGACCGCCGGAACCCCGGTGCGACTGACCTTGCGCTACACCTGGCATCCGGAGGCCACTCTGTTCCGCATAGGGCTGGCCATCGACGAACCCCGGGAATCGGCGGACCGCGAGATCGCCAAGGCGGCTGCCGCGGCCGGCGCCGCCGACGTCGCCGTCGTGATGGTCGGGACCTCCGGTGCCGTCGAAAGCGAAGGCTTTGACCGGACCTCCCTGGCGCTGCCGGGCCGGCAGGACGACCTCGTCCGCGCCGTCATCGAAGCGAACCCACACACCGTGGTGGTGGTCAACGCCGGCGCCCCGGTGGAGATGCCCTGGCGGAACGACGCCGCGGCGGTGCTCCTGGTCTGGTTCCCGGGCATGGAATTCGGAAACGCCCTGGCCGATGTGCTGTTCGGCGACGCCGAGCCCGGCGGCCACCTGCCAACCACCTGGCCGGCCGCCCTGGCCGATGCTCCCGTCCGCGACACGCACCCCCGGAACGGCCAGCTCGAGTACACGGAACGGCTGGATGTCGGCTACCGCGGCTGGGCAAGACAAGCCGCGCAATCCACGCAGGCTGCCGCTCCGGCGTATTGGCTCGGCCACGGACTGGGCTACACCACCTTCGCCGTGGAGGGGTTCGCGCAGCTGGAGGAAGCGGCACCCGGGGAGGACGTGCACACCGTCCTGACGGTCCGCAACACCGGTGCCCGGGCCGGAAAATACCTGGCGCAGATCTACGCCGACGCCCCGGAAACGGACGTGGACCGGCCCGGGTTCTGGCTGGCAGGCTTCGCGACGGCCCTCATCCCCGCCGGGGAACGCCGGGACATCCGGGTCACACTGCCCGGGCGGTCTTTCCAGCACTGGGATGCCGGGCGCGGCTGGTGCGGGGAGGAGACAACCTTCAGGATCGCGCCCGCCGGGCACGCCGGCGACGCGCGCGACGCGCTGGCCGGACCCCTCGCGGCCTCCGTCAGGCCGGCGGCGTCAGTCCCCGCCCTCGACGGGACGAGGTAGGCAGCCGTGAACCAGCCCACACGCCTGCGCGTTGAGCACCTCAGCGAGGCCTTCGGCATCACCGCCACCCGTCCCCGGCTCAGCTGGACCCCGCCGGAGGGGACGGTGCGGCAGAGCGCCTACCAGATCACCGCCAGCAACGGCTGTGACACCGGCCGGGTGGAATCGGGAACCCACCGCCTTGTGCCCTACGGCGGCCCGGCGCTGGGCTCCCGGGACCACTTTGAATGGACTGTGCGGACCTGGGACCTTGCCGCGGACGGCAGCGAGTCAGCCTCAAGGTGGGCGGACCCGATGCCGGTCGAACTGGGCCTGCTGCACCCCGCCGACTGGGCCGCACAGTGGATCGGCCCGCGCGAGGCCGCCATCCCCGCGGCCGGCGAGCGCCCGGGCTACGCACTGTCCACCACTTTCGAGCTGGACGCGGTCCCGGACTCGGCCCGGGCGTACGCCACCGCCCACGGGATCTACGAGCTCTTCGTCAACGGCCACCGGGTAGGCGACCAGGAGCTCACCCCGGGCTCCACCAGCTACCACAGCACCCTGCAAGTCCAGACGTTCGACGTCGGAACGCTGCTGCAGACCGGCAGCAACACCGTCACTGGCGTCCTCACCGACGGCTGGTACCGCGGCACGTTCGGGTACACGCGCGACGCCGACATGTACGGAACGACGACGGCGCTGCTGGTACAGATCGAGCTGGCATCCGCGGCGGGTCGGACGGTGGTCGGGACCGATGACACCTGGCTGGTGGAGCCGTCCGAAATTGTCAGCGCGGACCTCATGGCCGGGCAGCGTGTCGACTTCCGTGCCGCAGGCGTTCGCTCCGGAAACCGTCGCGGGCACGCTGTGCTCCGTGACGGCAGCTTCGAAACACTGACGGGTCCCGTCGCACCGCCCACCCGCGCCGTGGAGGACATCGCCCCGGTGTCCGTCACCCGGCTGGCCGGCGGCCACCAGGTGGTGGACCTGGGCCAGAACATCAACGGCTGGGTGCGCCTGACCCGGCTCGGCGCCCCGGGCCACGCCGTGACGCTGGTGTACGGCGAAGCCCTGGACGACGCGGGCGAGGTCACGCAGGAGCACCTGCGACCGCACGATTTCCGCAACCCGGGCCAGTTCCTGTCCGCCGGGCAGATCGACTCCGTGGTGTCCTCCGGCGCGCCCGGCGAAATTTTCGAGCCGCGCCACACGGCGCACGGCTTCCGGTACGTTTCGGTCCGCGGGCTGGCGGACCCGCTGGAACCGGGGGATCTCGTGGGCCGGATGGTCCAGACCGACCTCGAACGCGTGGGCACGTTCAGCTGCAGCGATGACCGGCTCAACACGCTGCACGGGATCGTCGAGTGGAGCTTCCGAGGGAATGCCTGCGAGGTCCCCACGGACTGCCCGCAGCGGGAGAAAGCCGGCTGGACCGGCGACTGGCAGGTGTTCGTGCCCACCGCGGCCTACCTCTTCGACGTTGCCGGCTTCTCCCGGAAGTGGCTCAACGATGTCCGGGCTGATCAGTGGGACGACGGAGTGGTCGTCAACATTTCGCCGTCGCCGGGCCCGGACGCCACCGCGGCCGATCACATGGCCTTTGTCAACGGCTCGGCCGGCTGGGGAGACGCGATCGTCCTGGTGCCGTGGGAAATCTACCGGGCCACGGGTGACACGGCCATCCTGGAACAGAACTGGGAGGCCATGAACCGCTGGCTCGGGTTCATCAGCAGCGCGGCCGGAGGCGCCCGGCACCCGGCCCGGGCCGTCACCCGACCTACGCCGGAACCACACGAGCAGTTCCTCTGGGACACCGGCTTCCACTGGGGTGAATGGCTCGAACCCGACGGGCCGGAACCGGACCTGTTCGCGGCCAGGTCCGCCGACCACGGCATCGTGGCCACCGCCTACTACCGGCACTCCGCCGCCATCATGGCCGGGATCGCCGCCGTCCTGGGCAAGGACACGGAGGCCGCCGCCCTGGCAGAGCTGTCCGCCAATGTCCGCGACGCCTGGGCCCGCGAATACGTCAATGACACCGGGCAACTGTTCGACCCCAGCCAGGCAAACTGTGTCCGGGCACTCGCCTTCGGCCTTGTCGCCGACGAGCACCGGGCGGCGGTCGCGGCGCAACTGGCCGGCCTCATCCGGGACGCCGGCACCCACCTGGGCACCGGGTTCCTCGCCACCGCAGACCTGTTGCCGGTCCTTGCCGACAACGGCCACCTTGACCTGGCCTATGAGCTGCTCATGCAGGACACCGAACCGTCCTGGCTGGTGATGGTGGACCGCGGAGCGACCACCATGTGGGAAGCCTGGAACGGCATCGGCCCGGACGGCACAGCGCAGCAGTCCCTGAACCACTACAGCAAGGGCGCCGTGGTGTCCTTCCTGCACCGCTACACCGCCGGACTCCGGCAGACGCCGGGGAGCGCGGCCTACGAACAAATCATCATCGAACCGCGCCCGGGCGCCAGCCTCTCATCCGCCAGCACATCCCACCGCGGCCCCCAGGGCCTGGTTTCGGCCAGCTGGCGGATCGACGACGGCGAGCTGACCCTGAACGCCGTCGTCCCGGCCGGCACCAGCGCCGAAATCCGCCTGCCCGGCCGGGCGGGAGCCGTCGTCGGGCCCGGAACGCACACCTTCTCCGTCCCGTATGGCCCGGCCGTCCCGGCATCCCTGCCCCACCTCACCAGGAGCGCACCATGACCTTAATCGAATCCCCAACGACTGACACCGAGGCAAGCCCCGACGCCGCCGCAGGGAAGGACGGCCCGCCTTCTGGTCCAGCGTTACCGGCGTTCCCTGCCTTCGACGGCCCGGGCACGGCCGTGCAGGTATCCGAGGTCTCCGCGGTACACCGCGAAGTCAGCTACGCCCGGACCGTCGGGTTCCGGCCGCTGAGCATGGACATCTGGCTTCCGCGGACGGCCGGGGGTCCGGTGCCGCGGCCGGTTCCGCTGGTGCTGTGGGTCCACGGCGGCGCCTTCCAGCTGGGGGATCGCCGTGAGCTGCCGCCCACGTTCCCCGCGGACTCCGTATTTTCCCGGCTCAACGCGGCAGGGATCGCCTGCGCCACCGTCGACTACCGGCTGGCCCTCGAAGCCGCCTTCCCGGCCCAGCTGCATGACCTGAAAGCGGCGGTCCGCTACCTCCGCGCGCACGCACAGGAGCTGCGGATCGATCCGGAACGCTTTGGCGCCTGGGGCGAATCGGCCGGCGGCCACCTGGCCGCGCTGCTGGGCCTGACCGGCAGCCGCGAAGACCTCGAGGGCGGACTCGGGGCGCAGGGACACTCCAGCGCCGTCAGCGCCGTCGTGGACTTCTACGGCGTGTCCTCGCTGCCCCTCATGCCCCCGATGCAGCTCCCGGCCGGCCTCCTCACCGGACCCATGGTGGCCGCCGTTCCGGCAGGCATGAGCATGGAACCGGGACCCATGCTCGTTGGCGGCTCCAGCGACCCGGACCGGCTGGCGGCCGCGAGTCCGCTCGGCCACGTCAGCGCCGGGGCGCCGCCGTTCCTGCTGATCCACGGCGACAGCGACGCCCTCGTGCCCCTGTCCCAGAGCGAGCTCCTCGCGCAGGCCCTCAGCGCCGCCGGCGTCCGCAACGACGTCGTCGTCATCGAGGGCGCCGACCACTGCTTCTTCGGCGCAGAAGACCGGATCGACAGCATCCTGGATACCGCCATCACCTTCCTCTCCAACGAATTGAGCCAGCCATGACCCCCGCCACCGCCCGCTACCCCTACCAGGACGCCACCTTGCCGGTCGGGCAACGCGTCCAGGACCTGCTCTCCCGGCTCTCGCTCGAGGACAAAGCGGGCCTGATGTTCCACGGCGCGCTGCCGTTCGCGCTCGGCACCGGCCCGGCCGTGGAGCTGATCGGCGGGCGCCGGATGAACCACTTCAACATCATCGGCGCCGCAACCCAGGCCAGGGAACTCGCCGAATGGCACAACAGCATCCAACGCCTCGCCCTGGACACCGGCTGGGGCATCCCCGTCACGCTCTCCACGGACCCGCGCCACGCCTACACCGACAACCCCGGCACCGGGGCCCTGGCCGGGCCGTTCTCGCAGTGGCCCGAGGCGCTCGGCTTCGCCGCCGTCGGAGACCCCGACGCCGTGGAAGAGTTCGCCGATATCGCCCGGCAGGAGTACCTCGCCGTCGGCATCCGGGCCGCCCTGCACCCGCAGGTGGACGTCTTCACCGAACCGCGCTGGTCCCGCGGCGCGGCCACGTTCGGTGAGAGCGCCGAGCTCGCGGCGGAGCTGGTGGGCGCCTACGTCCGCGGCTTCCAGGGCGACGCGTTCGGGACGGCGTCCGTGTCCACCATGACCAAGCATTTCCCCGGCGGCGGCCCCCAGCTCGACGGCGAGGACCCGCACTTCAGCTACGGCCGCGAACAGGTCTATCCCGGCGGCAACTTCGACTATCACCTGCTGCCCTTCCGGTCCGCCGTCGCCGCCGGCACACGGCAGGTCATGCCGTACTACGGCATGCCGGTCGGCACGGAATACGAGGAAGTGGGCTTCGCCTTCAACAAGCGCATCCTCACGGAACTCCTGCGCGAAGAACTCGGCTTCGGCGGGATCGTCTGCTCGGACTGGGGCATCCTCACCGACGGCGACATCTTTGGCAGGGTGTTCCCGGCCAGGGCCTGGGGCGTGGAACACCTGACACCGCAGGAACGGCTGCTCAAGGCGCTGGACGCCGGCGTGGACCAGATCGGCGGCGAAAGCTGCGTCGACCTCCTGACCGGCGCCGTCCGGGCGGGCAAGCTCAGCGAAGACCGGCTCGACGTCTCCGTCCGCAAACTGCTGGAGGAGAAGTTCCTCCTGGGGCTCTTCGAGAACCCCCTCGTGGACGCGGCCGCCTCCGACTCCGCAGTGGGGACTCCGCAGTTCCGCGCCGCGGGCCGGGCCATGCAGCGCCGCTCCTACACGCTCCTGGCCAACAAGGACGTCGACGGCGGCCCCGTCCTGCCGCTCGCCGCCGGCGCCAGGGTCTACCTCGAAGGCATCACGGCCGCGGACCTGGGGCCGGGCTTCATCCCGGTTCCGACGCCGGAGGCCGCGGACCTCGCCATCCTCCGGCTGCGGACCCCGTTCGAAGTCCGCGGCGAGGGCTTCGAATCCTTCTTCCACTGCGGCAACCTGGCCTTCGCGCCGGAGGAGATCGAACGCGTCACCGCCATCTGCCGGGCCGTCCCCACGGTCATCGACATCAACCTGGAACGGCCCGCCGTCCTGCCCGAACTCGCCGACCACGCCGCGGCCCTGCTGGCCAACTACGGATCCGACTCCGATGCCCTGGCGGACATCCTCACCGGGCGTGCCGTGCCGGAAGGCTGTCTGCCGTTCGACCTCCCGCGGTCCATGGCCGCCGTCGAAGCCTCCCGGGAAGACATGCCGTTCGACACCGAGGACCCCGTCTTCCGCTTTGGCCATGGACTGTCCCTGCCCCGGTCCGGACGCGCCGGCGCGGCCGGGGCCGCTGCCGGCACTGCCAACGCTGCCGGCACTGCCGACACTGCCGACTCTGCCGACACGGTTGACAGTGTCGACTTGGGGGCTCCGCTGGCCTGGGCACGGACCGCGACCGGGTCCCGGCCATGAGCCTGGACCCGGACCTGGCCGGCGCCCTGCACCACCTGGCCGGAGCGGGCTCGATCACTGACCTCCTGGGCCAGCCCGGCGGCCTGGACCGGCTCGAGGCCTTCAGCGGCGGCGCCGTGCCCTACCAGGCTCCAGCCGTCCGCTTCCGGGAAACCGGGGCCCGCGGTCCGAACGGGACCGTCCCTGTCAGGGTCTACGGCGGCGCCCCGGGCCATGACGGTCCCGCGCTCGTGTGGATGCACGGCGGGGGATTTGCCGGCGGCGGGCCGGAGATGCGCGAAGCGGACCAGCTCGCCCGGGAAGTCGCCGCCCGCAGCGGCGGCGTGGTGGTGTCCGTGGACTACCGGTTGGCCCGCGACGGCGTGCACTTCCCCGTCCCGCACGAGGACGTCCTGGCCGCCTGGCTCTGGACCGTGGAGCACGCCGCGGAGCTGGGCGCCGACCCCGACCGCGTGTGCCTGGGCGGCGCCAGCGCGGGCGGCAATCTCGCCGTTGGGGCCGCGCTCTTCCTCAAGGACGCCGGCCTGCCACTGCCGGCCAAACTGCTGCTCGCGTACCCGTTCCTGCACGCCGACCTGCCAGCGCCCAGCACCGGATCCAACACCGCTTCCAGCCCCGGATCCATCGCCGGGCCCGGTTCCGTCCCGGCGCCGGACGTAGCCGGCGTGCTCGAGGGGCTTCCGCGGCTGCTGCGCTTCACTGCCGATGACTGCCGCGCCCTCGTGGAGAACTACATCGGCGGTCCTGTCGCCATGGCGTCCTCCTATGCCATGCCCGGCAACGCGGACCCCTCCGGGCTGCCGCCCGCGGCGATCATCGCATGCGAATACGACGACCTGCGGCACTCGGCAGAGGCTTTCGCGGCAGGGCTCCGGCGTGCCGGAACCGACGTCGACTTCCGCCTCGAAGCCGGTGCCGTCCACGGCTATCTCAACCATTCCGCGGGGCTTAGGATCGTGCAGGACGGCCTCGCCTTCCTGGCCCGGGCCCTGGTGGAGGCAAAGCCGTTCCAATGATTGAAATGCCCGGTGCCGGCACGGCCCGGTATCCGACACCCTTGATTCAGACGCCGGAACACCTCGAGAGGCCGGCCAGCAGCAGATGGAGCCGACGATGACAGCAGAACAGATCCTGGAAGGGATCGAGTTCGCCTGCCCCGGGGGCGCCGAACCCCTGCTGCTGGACGTCTACCTCCCCGCCGCCGAAGAACACCCCGCCGAAGGGCCGTCCCCGAAACTGTTCCCCGCCATCGTGCACTTCCACGGCGGCGGCTGGCGGACGGGGGAGCGATCCTCCCTCGGCCCGGTCCTGGACGGCTTCGGCTTCAGCCCGTTCCGGCGGCTCACGGACGCAGGCTTCGTAGTGGTCTCCGCGGACTACCGGCTCAGTACGGCCGCCCGGTTCCCGGCGCAGCTGGAGGACGCGAAGGCCGCCGTGGACTGGCTTCGGAACCATGCGGCGGAGTTCCGCGTGGATCCTGACCGGATCTTCGCGTGGGGCGACTCCGCGGGCGGGCATCTCGCCAGCCTCGTGGGGCTCACCCCTGGCGACACCGGCGACGCCGCGGTCGCTGCCGTGACAGCCTGGTACGCGCCCGCGGACCTGGCCACGATGGCCGAACAAAGCCTGCCCAACGCCGTCGCCCGTGCCGACGACCCCGCCTCACGCGAAGAACTGCTCATCGGAGCGGTGCTGGCCGAGGCCCCCGGCAAGGCCGCTGCCGCCAGCCCCATGGGCCATGTGACCCCAGCGGCGCCGCCCTTCCTCCTGGTCCACGGGACCGCCGACCGCTTCGTCCCGCCGGCCCAGTCGACGTCCCTCGCGGCGGCGCTGGAAGCCGCCGGTACCGACGTCGAACTGCTCCTGATCGAGGACGCGGACCACATGTGGGTACTGCCCGATCACAGCCAGGCGGCCGCGCAGAAGGCCATGGATGCCACCGTCGACTTCTTCCTCCGCCAGGCCCACCTCCCCTGACAGACCCGTCCCCGCGAAGCCAGTGCAGGCCTCGGCCTGACCAGGGCAGCTTTGCCGTGCCAATTTTCCACGATCACCACTTCCCTCACCGCGCCCGTCCGGGCGGAACCTGAAAGGCCCTTCACATGCAGTACATCGGCATCACCCACGACGGCGCGGCCTGGGTTGCGGCCCTGGCCGACAGCCGGGTCTACCCACTGGCTCCGGTCCAGGATTTCTGGGCGGATGCCGCCGGCTGGCAGGAAAAGTCCCTGTCCCTGACGGCCGGCGGCGCGTCGCTGAACCGGGCGGACGTCACCGAAGTCCCGCTGGTCCCGCCCACCGCCCGCGTGATCTGCGTGGGATTGAACTACCGCGCCCACGCCGCCGAGGGTTCCTTCTCCGTGCCCGAATACCCCACGCTGTTCGGCCGGTGGACCGCGTCCCTTTCGGTCGGCAATGTCCCCGCGCCCGTGCCCGCCGGCGAGGCCGGGCTGGACTGGGAAGGCGAAGTCGCCGCCTACGTGGGCCGGCGGGTCGAATCCGCGGACGAGGCCACCGCCGCGGAAGCCGTCTTCGGCTACTCCACCTTCAACGACCTCACCGCGCGGCGGGCCCAAAAGCTCACCGCCCAATGGACCCTGGGAAAGAACGGCGACTTCAGCGGCCCCCTCGGCCCGCTGGTCAGCCGCGACGAGGCCGGGGACCTACGCGAGGGATTGCAGGTCCGGACCCGTGTCAACGGCACCGAGGTCCAGAACGGCAACACCCGGGACATGATCTTCTCCGTCCCGGCCATCATCGCCCTGATCAGCCAGACGATGACCCTGCATCCCGGTGACGTCATTGCCACGGGAACCCCGGAGGGGGTCGGCTACGTCCGGACCCCGCCGTGGCTCCTGCAGCCCGGCGACACGGTCGAAGTGGAAATCGACACCCTGGGAACGCTCACCACGCCCGTGGGCGGCCCGTCACTGCGGGCACGGGCCTGATGACGGCCGTCAACAACGCGGCCCTCGGCGACCTGCCGGAGCGGGTGCCGGTGCTGATCGCCGGCGGAGGACCCAGCGGGCTGTACCTGGCCCTGGACCTGGCGCACCGCGGCATCCACAGCCTCGTCATCGAGCCGAGGACCACCATTGACCAGGACCGGCCGCGCGCCAAGACCACGAACGCCCGCACCATGACGCACCTGCGCCGCCTCGGGCTTGCCGACAAACTCCGCGACGCCGCGCCGCTGCCGGTCTCCTACGCCCAGGACGTCATCTTCTGCTCCGCCCTCACCGGCCACGAAGTCACCCGGTTCCGCCAGGCCTTCCAGCTCGTCCCTGGCCGGTATGGTCCCCAGCCGGAATGCGGGCAGCAGGTCCCGCAGCCCGTCATGGAGGCCGTGCTGCGGGAGGCCGCCGCCGAATCCCCACTCGTCACGCTGCTGACCGGCCTGAGCGTGGAAGACCTGGACATCAACCAGGGCGGCGGCACGCCGGGCCCGGGCCGGCCGCGCTTCGGCTCGCGCGTGGCGGTGTCCGACGCAACCGGGCGGCGCAAGGCCGTGGACTGCAGCTTCGTCGCCGCGGCCGACGGCGGTTCCTCCACCGTGCGCCGCCGGCTGAACATCCGCCTCGCCGGGGGCTCCGCCGAGCTCTCCAACATCAGTGTCCTGTTCCGTTCCGACACCCTCGCCGCCGCGATCACCCTGGACCCGGCCGTCCAGTACTGGGTCCTGGGACCCGAGGTTTCGGGCATGGTGGGGCGGCTGGACCTCGGCAGCACCTGGTGGGCCATCATCCAGGGCGTGGACGGCAGCGCATCACCCGACGCCGGACGCCTGGTCCGTTCGCTCGTCGGGGCCGACGTCGACGTCGAGGTCATCGCCACCGACCCCTGGACGGCCCGCATGCTGCTCGCCCCGGGATACGGGCACGACGGCGTGTTCCTGGTCGGGGACGCGGCGCACCTGAATCCGCCCTGGGGCGGGCACGGGTTCAACACGTGCATCGGCGACGCCGCCAACCTGGCCTGGAAGATCGCCGCCGCCCTGGCGGGCTGGGCCGGCCCGGCCCTGCCCGGCAGCTACGAGCTGGAGCGCCGGCCCGTCGCGGCCCGGACCATCCGCGACGCCGCCGCCAACGGGAAGTCGCTGGCCTACCACTTCGCGGACCCGGCCCTGGGCCGGGCGGATGCGGACGGCGAGGCAGCCCGGCGGGTCGCCAAGGAGGCGCTGGCCGTCAAACAAAGCGAGTTCGACTCGCTGGGACTTGTGCTGGGCTACACGTACGGCTCCTCGCCTCTGGTCGTCCCGGACGGACTGCCCGTCCCCGCCGAGGACCCCGTCAGCTACGACCCCTCCGCCAGCCCCGGATCGCTGCTGCCGCACGCCTGGCTCGACGCGACAACGTCGCTCTATGACCTGCTGGACACCGGCTTCACCCTCCTGGTGGACCGCGACAGCCTGGGCGGCGCGGCCGCCGGACAGGCCTGCACGGCGGTCCTGGCCGCCGCCGCGATCCACAAAATCCCGCTGTCCGTCGTCGACGTCGGACCCGACCAGCACGGAACCCCGATGACCACGCACTGGCAGGCCGCCGCGGTGCTGGTCCGCCCGGATCAGCACGTCGCCTGGCGGGGGACCGACCCCGCGGGGGCCGCCGCGGCCATTGGCGTGGCCGCCGGCTGGCCGCTGGCAACACCATCCGAAGAACCCGACAGGAGAACACGTGTCCGTGCCGTCCTTCCGTGACTATCTCTACCCGCCCGACCATCCGCGGGTGGCGCAGATCCGTGGCCTGGATGCCCGCGGCTATGCCGAGGCGGCAAAGACCGATCCCTTCGCGGGTCCCATGATCCAGGGCTGGGCCGCCCAATACCCCGAGCCTTTCACCGGGGTGACCAGCGACGGTGTCCACCGGGCCGGGCTGTACCCCCTCGAGCCGGCACCGGCGGGGGAGGAGGCGCCGGCGGCCGCCATGACGGCCGCCGCCCGGGACCTGCTGGCACGACTCACGCCGGCCCAGGCCGAACAGCTCCGCTACGGGGTGGACGCGCACGAATGGCAGAGCTGGGCCAACCCGGAATTCCTGCAACATGACACGGGCCTGCGCCTGGACGAGCTGGACCAGGGCGTGCGCGAACAGATCCTGGCTATCTTTGCGGCGAGCCTGAGTCCGGCCGGCTACGGGCTGGTCCGGAACCTGATGCGGATCAATGGATTCCTGGGCGGCCTGGTGGAGCTGCCGGAGCTGATGAACGAGTTCAGCTACAACTTCGCCCTCTACGGTGACCCGTCGGAGACGGCCCCGTGGGGCTGGCAGCTCTTCGGCCACCACGTGGCGCTCAACGTCCTGGTGGCCGGGACCCAGCTGGTGGTCTCGCCGGTGTTCCTCGGCGCCGAACCGGACGTTATCGACGCCGGCCCGCACCAGGGCGTGGCCGTTTTCAAGGAGCGGATCGCCCTGGCGCGGCGCCTGATGCAATCCCTGCCCGGGCCGCTGCGGGACGAGGCCACGCTCTTCGCGGACATGCAGGACCCGGCCATGCCGGAGGGCAGGCTGCACCCCGGGGACGAACGGCACCTGGCCGGCTGCTTCCAGGACAACCGCGTGATTCCCTACGAGGGCATCCCGGTCAACGCGATGCCCGCCGCGGCACGCGCGATCCTGGACGAGCTCGTGGCAGACTTCATCGCGTTCCTCCCCGACGGGCCGCGGACCGCCCGCCGGCGGGAGATCGCGGCCCACTGGGACGAAACCTGGTTCTGCTGGATCGGCGGATGGGAGGCGCAGGACGCCTTCTACTTCCGGCTGCAAAGCCCCGTGCTGGTCATGGAACTGGACCACCACACGGGCGTCTTCCTCAGCAATGACACCCCGGCCCCGTTCCACATGCACACGGTGCTGCGCACCCCGAACGGCAACGACTACGGGCGCGAGCTGGTGCGCCAGGCTCTGCACGCATCATGAACCGCTGACAAGCCGTCCACCGACGCGAATGGCCCGGAACCCTCCGAAAAGGGTTCCGGGCCATTCGCGTGGGACCTGCAGCCGGACCGGAAAACCGGGCCAGATGCCCCGGTCCGCCTAGATGTCCAGCGCAGCCCTGCGCTGCGGCGGGGGACCCACCACGGTCAGGTCCATCTCGGCCTGGGCCCGGCCGAAGCCCTCCATGTCCATGTAGGGCTCGCCGCCCTCGGTGTATATGTAGTCCTCCGTGGGCTTGTTGAAGTACTCGAAGAAACCGTTGAAGACCGACGGCGTCAGGAACCCGACCATCTGGGTGTTGTGGGAATCGAAGGCGAAGGAGTGGATGGTCCCGGCCGGGGCGTGGAGGAAGTCGCCCTTGGTGAGCAGCACTTCGCGGCCGTTGGCGTAGATCCACATCCGGCCCTCGGTGCAGAGGAAGTTTTCCGTGTGCTGTTCGTGGAAGTGCAGCGGAATGTAGGGGGACTTGGCACCCTTGGTGTGGACGGCGAAGTAGTTCGATCCCGTGTTCGCCGGCCGGGACAGGTACGTGAACATGGTCTGGTAGCTGACCATCCGCTCGCCCTCGCCGGCACTGAGGAAGTACGGGCTCTGGGCCGCCGGCAGCCCGGCGTCCTGCCGGAAAGACGGTGCCACCCGTTCGACGTCGGGGAACGTCATGCCGAATTCGGCTCCTACCGCCGCGCACTCCTGCAGGCTGGGCTTCCGGCCCGGGGTGACAGGAGGGACGTGCGAATCGATGGGTGTGCCGACGCGTTCGTAGTAGGCCTCGGCGCCGCCCGGGGTCATCCAGTTCAGGAACCGGGTGTAGTGGCTTGCCATCCGGTACGCGTGCGGGGTTCCCGGCGGGATCACCACGGAATCCCCGGGAGTCAGGATGCGGCTTTCGCCCGGCAGCCAGACGTGCAGGACGCCGTCGAAGACATACAGCGTTTTGTGTTCCACCGCGTGGCTCACAAACGGCGATTCGGTCCCCATGCCGCCGGAGATGTAGGCGGCGCTGAAAATGCCGCCGGTGTCCGCAGCCCGGGCGATCACCGTGACCAGCTGGCCGTTGATCTCATAGCGGGCGCCTTCGCCCGACGCCATGTAGTACGGGACGGCGTCGCCCGGCAGCACATTCGCCAACGGGAGCTCTTTGTTCATTTCCTCAACGCTGAGGGACATCGCATCCTTCTTTCCTGTCTGTGGAGCGCGGGCTGCCCCCAAGACTGCCCCTGATTCTCCGCCGCGGCGACCTCCATTTCCAATGAATGAAACACTTCTGCCCGTCGCTCCGGGCTGTTGGGCGCCGGGAAGCCGTTGGCGGCGGCCTGCGGGCGGTCACGGGTAGGCGCCCGCGGCCTTTCGCCGATACGGTCCAAAGTCCCTGTTTTGGTGTCAGTGCTCCCGGTTAGTCTTGCGTGAGGCGCATGGCGGTCCGTAATGCGAGCCGGTGCGCCTCCAGCCAAGAACAATGGGGGGTACGTTGTCCAACGATTCAGTCATGACCTGGTTTCCCGGCGACGCAGGCCGCACCGCGGCAGCCGAGCCTTCAGAGCGGAGCGAGGCCGTCGCCCCCTCCTGGGACCGCGTCATCCCGCAAGGGTCTCCCGGCGCCAGCCGCGGTGACTACTGCCGCGACCATTGGCCGCCCCTGTAGGGGTACCGCGAAGGCGCCAGTGTTCCTGCCCGCGGCGGACCCAGACGGCGGCTGCCCGCGCACGGCTGTTGGCTTTTATTTACCTGGGATTTACGTGACTTGCCTTGTGGGCGTTCCACGGCCGCAGCGAGACTTTAATGACGGGCTGACATCATCCGTTCAGCCTCAGGGACAAACCAAACCAGCGGGCAGCAGCGACGCTTTCCCCTTCACCCCGTGGCAATGATGTCCGGACGGGGAGCCCGCGAATCGGGAGGATCGCCATGGCCGGCACATTTGAACTCTTCGTTGACGCCGATGCCTGCTTCAGGTTTCGGCTCAGGGCACCGGACGGGGCAGTACTGGCCGTGTCAAAGGGCTTCGCGGACAAGCCTGCAGCGGTTGCCGGCATCACCGCGGTGCGCGAGTACGCCGGCATGGGGCTGATCAGTGATCTGTGCCCGGAGCCGCCGGCAAGTCCGGTGGCTCCGCGGCCGAGAAGCACTCCGACTCCGGTGCCCGGCGTCGACCGGCGGGTGCACGACAACGACCTCCGGATCCGCGCCCGCGCCCTCCGCCGCCCGGCGCACGGGCCGGGCGCGGTTGGCGTCGGCTGATCCGGCAGGGCCCGCGGCGACCCGGCCGCGGCAAACGGCCCAGGCGGACGTTGGGTGGCCAGGGGCGCCGCTACGGGTCCATTCCGGCGTGCACCGGAACAAATTCGATCTTGTTCGCGGGTTGAACCGTTTTCCTGGGCGCCCGCGAGAACCCCTTGGCATCCAGGTGGTTCTGCGCCCGGTACTCTGCCAGGGCCTTGTCGTAGATGCCGTTGAGCCGGTGCCCGGAATAGACGTGTTCTGAGCCATCGGTGAACGTGATGCTGATGAGCGATTTTTCCGGGAAGTGCCGGTTCATGCGGATGAACCCCTCGGCGTCTTGCTTGAGATTGATCATGTGGTTCCCACTTTCGTGATCGAGTTGATCCAGTCTCCCGCCTTCGCTGTGACTAAACCAACCGGCCAGGACCAGCCGGCTTCCTTCGACGGTCCAGGCCACCCTGCTCGATGGGGATGGGGCCGTGCCCCTATTCGGGGGCATACGCGTCCACCGCTTGCTGCAGCACGGGGCTGAAGCGGTCCCAGGAATCGGCCGGCGTGGCCACAACCAGGACGCTGCTTCCCCGGGTTCCTGCAACGAGGCAGGCAATTTCACGGTATTTGTGGGCACCGATCCGCGTTACATAGGTGTCTTCCACGCAGGAACCGGTGCCTCCCCGGAACCCCATTCCGGCGCGGTACTGCAGCCGGCTCGCGGATGCGGCGTTCTCGCCCGTGAGATGGGCCAGCCGGAATTCGGGCCAATTGGCCAGCGACTCGTCGCCCTGCTGCGGCGTGGCGTTGAGATAGATCTGGAGGTCCCCGTCGGGGGCGGTGACGGTCGCGGACACGCTGCCGGGGTCGCCCGGCACGGGAGCGGCATCAGGTGGGATGGCCAGCACGGCTGTGGTGTCCGGAAGCTCCAGCGGCTGCCATCCTGCCGGGGCCGGTCCGGCACGGAACCACGCGAACGGGGTGGGGCCGGAGGCAGGCGCCGCCGTCTGGTTCCCGGCCGGACTGCCGCACGCGCTGAGGGCCAAAGCCGCTAGCGCCGCCGGCACCCCGAACAGGAGCCCCCTGCCGGTGCCCGGCCCAAGCGCCCCGTGGCTGCTACCTGTTGCCGTCACCGTCGTCCGGTCCTCCGTTGTTGTCGGCATCATGATCGTTTCCGGCAGGCACCCGGGCGGGCGGCGGAACCATGGGCCGCGGCGCCGGTGGAACGACGCGCCGCGGGGCGGGCGCCGGCGGCCGGATCATGGGTGCCGGGGCGGGCGGCGCAGCGTACCGTGGCGGAGCCGGCACAACGGGCGGGGCAACGGTCGACGGCGGAGCCGGCACAACGGGCGGGGCAACCGTCGACGGCGGAGCCGCGTTGCCGGCTGGGTCCTTGGGCGACGGCGTGGGGGTCCCCGTCGCAGGAACTGACGGGACTGTGTAGGGGGCCGGTGCCGGCGTCGCTGTGCGCCCGGCGAAGCAGGCCCCCAGCAGCAGGATGGCGCCCAACGCCGCGGCGGCAGTCGCCGGGCGAAGAATCTTCATTGTGCTCTCCTTTGGGATGGCCGGCCAGGGGCGGCCGGACCTGTCCCTACAACGGTTCCGGCAGCCTGCAGGTTCAACGCCGGCTGCGGCCATTGACCGCGCCGGGCGCAAGTGAACTGTTTGCCCCCCGGCGTCGTCCTACCTCCAAGGAGGCGGAAATGTCCGATCAGGAGGCCGAGTTACTGCGATCGCTGCAGGAGGCTTACGGCCCGGCGCTATGGCGGTTCGTCATGGGGATGACCCGTGACAGCGCCCTGGCGGATGACGTCGTGCAGGAGACGCTGATCCGCGCGTGGAAACACCCGGCGATTCTGCGGCGCCCGGAGACGGCGGTGCGGGCCTGGCTTTACACGGTTGCCCGCAACCTCGTCATTGATGACCGGCGCAGCGCCCGGCGCCGGCACGAAACGGGAACCGATCAGCTGCCTGAGATTCCGGAGGCGGACCGGGTCGACAGGATCCTGGACGGGTGGCTTGTCTCGGATGCGCTCGCCGGGCTGTCCGCCGAGCACCGGGCCGTCGTCATTCATTCGTACTATTTGCGGGAGACGACCGCCGAGATCGCGCAAAATCTTCAACTGGCCGAGGGAACGGTGAAGTCGCGCCTGCACTACGCGCTGAGGGCGATGCGGCTGGCCCTGCAGGAGGGAGGCGTGACGCCATGAACCAGAACGGAACCGATGAGTACCGCCGCTGGGATGCCGCGTACGTGCTGGGTTCCCTCATCTCCTCGGAGCGGCGCGAGTTCGAGGAGCACTTGTCCGGCTGCGCGGGCTGCAGGGCCGCCGTCGCCGACCTTGCCGGACTGCCGTCGCTGCTGGCAGCACTCTCACCCGAGGAAGCCCAGTCCCTCGGGCGGACGGACGGCGAACGGCGGACGCCGACGTTGCAGCCCGGGCTGGCGCATAAGGTCCAGCGCGGCCGCCGGCGCACCCGCCTGGCTGTCGCCGGGATCATGCTGGGCGCCGCTGCCGCCGCAGGCGCGGTTTACGTTGAGGTCACGGCCTCCCCGCCCCCGGCTGCCCAGATCCAGGCCGCATCCGCGACGGCCCTGGACTTCACGCCGGTCGCCGACAGCGCCATGGTGGCCACCGGATCCCTGACCACGCAGCCGTGGGGAACGCAGATCGACTGGCAGTGCACGTACACGCCGTCCCCGGCCGACTACGCTCTGCCGGGTGGTCTCCGCGCGCCGGAAGAGTACGGATTGGTGGTTGTCGACTCCCGCGGCGCCACGACCCAGGTGGCCACCTGGACGGCAACGCCGGGGACAGTGGCGACGCCGACGGCCACCACGGTTGTCCCGAGAGCCGATATCCGCAGCATTGAAATCCGCGCCGTCGCGAGCGGCAAGACGCTGCTGGCCGCGCGCCCGTAGCGCCGGCACAGCGGCGCGGCGCCGGATGGATGGCCAGGACTCCATTGCAGGGACAATGGAGGCGTGACTTCCGCGACCGCACCCCTGGACCCAGCCTGCGCGAAGGGCCTCTTCGACCTCGGCGCCATCGGGGCTGGCCTGGCCTTTGCGGAATCGCTGGGAGCCCTCGCGGCGGCATTGCAGGCCGGCGGTGCGGGGGCGTCCGCGGTGGTGCAGGCGCCTCCTGGCACAGGCAAGACAACACTGGTGCCGCCGCTGCTCGCCAACATCGCCGCCGGCGTGGGGGGCGGGCGCCCGCGGATCGTGGTCACCCAGCCGCGCCGCGTCGCTGCCCGTGCGGCCGCCCGGCGCATGGCCGCCCTGGACGGCACCCGGCTCGGCGACCGCGTGGGCTACACGGTCCGCGGGGAACGCCAGACCGGCCCGGGTACCGTGATCGAGTTCGTTACCCCCGGCATCCTGTTGCGCCGCCTCCTCGCGGACCCGGGGCTCGAGGGCACGGACGCCGTGATCCTCGATGAGGTCCACGAACGCGGGCTGGAGACCGACCTCCTCGTTGGCATGCTCGCCGAAGTCCGCCAGTTGCGCGGCGACCTCGCCCTCGTCGCCATGTCGGCCACCCTCGATGCCCCCCGCTTCGCCGCCTTGATTGGAGACGCACCGATCGGTGGGGCGGCGGACGGAAATGACGACGGCGGCGGCCCGGCACCGGTCATCGACTGTCCGTCCGTGCTGTTTCCGCTGGACGTGGAATGGGCCCCCGCGCCGGCGCCGCGGCTGGATGAGCGGGGCGTGGCCCGGGCCTTCCTGGACCATGTGGCCGACACGGCAGCGGCCGGGCACGCGGCCGCGTTGGCTGGCGGACGGGATCTGGACGCCCTGGTGTTTGTTCCCGGCGCCTGGGAGGTTTCCTACGTGGCTGCGCGGCTCCGCGGCCGGAGCCGCGCCGAGGTTCTTGAACTCCACGGCCAGGCCCCGCCGGCGGAGCAGGACCGCGCCGTCTCCGGGCGTGAGCCCGGCGGGGCTGCCCGGATCATCGTTTCCACCGCACTCGCCGAGTCCTCCCTCACTGTTCCGGGCGTCCGGCTGGTCATCGATTCCGGGCTGTCCCGCGAGCCGCGGCGCGACGCCGGCCGCGGAATGTCCGGACTCGTGACGGTGTCCTGCTCCCGGGCGTCCGCGGACCAGCGTGCCGGCCGTGCCGCACGCCAGGGCCCGGGCACGGTGATCCGCTGCTATGACCAGCGGGCCTTTGGCGCTGCGCCGGCGCACCCGGCGCCGGAGATCGCGGCAGCTGACCTGACCGGCGCCGCCCTGGTCCTGGCCTGCTGGGGATCCCCCGGCGGCCGGGGACTGGCGCTGCCGGACGCGCCGCCCCGGGCCGCGATGGACGAGGCCGTCGAAGTGCTGCGGGAACTCGGCGCCGTCACCGCGGAGGGTCACGCAACCGAGGTGGGCAAGACCCTGGCCCGGGTCCCGACTGATCCCCGGCTGGCCCGCGCCCTGCTGGACGGCGCCGCGACGGTGGGCTACCGCACGGCGGCCGAGGCCGTTGCCCTGGTCTCGGGGGACCAGCGCGCACCGGGCGCAGACCTCACCAGGCTGCTTGCCGCGCTGCGGACGGGCCGGGATCCCGGATCCCGGCGCTGGTCGGAGGACGTCCGGCGGATGGAGTCAATCGCCCGGCAGGAATCCACCGGTGGCGGGCATCAGAAGCCATCCGGCGCCGCGCCGCTTGCATCTGCTGGGGCCGTTGGTGCCGCGGAGGCGGTCGGGTTCGTCGTCGCCCTGGCTTTCCCGGACCGGGTGGCGCGCCGCGTTCCGGGCCAGGGGCCGGCGCAATACCTGCTGACCTCCGGAACGCGGGCCGGGTTGCCGGCCGGCAGCGCCCTGTCCGGGCACGAATGGCTGGGAGTGGCCGAAGTGTCCCGCGCACAAGGGCGCGACGCCGCGGGGACCGGTGCCGTCATCCGCTCTGCGGCGCCGCTGACCGCGGACACCGCAGAGGCCGCCGCCGGCAACCTCCTGAGCGACACGCTGCAGGCGCGGTTTAGCCAGGGCCGGGTCTCGGCCCGGCGGGAGCGCCGCCTGGGCGCGATCGTGCTCTCGTCCACCCCGGTGCGGCCTCCTGCGGAGGAGGGCCGCGCAGCCGTGGCCCGCGCCCTGGCCAGCGAGGGGCTGGCCACCATCGGATGGTCGAACGCGGCGGACGGCTTGCGCCGCCGTCTTGCCCTGCTGCACCGGGAGCTGGGCGGGGCATGGCCCGACGTTTCCGAACCGGCGTTGCTGGCCCGGCTGCAGGACTGGCTGGCCCCGGAGCTCGCGGCGTTGGCCGGCGGGGCGTCGACGGGCGGGATCGACCTCGCCGGCCCGCTGAGCCGGCTGCTGCCGTGGCCCGAGGCGGCCCGGCTGGGCGAACTGGCACCCGAGTCGCTGGCGGTCCCCAGCGGATCCCGGATCCGGATCGATTACCCGGACGCGGCAGACGCCACCGGCCGGCCCGTAGTGGCCGTCAAGCTGCAGGAGTGCTTTGGCTGGGCCGAGACGCCGCGACTGGCCGACGGGCGCGTGCCGGTGCTGTTCCATCTGCTCTCGCCGGCCCGCCGGCCCCTGGCCGTGACAGACGATCTCGCGTCCTTCTGGTCCGGGCCCTATGCCCAGGTCCGGGCCGAAATGCGCGGCCGCTATCCGCGGCACCCGTGGCCAGAAGACCCATGGACCGCACCCGCGACAGCCCGGACCAAGCCGCGGAACTGACGCCGGACCGGCAGCCCGGCGCTGCCAACTGACCACTCGCGCCGCCCGGGCAACAGGGGCATGATGAAGGAGCACGACACCGGCGGGCCTCCCGGCCCGCGGGACGCCGGGCAAACAGGCCGGTCAAACGGGCCGGTCAAACAATAATCAGCCACGCGATGAAGAGTGATGGCCATGCACCTTGCGTTCGTCTCCATTCCCGCCTACGGACACGTGAACCCGACCCTGCCGCTGGTGGCGGAGCTCGTGGCCCGGGGGCACAGGGTCACATATTTCACGTCCGCCGACTTCGGACCGCTGATCCGCAAGGCCGGCGCGGACTTTCACGCGTCCGGCGGGAACTGGATGGCATCGCTGCCCGCCCTGGGGCCCGGGCAGCGGGCACAGGCGCACCTGATGCTGCCGATCATGCACCGCGTGTTCGAGGACCTCAGAACCAGCTTTCCGGCGTTGGTCGATCAACTCCGCCAGGACCCGCCGGACGCTATCTGCTTTGACGCGATGACGCTTAGCGGCAGCATGGCGGCGGAAAAGATCGGCGCCCCGGCCATTGCCCTCATGCCCACTTATGCCACCAACGAGCACTTCTCGCTGAGATCGCTGATGCCTGCCCAGCCACCGGACGGCGCCGATGAGATGGCCAAGGTTGCGCTGGCCATGGGCCGATTGCTGGCGGAGTTCGCGGCCGGGCAGGGCGTGCGGACACCGCGGATGTTCGATGGTCCGCCTGCGCCGTTCAACATCGTGTTCCTACCCCGCGAATTCCAGCCCATGGGGGCGACCTTCGATGACCGGTTCCGGTTTGTGGGTCCCAGCGTCGGCGGCCGGGATACCGACGGCGAATGGGAGCGTGAGGGAACGGGACCGCTGTTGTTCATTTCGCTGGGCACCACCCCGCTGAACCGCCGGCCGGACTTCTTCCGGATGTGCCTTGATGCCTTCGGCGGAAGCGAGTGGGACGTCGCGATGGCCGTTGGGGACCAGACCAGCCTGGCCGATCTCGGCACGATTGCGCCGAACGTCCGGGTCCGGCCGTTCTTCCCGCAATTGCAGGTACTGCGCCGGACCGCCGTCTTCATCACCCACGCCGGCATGAATTCGACCATGGAAGCGCTGTATTACTCCGTCCCAATGGTGGCCGTGCCCCAGCAGCCGGAACAGGCGGCCACCGCCCGCCGGCTGGAAGAACTGGGTCTGGGCAGGCGCCTTGCTCCGGAGGATGTCGGGTCCGACGCGCTCCGGGCCGCGGTCACCGCGGTCCATACGGACGAGCTGGTCCGGCGCAACCTGGCCGCGATGCGCGATGTTGTCCGCAGCGCGGGAGGGGCCGTGGCTGCCGCCGACGCCATCGAGGCGCGTGTGCAGCACGGGGCGGGCCGGTTCGGCGACGTCGGCTAGGCCGGGCCGTGATGCCAGACCGGTCAGGGGAGCGCGGCCGCGGGAATATCGCCGTGTGTTTTCAGGAAGTCGGCGACCGTCGCCGCCAGTGACGCCCCCGCCTCGTCGGCACTGCGCTTCGCGCCGGCAACGGCAAAGGAGTGGTCCCCGCCCTCGCGCCACTCCACCGTCGCGGACGGCCCGATTTTGGCCGCCACGGCCTCGAGCAGTTCCGGGGTGGCGAACGTGTCCCGCGTGCCCTGCAGGAACAGCATCGGCAGCGTCAGCCCGTAGAGGTGCTCGTCGCGGAGCTTTTCCGGTTTCCCCGGCGGGTGCAGCGGGTAGCCCAGATAGACCAACCCGGCGGCAGGCATGCCTTCCGCGACGGCCATTGAGGCCATGCGTCCGCCGAACGATTTCCCGGCGGCCCACAACGGCCGGCCCGCGGAACGGGACGCGGCTGCGGCCATGGCCGCCCGCCAGGTGGCGATGGCAGCCGGCGGCCGGTCCGGGAATTTTCGTCCTGCCTCGCGGTAGGGGAAGTTGAAGCGCAGGGTGGCGACGCCGAGTTCGTTCAGGGCGCGGGTGAAGCCCACAAGGAACGGATGGTCCATTCCCGCCCCGGCGCCGTGGGCAACAACCAGGGTTGCGAAGGAGTCCTCGGGCCCGGCAAAGACGCCCGACACTGCGGCGTCGCCGGCTTCAAGGGTGATCGGGAACTCGGGCGTTGTCATGTGTCCATCATGCCGGGTGGACGGCTGTTCCGCTCTTCAACTGTCCACGCCGCCGGGGTAGGTTGTCCCCATGGCCAAGGAAGAAGTCCACCTCACCGTCAGCGGTCCGCACGGCGACCGGGAGTTGCGGGTGTCCAGCCCGGCGAGGGTTCTCTGGCCCGGCCCGGGACTGACCAAACTGGACCTGGCCCGGTACCTGGTGGACGTCGGGGACGCCTTCCTGGCCGCGAACGGGGACCGGCCGGTAACGCTCCAGCGGTTCAAGGACACGGTGGACGGCGAGCAATTCTTCTCCAAGAACCCGCCCAAGGGTGCCCCGGACTTCATCCGCGCGGTCGACGTCGTCTATCCAAGCGGACGCACGCATCCCCAGCTGGTCATTGACGAAATCGCCGCCGCGGTGTGGGCGGTGCAGATGAATACGGTGGTCTTCCACCCCTGGGCCTCCCGGGCCGGCAAGCCGGATTATCCGGACGAGTTGCGGATCGACCTCGACCCGCAGCCCGGTACCGGGTTCGTCGATGCCGTTCCGGTTGCACGCGAGTTGCGGCGCGTACTCGCGGAGGCCGGGCTGGAGGCCTTCATCAAGACCTCGGGCAACCGGGGGCTTCACGTCTTTGCCCCGATCGAGCCGACCCGGGAGTTCCTGGACGTGCGCCACGCCGTCATCGCGGCAGCCCGCGAACTCGAGCGTCGGATGCCCGCGCAAGTCACCACCGCGTGGTGGAAAGAGGAACGCGGCGCCCGCATCTTCGTCGACTTCAACCAGGCGAACCGCGACCGCACGATCGCGGGGGCCTACAGCCCGCGCGCACTCGCCAACGCGACGGTGTCGTGCCCGATCCGCTGGGAAGAGCTCGGGTCCGTCGACCCGGCTGATTTCACGATCGCCACCGTTCCGGAGCGGCTCAAAGTTTCCGGCGATCCGTGGGAGGGCATGCACGCAGGCGGCGCCGGCTCCGTCGATCTTTTGCTGGAATGGTGGAACAGAGACCTCGAAGCCGGGCTGGGGGAGCTGCCGTTCCCGCCGGACTTCCCGAAGATGCCGGGGGAACCGCCGCGGGTGCAGCCGAGCCGGGCGCGCAACAGCGGCTGAGGCTGCCCGCGCGGACGGGCAACACCCGCCGGCCCATCCGTGGCCGCTCCTGCATCGAATTACCGGCATGAGCAAGTCGGAGAAGAAGAACCTGCGGTATTGCGACTACTACTGCTTCATGTCGCTGAAGGACTTCGCGGCCTGGGTCGACGCCGACGACGACCGGGAACCCGCCATGTCCTACGCCGGGACCCCTACCAGGTAAGTTCCTGGGCCTTTATTACGTAGTGGCCGTCCCGCTCGGTGAACGTGGCCCGGTACCCGCGTTTGACCCCGTTAACCACCATCTGGCAATCCGTATGCGTGTTGACCTTGATATCCGGGAAGTTCTTGCACTCCACTTCGGAAATCGTGACACCAGGGTCCGTGGGTTTGGCGCGGGCCTTGATCCGCTCGGCCAGAACCTTGCCGCTGGTCTGCGGATCGAAGACCACCACGGACGGCGGGGCCGTCGCCGTCACCGTGGTTGTGGGGCCCGGTATGGCCGGGGGAGCGCCGCAACCCGTCATCAGGAGCGCCGCGCCCAGGCTTGCTGCACATGCAGTTCTGAATAAGTTCATCGTCGATCAAGTCCGTCCGACGCCCGACCACAGGGCTGCCCGAGACCCAGGCTGCCAGACCCAACGATGCCCGGACGGGCTTGGGGAATCCTTGGCCCTGCGGCCGCGGTGCTAGCGGTGGGAACGGACAGTGCGAAGAATGCCGCGGATCGAAACGCCAACGGCGCACACCAGAGGGGCCAGCGCCACCAGAAGGACGACGGTGTTGGGCCGGAACGTCATGCGGCCCGAGGAGCCCTTGGCGTAGACGCCCAGGGGCAAGACGAAGCCGCCGCCCCCGCCTCCACTTCCGCCGCTGCCGGGCTGGGCGTCTTCCGGGCTGCTGCCTCCGCCGAAGCCGAAGGACACCACCGCTACCGGGACGATCTCTTCTCCTGCGATGTTCACGGCGGGCCCGTAGGCCCGGGACACACCGACATTCTTGAACGTGTCCACGAGGGACGAGAAAGACTCAGACATAGGACACACCATAGGCAACAGCACCCCCACGCGCCAGAGGCGTCCGCCGCTGATGCTTTGGGCAGGCGTGGTGTGCAGGGAAGACGGGAGGGGCGGGGAAAGGAATCGGAACCAAAGCTCTGGTTGCCGGGCGTGTCATGCCCTTAGATTTGGAACAGGCGGGCTCAGCCCGCAGCACCGGAGACGAGGCACTGGAATTGAGGCACTGGACATGACGGCATCCACGAATGCGGCTTCACGGCTGGCTGACGCGCTGGCGATCATCCTTGGCACCGACGGCATCCCCCTGCGGCTGAAGGCCTGGGACGGCTCGGAAGCGGGACCGGAAGACGCTCCAGTCGTCGTTTTCCGGTCCCGGCGGGCACTTCGACGGATGCTGTGGTCCCCGGGACAGCTTGGACTGAGCCGCGCCTACGTGGCCGGCGATATCGAGGCACCCGGCGACATCTTCGCTGCCTTCGCGGCCATCAGTGCGGCGGGAAAGTTCGCCGAGCCCGGACCGTTCCGGCCGCCGACGCCCGGCGAGGTGTTCGCGCTGGTCAAAACAGCTGTCCGGCTCGGCGCGCTCGGAACGAACCCGGCGCCGCCGCCGGAGGAAGCGCGCGTGAGCCGGCACGGCCGGCGGCATTCCAAGGGGCGCGATGCCGCGGCCATCTCCCACCATTACGACGTCGGGAACGACTTTTACGCCCTCGTCCTGGGCCCTTCCATGGTGTACTCGTGCGCGGTCTGGGAGTCGGACGAGACCGGGCTAGACGCCGCCCAGAACGCCAAGCTCGATCTGGTCTGCCGCAAGTTGGGGCTCCAGCCGGGCATGCGGGTGCTGGATGTGGGATGCGGTTGGGGCAGCCTGGCGCTGCATGCCGCGCAACACTATGGGGCCGACGTCGTCGGGGTGACGCTCTCGGTCGAACAGGCGGCCCTGGCCCGTAAGCGGGCGGCGGACGCCGGACTCACGGACCGGGTGGACATCCGGGTGCAGGACTACCGCGACGTGGACGACGGGCCGTTCGACGCGATCAGCTCCATCGGCATGTCAGAGCATGTAGGGCGCGAGCAGATCCAGCACTATTCTTCCCACCTGCAGGGCCTGCTCCGGCCGGGAGGACGGCTGCTCAACCACGCGATTTCCTGGAACGCCGGCGCGACCCCGCCGGACCCTGACTCCTTCATTCCCCGTTATGTCTTTCCGGACGGCGAGATGCTCAGCCTCTCGGAGATGGTCGCTGCACTCGAATCGGCGGGCCTGGAGATCATGGACGTCGAGGCGTTGCGGCCCCACTATGCCCTGACGCTCAGGGCGTGGGTGCGGAACCTGGAGGAGCACTGGGACGAGGCCGTGCGCTTGGCCGGGCTGGGTAGGTCCCGGGTGTGGCGGCTCTACATGGCCGCGAGCGCACTCGGCTTCGAGGCTGGCATCACGGGCGTGAACCAGATCCTGGTCCAGCGCCCGGGCGGCGCGGAACCCCCATTGCGCCGTTCGGCCTGGATGTGAGGCCCGGTCCTGGAAGTCCATGCCGTGTGCCGAAGGCTGACCCGCGGACCGCGCGAAGCTAGGCTGTCATCATGAGCAATACCGAAGTCGCGCCCCAGGAAATCCTTTGCGAAACGGACGGGACCTGCGCCGGCGTCGAACTCCTGGTTCCGCGGCAGGTCCCGCTGGGCGGCCCCCGCGCGATGGATGTGCGGCGCACCCTTCCGCAGCGCCAGCGCAGCCTCATTGGGGCGTGGTGCTTCCTGGACCACTACGGCCCGGACCAGGTCGGCGATTCCGGCGGCATGAAAGTCCCGCGCCACCCGCACACCGGGCTTCAAACCGTCAGCTGGCTGTTCACAGGCGAAATCGAACACCGGGATTCGGCCGGCTTCCACGCTGCGGTGCGGCCCGGTGAAGTGAACCTCATGACCGCCGGCCGCGGCATCAGCCATTCGGAATTTTCCACCCCGGACACCACCGTCCTGCACGGCGCGCAGCTGTGGGTGGCGCTGCCGGACACGGCACGCCACATGGCGCCCACCTTTGAGCACTACCGTCCGGAGCCGGTCAGCGGAAACGGCTGGACCATGCGCGTCTTCCTGGGCGCACTCGCCGGGTCCGTCTCGCCCGTCACCACCCACACGCCCCTGCTCGGTGCCGAGCTCCTGCTCGAAGCGGGGACGGAGCTGACGCTCGCAACAGATGTGTCCTTCGAACACGGCCTGCTCGTGGACTCGGGCAACCTTGCCCTGGACGGGCAGCCGGTCCCGACGGACAACCTCGCGTACCTGCCCGTCGGCCACGGGTCCCTGACCCTGGTCGCGGGCAGCGAGGGAGCCCGCGTTCTCCTCATTGGCGGAGAGCCGCTGGGCGAAAAAATCGTGATGTGGTGGAACTTCGTCGGCCGCAGCCATGAGGAGATCGTCGCGTACAGGGACCAGTGGCAGTCCGAGATCGGCGCGGACTCCGGCACTGCGGACTCCAGCGCGGGCGCCGGCACTGCGGACTCCGGCGCGGACGCCGGCGGGCGAGCATCCGACCTGCGGTTCGGCCCGTTCCCGCCCGGCGGCCCCGCCGCTCTCCCTGCCCCGGCCCTGCCGAATGCCCGCATCCGGCCCCGCGGCTGACCTGTTCATTCCGGCAGGCCCATACTGGCAAGCCCAGCCAGCCCTGCACCCGTAAGCCCGACTGCCGGGCCAATCCGGCCCGCTCAAGGAGACCATATTGACCACGATCACCATCAGTAACAACCCGCAGCGCAGCCGTTTCGAAGTGCTCGACGCCGGCACCGTGATCGGCCAGGCCGCTTACGTGGACGACGTCGGGGCGGGCCAGCGGATTTTCTACCACACGGAGATCAACGAGGAATATGGCGGCCGCGGGCTGGCCGGGGTGCTGGCCGCGCAGGCACTCGATGAGACTATCGCCGCGGGCCTCACGATCGTTCCGGTGTGTCCCTACATCAAGAAGTACTTGGGCAAGCACCCGGGCTACGCGGCCCACGTGGTACCGCCGGCCCCGGCGCATCTGCGGTTCCTGAGCGCCTCGCTGGCCCAACGCGTCCGGCAGTAGCCGCTCCGGGACACACCTGCGCCTCTGGACTCACGTGTGTGCGATGAACCGCTCCACACGCCGGTCCGGGATGAGCCAGATCGCGGCGACCACCGAATAGGCGGCGATCCCCAAGAGCGGGTTCACCAGGCTGAGCCCCATCCCGGCGATGTAGAGCGCCGGCGATCCCTTGCCCTTCCAGTCCTGCCCCATGGCCCGGTCCAGCGCGCCGCCGCGTCCCTGCTGGCGGATCAGGGTTGTTTTCAGGATGTAGTAGGCAATGGCGGCGAACAGCAGGTCCAGCCCATAGACGAGGACGGGTACCTCCGCCAGGCCCGTGTCATTTATCCACCGGGTGGTGAAGGGGATGAGGGAGAGCCAGAACAGCAGATGCAGGTTTGCCCAGAGCACCCCACCGTTGATCCGCCCGGCCAGATGCAGCATGTGGTGGTGGTTGTTCCAGTAAATCCCGACATAGATGAAGCTCAGCAGGTAGCTGAGCAGCGTTGGAAGCTCGTGAAGCAGGGCCGGCCAGGTCGGTTCGGCGGGGACGTGAAGCTCCAGCACCATGATGGTGATGACGATCGCCAGCACGCCGTCGCTGAAGGCCTCCAGCCGGTTCTTGTTCATGGGCCGCCTTTAGTCAGGGCATCGTGGCAGATGCAACGAGGAACTGCCGACGCCGTGACGTGCGGTTCGTAAGTAAGGGTACTAGTCCGGGGTCCCTGCTTCGAGTTCTTCCTCCGCCATTTCGAGGGCAAAGCCCAGCGCCTGGACGAGATTGGTGGTCGCCGCCACGATCCGGGGAGTGCCGACGATGGGTGCAACGGCGATCAGGATGCCCCGGACATCCTCCAAGGTGATGCCGACGTCTACGGCGGTACCGGCGTTGAACAGGTAGGAGGCGCCCGGGGCGTCGACTGCCGCGAGCGCCGCAATCCGGGCCAGCATCAGTTCGCGAGGCTCAAGGGTGGAGCGTTCGAGCGAAACGGCGGTGATGTCGGCGAGGACGGCGAGAACAGGTGCTTCTTCTTCGGCCATGGTTATGTCTCCATCTGGTTTCAGTGTTGTGCGCCGAGTGACGCGACGTGAGCGGATCGGCCCGACTCGTCATGAACGTAACCCGCCACGACCAGGGGTGGCATCACCCGAACCGCATGAATCGATGGGTCAGTCGCCCGGCTGCGGAACAGATGGCGTTTTGAGCCTGCGCTGCGGGATCCATCAGCGATGCGTTGACGATGGGCCGGTTCGGGGCCAGAATCGCAGTAGCTTGAGCCGAGACGCAGTGGCGCGCTCGGCGGGGACTGACCCAGGCAAGCAGTGCCGGTGGCGGTTCCGGACCTAACAGGGAGGTCGCCGATCATGGCCGAGACCAAAAAAGTCAAGCATCCGAGTGTCGAGGAGCGTGCTGCGAAGGGCAAGGGCCGCCGGGAAAAAACGCCCGTCTCCAGCCACACAGGCTGGGTTCCCGCGCCCGACCGCCCGGATCCGGTCGCGCTGCTCGAGGAACAGAACCTCACCCGCGAACAAGACCTCGTGCCGGTGCGGCACGGCCGGATGCTGGTCTCACCGTTCACGTTTTACCGGGGCGCCGCCAAGATCATGGCAACCGATCTGAAAGACACCCCCCGGGCCGGCCTGGTATCCCAACTGTGCGGCGACGCCCATCTTTCCAACTTTGGCGTCTTCGCCTCACCAGAGCGAACCCTGTTGTTCGATCTCAACGATTTCGACGAAACACTTCCCGGCCCATTTGAGTACGACGTCAAACGCATGGCCGCGAGCTTCACCATCGCGGCGCGGAACAACGCGTTCACCAAGGAAGAAACGCGCGACGCGACACTCACCGCCGTTCGGGCTTACCGCGAGGCGATGGCAGAGTTCGCACAGATGGGCACCCTGGACATCTGGTACGCCCGTCTGTCCGAGGAACAGCTGATGGAAACCATTGAGCTGGCCGTGGCAACCCAAAAGGGCAAGGCCCTCAAGAAGGCAGCCCACGGCATGGAAAAGACGGCGAAACAGAACGTCGCCAAGGCCCACACCCGCGACAGCCTGCAGGCACTCTCCAAGCTCGCCGAGCGGGTGGACGGGGAGTACCGGATCGTCAGCCAGCCGCCGATCGTCATTCCCTCACGGGAGCTGGGGGAATCATTCGGCATGTCTGCGGATGGGATTCAGAAAGCGGTTCGTGAGCAGCTCCGTTCCTACCGGGCCACGCTGCCAGACGACCGACGAATCTTGCTGGAGCGCTTCGAGGTCATCGATGTCGCCCGCAAGGTGGTGGGCGTCGGCAGCGTCGGCACACGGGCGTTCATCGCCTTGCTCCAGGGCCGCGATGAGCAGGATCCGCTGTTTCTGCAGGTCAAGGAGGCCACAAGGTCAGTGCTCGAGGACCACCTGCCGAAGAGCAAGTTCAAGCAGCCGGGCGAGCGCGTGGTGCAGGGCCAGCGGATGATGCAGGCCGCGAGCGACATCTTCCTGGGGTGGACCAAGGGCGTGCAGGACAACCGGTACCTCTACTGGCGCCAACTGCGTGACATGAAGGGCTCAGCCATTGTGGAAGGCATGAAACCGCTCGGCATGGGTTTCTACGCCAACGCCTGCGGCTGGACCCTCGCCCGTGCCCACGCCCGGTCAGGGGACCCGATCGCAATCGCCACTTACTTGGGTAAGAGCGACAAGTTCGAACGCTCCATCAGCGATTTTTCCGAGCGGTACGCGGACCAGAACGAAAAGGACTACCAGGCCTTCGCCGAGGCGGTTCGCTCGGGGCGGCTGGAAGCTACTGAGGGCCTCTGATCGCGGATGTTCAGCAGAAGGCGCCGCCGTGGGTGAATGGCTCGAAGGACGGCAGGTTTCGCTCTGGATCGCCACAACCGGTACCACCCGCTATCCCTCCCTGGACACGGATCTTGAGGTCGACGTCGCCGTCGTCGGGGGAGGGATCGCCGGCCTGACGGCGGCGCTGGCCCTCAAGCGCGCCGGCAGCACCGTCGCGGTCCTGGAGGCAGCCCGCATTGGCACCGGCGTCACTGGGCACACCACCGGCAAGGTCACCTCCCTGCACCGGCTGGCCTACACCGAACTCGCGGACCGGCACGGACCGGACGTGGCTGGCACGTACGGGCAGGCCAACCAGGCCGCCATCGAGCACATTGCGCGTGTCGTCGCGGAGGAGGGCATCGACTGCGACTTCCGCAGGGTATCCAATTACACCTACGCAGAATCCGACGACGCCCTCGCCCGGGTCCGCGGCGAGGCGGCCCTGGCCGGGCGGCTCGGCCTGCCAGCCGTCTTTACCTCCGAGGTGCCGCTGCCGTTCGGTGCCCGGGGCGCAGTCCGGTTCGACGGCCAGGCGCAATTTCACGCGGTCAAGTACCTCCAAGGCCTCGCCCGCGCCGTGGACGGGAGCGGAAGCCACGTACTGGAGGACTCGCGCGTTACCTCGGTCCAAGACGGGGTGCCCGCCGTCGTCGGGACCGGGAGCGGCACCGTCCGGGCGCGCGAGCTGATCATTGCCACCAACGTCCCCGTTGGCGACGCCGGCCTGTTTGCCGGGCGCTGCTACCTGCACCGTTCCTACGTCGTTGCCAGCCTGGCACCCGCCGTGCTCCTGGACGGGACCTTCATCAGCGTCGACGAGCCGATGCGCTCCATCCTGGCGATCGACATTGAGGGTTCCCGATTCGTTCTCACCGGCGGCGAGGGGCACCGTGCCGCCGAGGCCAGCGATGCCGCCGAGCGGTACCGCCGCCTCGCGGCTTTCTCCCGGGAACGCCTCGGCACCGGGGGGACCAGCTTCCGCTGGTCCACGCAGGACAACATGCCCGTCGACGGGTTGCCCTACGCCGGGACTTTGACTCCGACGGCGGCGCACCTTCATGTGATCACCGGCCTGCGCAAATGGGGCCTGACCAACGGCACCGCGGCCGCCCTGATCCTGGCCGACACCCTGTCGGGCCGTCACAACCCCTGGGCCGCGGTATTCGATACCAACCGCCCTTCCGCCGGCCACGCCGGCGGGGTGCGGCAGCAACCGGACCAGCCGCCCCCACACCGGCTGCCGGATCAACCGGCCGTCGCCGGGCTGCGACCCGGCGAAGGCACCGTCGTGGAGATCGATGGCGAAATGACCGCCGTCTACGCTGGCGCTGCCGGGGGCCTCCTCGCCGTCTCGGCCATCTGCACGCATCTGGGTTGCACGGTCGCGTTCAACGCGGACGATTCGACGTGGGACTGCCCCTGCCACGGCTCGCGGTTTTCCGCCGACGGCGCCGTCATCCAGGGCCCGGCGACGATGGACCTGGCGCCGAGACCCGCACCGCGTTAGGTTCCTGCCGGTGTTCCGGCCCGTATGGCGGGGGAGCCGGCGGCCGAAGCGCGGCTTGCCCGGAGCCGTTCCAGCTTGACCACGTCCCGCCCGAATGAAAAGGCCAGCAGCCCAAGCGCCGGCCCGAGCACCATGGCTCCCAGCGGCGGAGGCACCCCCGGCAACAGGGCGAACAGCAGGGCGGCCGGCTGGGTGGCTCCGATGACCCTGCGGACCGTGCTGGACGGCAGCGGGTTCTTCAGGGACGCCCGGAACCAGGCCGCTGCGAGGAACGCGTAGTACATCAGGCCGATGCCCAGGGGCCACAGGCCGAACTTTCCCGCCGCGGCGCAGGACAGCACCAGGACCAGCGCGGCGTCCGTATCCGAATCCAGGCGTGAACCCTCGGCCGTGGCACATCCCGTGAACCGGGCCACCCGTCCGTCGACGGCATCGAGCAGGAACGCGGCCGTGCCCAGGACCACCACCAGAAGGTCTGGTCCGGTTCCGGCTCCGGCGATCAACCCCACCACCGTTTCGGCGGCACAGCAGGCCACGATGCCGGCCCTGCCGAGGGTGACGCGGTCCGCGGGGGTGGAAAAAGGGGGTTTCCGCCGCAGAACGGAGCCGGCGGCCCGGGTGATCACCGCGGCCCCCGCCGCCAGGGCCAGGAGCCAGGGCACAGGATCCGTGAGGACCGCCGCGCCGAGCCAGGCCCACACCACAAGATAGGCGCCGACGGCGGTGCCGGCATCCGCCACGGCACGGCGGGCGGCTGCCGATCCCGGCCCGGTCTGCCCTGGCGCCGGGGAAGCGGTGCCCCTCGTCGGTTCTGCAGGCCGGATTCCAGGCACGTTTGCTGACCCCGTGCCTGTAGACGCCGTGTCCTCTTGTTTCGTGCCTTCTGCAAACGACTTCAGCCTGAACCACCCCGCCCACATGCTAGCAAGTCCGCGGCCCGGGGTTGGTCAATGCTTGGACTGGGTGCCCTGCCCGTTCGTCCGCCGTCCGGCCCGGACGAAACCGATGGCTGCCAGGACGGCTCCGGCGCCTTCAGCCACGGCGCTGACAGACTTCTCGAAGAACCAGATGGGCTCGTACATGGACGGGAAAGGCCCGAACGCGGGAATATTCACGTAACGGTATGCCACCACGGCCATGAAGGCGCTCAGCGCGACGACGAATGCGACGGCGAAGGCCGCCCTGCTGCCGCGCAGCAGCACGTACAACCCGGCCAGCACAGCGGCAGCTGATTCCAGCAGGAACAGGTTCCCTTGGCCGATTCCCGCGGAGTTCCCCGCCTGGTAGCCCGGGGCCAGGTGGATGTGGACGGCGGCGTCAATGAACAGGGCAACGGCCGTGAGGATTCGCAGTGTCATGCCGGCCGTATGGACCCGCACGGCCCGTCCGGGGCTCTGGGCGCTCATTTGACCACCAGCGTCCCGTGCATGCCCGGATGGTAGGTGCAGTGATACGCGTAGGATCCGGGCTTCGTCGGCGCGGTGAAGGTGGCAGTGCCGCCGCCCTTGACCTGGGCATCGAACGCTGAGCCTTCGTCAGCCGTGACCGTGTGCGCCGCGGCATCCATGTTGGTTACGGTGACCGCCGCGCCGGGGGCCACGGTGAGCGGGTCGCCGTAGGCGAAGTCCTTGATGGTGATGGTGGTGGCGGCGGCGGTGCCCGCCGTCGGGCCGGCCCCGTAGGCGGGGCCGGGTGGGGGCGCCGACGTCGACGCCGGCGATCCGCTGCCGCCGGCGCACCCGCCGGCGCCCAGCAAGATCAGGAGCACCCATAGCGATGACAGCTTCCGACGAGCATTCATTGCGCACCACCCCGAGCGGCTTGAGGAAACGAGCGGATGAACGTACTAGCTATATTGTGCGCCTGACCGGCACGAATGGAACCAGTCTGCGTCGAACGCCGGTCCGGGACAGCCCGGGGAGATAGCGTAGTCCCTGGCATGCATCCTGCAGCCGAGGGAGGAAAATGGCGTGAAGCGTAAGAAGTCCTGGTCCGCATCGCTCACGGTGCTGATTGCCTTTGCAGCGAACGTCCTTGTCGCGGCAGCCAAGACAGTGGCCGCACTTATCTCTGGCTCGGCGTCCATGACTGCCGAGGCGGCCCACTCCTGGGCCGATACCGGCAACCAGGTCTTCCTGCTCATCGCCGAACGGAAAGCCGCGCGGAAACGCGACAAAGCCCACCCCATGGGTTACGGGCGCGAGGCCTACGTATGGTCAATGATCGCCGCCTTTGGCTTGTTTACGGCCGGCGCGGTGGTGTCGGTGATGCACGGCATCCAGCAGCTGATCACCCCGGAACCGCCAGGTGACTATGGGATCGCCTACCTGGTGCTGACCATCGCGTTCGTCCTTGAAGGCGTGTCCTTCATCCAGGCGTTCCGGCAAAACCGGAAGGCGGCGCGAGAGCTGGACCGGAACACCCTGGAGCAGGTCCTCAAGGGCTCCGACCCCACGCTGCGCGCCGTCTTCGCCGAGGACGGGGCAGCGCTTGTTGGCCTGCTCATCGCCTTCGCCGGGATATTCCTGCACCAGGTCACGGGGTCCTCCGTGCCGGACGCCGTGGGGTCCATTCTGGTGGGCATCCTCCTGGCCGTGGTTGCCGTCGTGCTGATCGACCGGAACCGGCGCTTCCTGGTGGGGCAAGCCGTGACCGGCGATATCGAGGGCACCATGGCCCGCCGCCTCCTCGAGCACCCAGCGATCGAACGCATCACGTACCTGCATGTCGAATACGTCGGCCCGCGCAAGCTTTACGTCGTGGCGGCCGTGGACATACAGGGGGACCTCCGGGAACACGACGTCGCCGCGGCCCTACGCCGCGTTGAACGCGAACTTGAGGATCACGAAACGGTGGAAGAGGCCGTCCTGACACTCGCCACCGCGGACGAGCCCTCGTTGGACTTCCCCGCCGTTTGAGCACAACGCCGACCTCCGGGTCCGGTCCTTCGGCTGGCTCAGGCGCCGGCCGCCGTCGCGTCCATACCTGCCGGTGGCTGCAGGCGGGCCCCGGAGGCCAGCAGCGCCTCGAGAACGGGGGACGGGCTGGGACTGGCCAGAAAGAAGCCCTGGCCCATGTCGCAGCCGAGCGAGCGCAGGAGATCCAGCTGCCCGGTGTGCTCAATGCCCTCGGCGATGACAGCCAGGTCCAGTTTCCGGGCCACTTCCAGAATGCCCTCGAGCATCGCCGCGGCCGGGGCGTCCCCAGGCAGCCCGGACAGGAAGGCACGGTCGATCTTGAGAATGTCCGCGGGCAGCGCAGCGAGCGTGCTGAGCGAGGAGAAGCCGGTCCCGAAGTCGTCGATTGCGATGCGGACGCCGAAGCTCTTCAGCCGGTTCAGGGCAGCGACCCCGCCGTCGGCGCTCGTGGCCAGGGCCGATTCGGTGACCTCGAGGATCACCTTGTCGGCCTGCGAGGCGGGGTGGGCCAGGATGCGCTCCAGGGCTGCCAGGTTCCGGTCACTCGATAGCTGAAGAGTGGAAAGATTGACCGAGACCCAGAAGTCTTCGGCAGTGCCGGGGGACCGGCGCCAGCCGGCGACGTGACGGCTGGCGGTGTCCAGGACCCAGCAGCCGATGGGCCCTATCTCGCCGGTTTCCTCGGCCAAGGGGATGAAGTCGGCCGGTCCCAGCCGGCCCAGGGTCGGGTGCTCCCAGCGGACCAGGGCCTCCACCCCGGCGATCTCGCCGGTGCCGAGACTCACGACCGGCTGGTAGTCGAGGCGCAACTGCCCGGCCTGCACGGCTGTGGCGAGGTCCGCCCGGAGAGCGGCCCGGTAGGTCATTTCGTCATATCCCCGGGCATCGAAGAGCTGGTAGCGGCCTTTGCCGCCGTGCTTGGCCATGTACATGGCGAAGTCCGCCTGCCGCATCAACTCGGCCGGATCTACAGTGCCGGCGTTGCGCTGGGCGGCGCCCATGCTGACGGTTACCTTCAGCCGGACGTCATCGATGCAGAAAGGGTCCCGCAGCGTGTCCTGGATGCGCCGTGCGACGTCGTCCGTCGCCGTGCCGCCCTCATCCGTCACGACGATCGCGAATTCGTCACCGCCCAGCCGGGCGACGAGGTCATGTCCGCGCACGCAGCCCCGCAGCCGTTGGGCCAGCTGGATGAGCAACGCGTCGCCGCCCTCATGGCCCAGCGAGTCGTTGACGTCTTTGAAGTCGTCGACGTCGATGACCAGCAGGCCTTCACGCCCGTCGCAGACCTCGGCGCCAGCTGTTTCCGGGTTCTTTGCCCCGGGGTCGAACGCGGCGGTGAGGCGTTCGGTGAGGACTGCCCGGTTGGCCAGTCCCGTGAGCGGGTCGTGGGTGGCGCGGAAGGTCAGTTCCAGGTGGTTGTCGTGCACGGTGGCCGCCATGGAATTGAAGGCCTCGGCCAGCTGGCCAAGTTCGTCATTGCGGACAACGCTGATCCGGTGGCTGTAATCACCGGACTGCAGCTTCACGACCCCGCGGTACAGACCCTCCACAGGGCGCATCAGGTACTTGGTCATCCGCCGGCGGAAAAAGAACACCCCGCCCGCGGCCAGCGCAAAGAGGGCCGTGCGGACGGTCGATACCATCTGCTGAAGCCCGGCCGCACGGGCGACGCCGTCGTCAAGCGCGTCGAGCGAAGCGCGACGGACGTCGGCGAGCAGGGCGCGGGCCTTGGCGCTGGATTCGGCGAACGCCGGCGCCTCCGCCACTCGGTTGCCGTGGAGAGTGGCCACCTGGCTTCCCCAGAGATTGTGCGCGGACAGTCCCTCCTGCCAGGCGGCCCGGGCCCCGCGGACTGTGGCCCGCATGCCGTACGCCTCCGGCAGGATCCGGGCGGTGGCATCGAACTGGGCGGAGAGGTCCTTTTGTTGCAGCAAAAAGGCGGCCGGATCTGCGGGTCCTGCGGACAACAGCTGGAGTCCGGCTTGTTCGTGGGTCTCGATGCCGGTCCGGAGCTCGGAGATGGCCTCCGACTCGACGCGGTGCTGTGCGGCGGCGTGCTGGATCTGGTCCGTGACAAAACGGACGCCGACCAGAGTTACCGCGGCCCCTGCGAGCAGGGCAAGGATCACCAGGATGAATGCCCTGGACCATTCGCGCTGCAGGCTCCCTGCGCGGGCGGGTTTGCCGGTGCGGGGGGTACGGGTGCCCGCCGGCCCTTCAAACGGCATGGCCGGCCCGTCGGATCGTTCGGGTCCACTGGCGTCGTTGGCGGCGGCCGACGGCGGCACAGCAGCAGGGTCAGCCAAGCTGCTGGTGGATTTACGCATGATCAGCCTCCGGCCGTGTGCCGGCAATCGCCGCATCGTCAAACAGGAGCGTAGCCGAACGTGCCCGGGCTGGTCATGTCCGGCCGCCTCCCGACACTATTGTGAAGCATGTGACAGAAGTGTATTCGACGGGTGGCCCGGCGGGTAGCGTCCGGTGCCGGAACCACACCTGCCGCGCTGAACGTCCCAGGACCGGCTGAGCCGGTCCTGCCGGGGGCTCTAGCTGAGGCAGTCTGCGCAGTAGGCGTGGCCGGCCTTCTCCTTGGCCAGCTGGGACCGGTGCCGCACCAGGAAACAGGAATAGCAGGTGAATTCGTCCTCCTTTTGCGGGATGACCGTGACGGTCAGTTCCTCGCCGGACAGGTCTGCCCCCGGCAGTTCCACGCCTTCGGAGGTATCCGCCTCGTCGAGTTCGCGGACAACGCTTCGCGCGTCAGGCGCATTCGCCGAACGGAGCGCCTCCAGGGAAGCGTTGCGGGATTCCGCGACGTCGGAGCGTACTTCGTCATAATCGGTTGCCACCTGGTGATACTCATTTCAGTTGCTGGGGGTGTGATTCGGAGTCTCTCCGGATCTACTTATCTCTGTATCTCCGGATCTCCGGGATTGAACCGTACAGCATGACGCCGTGTAAATGCTGGGGACCGGGGCAGTCGCGGCAGTGACGCTCATGACACCCGGAGGCGGACGCCCCCGACGCCGGCCTTCCTGCTTTGTTCGCCACTGGTCACCGGGGCGTCACGCGCCGTTAATTTGGGTGCCCTAACCTGATTCTTTAGGCACCATCCACCTTGGGCACCATCCGCACCATCCGCACCATCCGTCGGGAGGATTCACCATGGCCGATATTGCTGCAGTGCTGGGACGGCTCACGCAGGACGAACTCAATGAACTGCGGTCCCTGGGCCCCAGCGGGCACCTGACCCGGCGCCTGACCGACGCCATCGACCGCGCAGCCGGCGGCCCCGGAGCCGGGCGCGGCTACTACGTCCCCAACGGGAGCGTCAGTTCCACCGGCGGACCGCACGTGGTCCTGCGCAGCGACGTTTCGGGGTGGCTGTTCGGTCCTCCCCAACAGGCCTGACCGAACAGCGACGGGCATCCCTCCCACTGGACCCGCCAGGTTCCTTCCAGCACGGCCCCGGAAGGGCCATACTGGCCCAAAGAGAGGGGGCTGGATTGCGGATCCTGATGGTGGAGGATGAGCATGCCCTGGCGGAAACAGTCCGCCGCGGGCTGAAGAACGAGGGGTTCGTCGTCGACGTCGCCCACGACGGCGTGCGGGGACTCGCGGCGGCGCTGGAGAACGCGTACGATGCCATCCTGCTGGACCTCATGCTGCCGCGGATGAACGGCTACGACGTCTTGAAGGAATTGCGGCAACGCAAGGTGTGGACTCCGGTGCTGATGCTCACGGCCAAGGACGGCGAATACGACCAGACCGATGCCTTCGACCTAGGCGCTGATGACTACCTCACCAAGCCGTTCAGCTTCCTGGTGCTGGTGGCCCGGATCAGGGCGTTGATCCGGCGCGGAGCGCCCGCCAGGCCTGTCATCATGACACTTGGCACGCTGTCCCTGGACCCCGTCAGCCACAGTGTGCGCCGCGGCGACACCCTCATCAGCCTCACGGCCAGGGAGTACGGGCTCCTGCATTATCTGATGCGCCGGCATGACCAGATCGTTTCAAAGGCGGAAATCCTGCAAAACGTCTGGGATCCGGCTTTCGAGGGCGCGAACAATGTGGTGGAGGTGTACATCGGCTACCTTCGGCGCAAGATTGATGTCCCGTTCGGGATCCACAGCCTGACCACGGTGCGTGGCATGGGCTATCTGCTCAGCGCCGACCCGACCCCTGAACCCCGTGCCGCCGGGAGTTCCGAGGAGTGACGTCGGCCGGCTGCACAGGTTCCGGAAGGGGAAATGTGATCTCAAAGCGGCAGTGACCCGCCGGTCCGTCCGTCGGACGGATGCTCCCATGGTGGGCGGCCACAATTCCAGCCGCGATGGCCAGGCCCAGTCCGCTGCCGCCGCCTTCCCGGGAACGGCTGCCATCGAGCCGGACAAACCGTTCGAAGATCCGTTCCCGGTCCGCCTCCGGGATGGGGTCGCCGTCGTTGTCGACAGTGAGGATGACCCGGTCCGCGGCGGTGTGCAGGTCCACGGCGATCCGGGACAGGGCGTGACGGTCCGCGTTGTCCAGGACGTTCCGCAGGACCTGCGCCAGCCGCCGGGCGTCGCCGCGGATCCGGGTCGGAACGAGCTTCACCGAGATCTGGTGCCGGCTGGTGGACCGCAGCCGGCGGATCTCCTGGTCCAGCACGTCGTCAAGATCGACGTCCTTCTGCTCCACGCGCAGGCCGCCGTCATTGGCCTTGGCCAGTGTCAGCAGGTCCTCCACGAGGAAGCTCATGCGGGCCGTCTCCTCGGAGAGGACATCCTTCATCTGAAGCCACATCGCCCCGGTCGGGTCCGCCGCCGCGATCTCGATCCCGGCCCTCAGCGTGGCCAGCGGGCTGCGCAGCTCGTGGCTGGCGTCCGAGACGAATCTGCGCTGTTCGGTGTCCGAGGCCTGCAGCCGGTCCAGCATGGTGTTCATGGTCAGCGCCAGGGCGTGGATTTCGTCGTTGGTGGGCGGGACGTCGACGCGCCCGTCCAGCCGCTCGGCCTTGATCCGGGCCACCTGGCCACGGATCCGCTCAACCTGGCGGAGGGAACGCCCCACCAGGAGCCATACGGCCACGGCCACGGTCCCGAGCAGCAGCGGCGTGGCTCCCAGCATGAACCACGCGACGGTGGAAATGGTGTCCGCCTGTATCTGTGAGGCCTGGGCCACCACCACGGTATAGCTCAACGTGCCGGTCCGTGCTCCCACGGTGACGATGTGGTAGTCGTCGGTGTCTCCGATGCTCGGAAGGCTCGAGACGTCCTGGGTCATGGTCTGGCCCGGGCTGGGCCGCTGGGCTGACAGCGGGGCGTTGGCGACCTCGGGGTCCGAGCTGGCCAGGACGTACCCTTCGGCATCCAGCACCTGGACGAACTGGCCCGCATGCGCGGTGTCAATGATGTAGGCGCGGGCATCCTCGATGTCCATGTCCTCCATCTCGGCGACCACGTCCAGGGCCTTCTGCTGGGCTGCGACGTCGCTCGACCGCGCCAGGGACGCCTGCAGCAGGACCAGAAGGACGACGCCGCCGAGCAGCAGCGCCACGGCTACGACGCCGACGGCGACCGCCGTCGAGCGCTTCCGCACGCCCCATCGAATCTCGCCCGTGCCGGGGCCGGAGGGGGCCCGTTTGCCCAGTGCCATGCTCCAAGAATGCGTCAATGCGCGGTTCGGGACAACCACCGCGGCCGCATTGCCGGCGCCGCCCGCCCGGCCGGCACCCCCGGCGGTGGCCGGAGCGCTCCTGCATGCGCGCACGTCCCCAGGGAGAGGCTGCTCTCAGTCTCTTCTCAGCGGGATGGGGGAGAGTGGAAATAGGCCGCATAAGACCGGCCGCCGGCCGCCACGGGGCCGTTCGTCCACAGATTCCGGCCGCACGCTCTCCTCAACCAGTGTGCGGCCGGACACGGCACCCGGGCGAAGCGGCGCAGCGGACGCCGACACAGCCGCTACCGATATTCCATGCCGATAAGCCGCGGGCCAGCGCCTCAAGGCCGGGGCGTCACCCGGAGCCAGACGAACTGCCGGGCGTCCAGGACCAGTCCCGCGTCGAGGCACACGTGGGCGCCGGTCAGGACGTCGACGGCGCCGGCCGCGAAGCCGGAGAGCGTCAACGCCGTTACCTCCTCGGGGTCGTCGCTGAAGTTGGCCAGGGCGAGGATCAGCGTTCCATTTCCGGGACGCTGGTACCCCAGGACACCCGGGTTGTTCGTGGCGAACCCGACCAGCCGGGTCCCGGCCAGTTCCGGCGTCGCGGACCGTACGGACACCATCCGGCGCAGCCCGGCAAAGACCGCCCCGGCGGGGGTTTCCGGCTCCGCGCGCCGCGCGTACCCTGCGGCCGGGTAGTGCGGCCGGTGCACCCAGCGGCTGTCCGTTCCGTGGCCTTCCTCGGCGGCGTACCCGTAGTCGTTGAACTGGCCGACCTCGTCACCGAGATACAGCAGCGGGATGCCCCCGGTGCTGAAGGCCACCGAGTGGGCCAGCAGGATCCGGTCCACCGCCGCAGCGGTTCCGCCCTCGAGCCCGCAGAGCGACGCCGTTGTGCCGGAAATCCGGCAGTCGCCGGTGCGGGGGTTGTCCTGAAAAGGCACGCCGCGGGCGAAGCTGCCAGGGAAACGGTTGACGAAGAAGGAATTGAGGAACCGCCGGTGCTCGAAGGCATTGATGCCAAGCTCGGCAGCGTCCTCATCCGCAAACGTCCAGCCGATGTCGTCATGGCTGCGGACATAGTTCACCCACGCCGTGCCGTCTGGAATATTGTGGCGCCGCTCCAGGGCCTGGGTGAGCAGGGACACGTCGCGGGTGGCCAGCGCCTCCCAGGTCAGCGCCATCTGCAGGGGGTTGTAGGAGAGCTGGCACTCGGCGGGGTCAATGTAGCGGGCCACCTCGTCGGGGTGGACGATCGCCTCGGACTTGAACAGCAGCGACGGCGCCGCCAGCCGGCACACGGCGTTGAACGCCTGCAGCAGCGTGTGGGCTTCGGGAAGGTTCTCACAGGGTGTGCCGAGCTGCTTCCAAATGAAGGCGACGGCGTCCATCCGGAGAATGTCCACGCCTTGGTTGGCCAGGAACAGCATCTCGCCCGCCATGGCCCGGAACACGTCCGGGTTGGAGTAGTTCAGGTCCCACTGGAAGGTGTGGAACGTGGTCCAGACCCACTGTCCGTCCGGCAAATCCACAAATGAGCCGGGATGGTCGTCCGGGAAGATTTCGCGCACAGTTTGCTCGAACGCGTCCGGCATGGACCTGTCCGGGAAGATCCAGTAGTTGTCGCTGTAGGCCGGCTCGCCCGCGGCCGCCTTCCGGGCCCATTCGTGCTCGTCGGAGGTGTGGTTGAAGATGAAGTCGACCACGAGGCTGATACCGTTCTCCCGCAGCTCGGCGGCGAGGTCGCGCAGCTGCTCCATGGTGCCCAGCCCGGGATTGACGTCCCGGTAACTGGAAACGGCGTAGCCGCCGTCGGAGTGCGGTTCGGGGGCCAGGAACAGCGGCATCAGGTGCAGATAGGTCAGGCCCAGTTCCTTGAAATAGGGGATCCGGGCGCGGACGCCTTCGAGGTCCCTGGCGTATCTGTCGACGTAGCAAACGCCGCCGAGCATGGTGTTGGACTGGAACCAGCCGCTGTTGTGTTCCCGTTCGGCGTCGAGGCCCTTGAGCGCGGCAGGCCTCTCTGCCCACGAGCGGGCAGACTGCATCACAAGGTCGGTGAGCTGATCCAGCCAATCCGGCCGTGCGCCGTAGAGATCGTGGAACAGCCGGAACAAGGCCGGGAAATGACGGTCGAAGCGCTCTTCGAAGACGGCCCGGTCCGCGCCGTCCCACCCGATGCCCGTGCCCGCCGCTAAGGCCCGGAGCACATGCCGGCGGGCCTCGCTGTCGACGCCGTCTGCTAAGAGGGCGGGTTCAACCATGGAGCATCTCCTTTGACCAGTTTCAATCCCCGACGGCGCGACGACCGTTCACATCCTTGCAGACGGACGCGCGGGTGCCCAGCACGGCAGCCGTGTCCGGCGGGGGAAGGCAGCCGACAGCCGATGCCGCCCATGGTGCTGCCGGGAAGGTCTATAGGCTGGCGTGATGACCGCCCTGACTGATCTCCTGCCCACGCTGCTGGGCGTCGGGCTCCTGATGCTGGTCACCGTGGGGTTGCTTGCGGTTTTCCGGATCCCGCACCGAACGGCGCCGGCGCTGGCCATCCTGCGCGGGGCTGTGCAACTGGCTGTCATCAGCCTCATACTGGGCACTGTCATCACCAGTCCGGTCTGGGTCGGCGCCGCACTTCTCGTGATGTTTTCGGTGGCCGCAGTGACGGCCGCGCGTCGCCTGGGGTGGAGTTGGGGCCGCCTGGCGGTAGTGGGGGGCTCGATGGCGGCCGGCATCCTGGTGACCCTGGCGATCGTTTTCGGCACGGGCGCGATAGCCCTGACGCCCCGCTACGCGCTGGCAATTGGGGGGATCGTGATCGGCAATGCGATGACCATCGCCACCCTGGCCGGCCGGCACTTTGCCGAGTCCGTGAATGAACGTTGGGATGAGGTTGAAGCGTGGCTGGCTTTGGGGGCGACCCGGCGTCAGTCGACGTTGGAGCTGGCCCGGCGCGCCGTCTATTCAGCCCTCATCCCTTCGACCGACCAGACTAAGACGACGGGACTCGTCACCCTGCCCGGGGCGTTTGTGGGTGCGATCTTCGGCGGCCTTTCACCCTTGGAAGCGGGCCGCTTCCAGATCGTCGTCCTCGCCTCGATCATGGCGGCAGGTTCCATGACCGCCGTGGCCCTGATCGGGATCATCGGGCCGGTGAGGGTGCGTCCGGTGCGTCCACGCTAGCGTCCGCGCCGTGGCCCGTCCTGACTACGCCGGCACCCGGATGACGAGGGGGTCCATCGCCTGGCCGTCGGCGTACTGGCCGTCGAACAGTTCCGAACCGGCCTGGGAGATGGCGACCTCGACGCGCTCCCAGACGAGAAACCCTTCCATGTTGCGGGGCGCGGCAGTGCGCAGGGTGCCGACATCCGAGCGCTCGGTCCCGCCGCCGTCGCCCGTGCTGATGGACAGGACCCCGTGCCCGGCCGCGAACTCGACCCATGGGTCCAGCAGCCGGACGAACATCATTCCGTGGTGACCGGCGACGCGGACATCGCCGCGGAACCGCAGCACCCCGGTGCCACTGGCGGGATCGTACTCGGAACCGGCGGGAGCGAAACAGAACTCTCCGGACGCAGTGACCGTGGCGCCGTCGGCCGCGGAAACAGCACCGTCCGGGAGTCCCGAAATGTAATCCATAAAGCTGCGCTTGATGCCCCAGGTCAGACCCGGCAGGGGCAGCGGGGCGGGGGAGGCGGACGTTGGTGTCACGTAGGTTCTCCTGGGCTGTCGGGCGGATCTACGTCCGAGCCTAGCCGCGGATCCGCGCCGGGCTGAACTGTTGCACCGCCGCCGCTTCATCCTGCGTATTTCTCTGACGGCGTAGGCCCGCCAGGACTACTCCCGGGACGGCGGTGGTTGACTTGGATGAGTACCGTTCAGCAGGAGGTGCACCGTGGCCGCGTCCATCAGCAGGGTATCCGGATCCGATGTGTCCGAAGACCCGCTGGATTCCTATTCCGCAACGGTCATCCGCGTGGCCGAGGCTGTCACCCAGCACGTCGCCGCGCTCGAGATGACCGGCAACGGGCGCAACGGCAGGTTGAGGGTCGGTGCGGGGTCGGCCGTGCTGTTCACCACGGACGGATATCTGCTGACGAACGCCCACGTGGTGGGAGGCGCCCAGTCCGGCCACGCAGTCTTCGCCGACGGCACCAGCACGGCTGTTGACGTGGTGGGCGCCGACCCGCTCTCCGATCTTGCCGTGGTCCACGGCAGGGCACCCACCGCTGCACCGGCTGAACTCGGCGATGCCGAGTCCCTTCGGGTCGGCCAGCTGGTCATCGCCGTGGGCAATCCGCTCGGGCTCGCCGGCTCCGTCACCGCCGGGGTGGTCAGCGGGCTGGGCCGTTCGATCCCGGTCTGGTCCGGACGGAGCCGGCGCGTGATCGAGGACGTCATCCAGACCGACGCGGCCCTCAACCCCGGCAGCTCCGGCGGGGCGCTGGCAGACGCCCGCGGGCGGATCGTCGGCATCAATACGGCCGTGGCCGGTGTTGGGCTCGGCCTGGCCGTTCCCATCAACGCGACGTCCCGGCGGATCATCGCTTCGCTGCTCAAGGACGGCCGCGTCCGCCGGGCCTACCTGGGCCTGGTCAACACACCCATCCAGTTGCAGCCGAGCGCCGTCGTCCGGACGGGCCGCAGGGAGGGCCTGCTCGTGGTCGAAGTCCTCCCGGATTCCCCCGCCGAGCGGGCCGGGCTACGGGCCGGCGACATCCTCCTGAAGGTTGGACACATGTATGTGTCCAACGCCGAGAGCCTGCAGAAACTGCTGTTCGCCGAAGCGATCGGGGAGCCGCTGGACCTTGCCGTGCTCCGGGACGGCGCGGACCTGCGACTGGTGGCTGTGCCCGCCGAGATGACCGATAACCAGTAGGGAAACCCGGTCCGGACCCGCGGTTTCAACGTGCTGGAATTTAGCCGCCGGGGGCCAATTCCTTGCCCGCCTAAACTACTTGGGTCCGCATGGCGGCGGCCCGCGGAATTACTTGGTTGGCGCCGCAATCACCTGCCCTCCGCTCCGCCCGCTTACTCAGCGGTACTGACCCCTGTACGCGTCTTTCTTTGGGCGAAAGATCGGGTAGCGGCATGCCTTGTTGCGCCCCGCCGGGCGTGTCACGGTGTCATTGGAAAGCCGGAGGGAACAGAGCCTCAGTACGGCCTGGTTTCAATGTTGATCCGGCTCTCCATAGACGATTGAGTTCGTTTTACCTGGGGAAATCGGAGAACATCGTGGATAGCCCAAAGGAAACAGCACCTTCCATTTCGGTCCGCCTCTTCGGATCATTCGAAGTGCGCCGGGACGGCGTGGCGCTCACCGCCGCCGACATGGGCGGATGCAAGCCCCGGCACATACTGGAAATCCTTCTCCTGAACCTTGGCACGCCCGTGTCCAAGACCCGCCTGATCGATCTTCTCTGGGGAGCAGGAGCCAGTGACGGCTCCGTAGCGACCCTCGAGAGCTATATCAGCGGTATCCGCCGTGCCATCCAGCCGGGGCAGACTAAGACCGGCCCGCTCCGCACGGCCAACAGTGGCTACGTGCTGGACCCTACGCTCGTGGACCTCGATCTGTTCCGGTTCCGTGACCTGGTCCGCGACGCGGGTGAGCTGCCTCCGGCAGAGGCCTACCCCCTGATGCTCGAGGCCCTGGAGATTTCCGCCGAGCCGCTGCTCGGGTTCGAACTTGCCTCCGATTGGGCCGAAGAGGCGCGCGCACGTCATACAGCCGAAAAGGTGGCGCTGCAGATCCTCGCGGCAGAAACGGCGGCTCTGCTGGACAAACCAGACGATGCCGTCAACCTGGTCCAGGCTGCCATTCGCGCGGAGCCCCTGAACGAGCGGGCCTGGACGGTGCTGGTGACGGCCTATGAACAGGCAGGCCTGCCGGCGGAGGGCCTCTCGGCCTATGACCGCTGCCGGCGGCTCTTCGACCGCGACCTTGGCTGCAGCCCCGGTCCGGCCCTCCAGGAAGCTCATCTGCGGCTCCTCCGGCAGCGTGCGGAAAGCAACTCCGAACTCTCCGAGGTACTGGCGGCGCTGCTCTATCTGGGCGAGCGGTTGAACGGGCCCAAGAGCCGGCAGCTGCCGGCGGCCGAGTCCCGGCGCATGCATGAGAACGCCGGGCGGGTGCTTGATTCCTTCCTCCAGCGCGTCCGGGCCGCGGTCTGACCCCCGCGGGGCCGCCACCGGTGGACCGGCGGCGCCCAATTGATGACCGGGATGGCCGCCAACCGGACGCGGGCGTTAGCTTCGTCACGTGGCCGGGATTCTCGGGGAATTCCGCCGCGCCGGGCCCCATACTGGGAATATCCCCGGCGGGCAGTCCCACCGCCAGGTGTGAGGAGGGCCCATGGAAACCTTGAAGAAAGTCGTCACGAACGAGTACTTCCCCGCAGCCGCTGTGCTGTCCGGAGTCATCCTGTTCTGGGTCCTGGGCCTCTTCGGCGGACTGTCCCTCCTGAGCACCCGCCAAAGCCCGGTGACCACCCTGACGTGGATGATGTTCGTCTACGCCGCAGCGGTGCTCTCGCCCCTGGCCGGGCTTGTCGCCGCCATCGACCTCGTGCGCCGGTGGCTGCGGAACCGGCAGGCGGCCACGGCGGAATCCGCCTAGTCCGCCCCGCCTGGTCAGCCGGCAGGCGCCATGCCGTTGCCGGCGTCGTCTGCTAACCGAAGCGCGACTGTTACTCGAAGCGCGACGGATCACCCATGCCGCGCCGGACGATTTCCGCGACGCCGCTGGAGTAGTCGATCACCGTGGTTGGCTCGGCACCACAGTCGCCGGAATCGATCACGGCGTCCACCACGTGGTCCAGGCGTTCCTTGATCTCCCACCCCTGAGTGAGTGGCTCTTCCTCATCGGGAAGCAGCAAAGTGCTCGACAGCAGCGGCTCGCCGAGCTCAGCGAGCAGCGCCTGCACGACGTGGTTGTCCGGGATGCGCACGCCAACAGTCTTTTTCTTCGGGTGCAGCAGCCGTTTCGGGACCTCCCTGGTCGCCGGCAGGATGAAGGTATAGCTGCCGGGCGTGACGGCCTTGATGCTGCGGAACACATCGTTGTCGATCTGGACGAACTGGCCCAACTGGGCGAAGTCCTTGCAGACGAGGGTGAAATGATGTTTGCCGTCCAACTGCCGGATGGTCCGGATCCGGTCCAGGGCCTCCCGGTTACCCAGCTGAGCGCCCAGCGCATAGCAGGAATCCGTGGGGTAAGCGATCAGGCCGCCTGAGCGCACGATGTCCACCGCCTGGAGGATCGAACGGTGCTGGGGGTTCTCGGGGTGCACATCGAAGTATCTCGCCATGCCAAGAGCATACGCCCGGCGGCCGCCCGGACGGCCACTGCGGAGCCCGTCAGCCGACCCGAACGCCCCGCGGCGGAGCAGGGCCGGCCGCTGCTTGTGCACAGACAGTTCTGTCTGATACCTTCGTTCCCGGTGTAGACAAACCTGTCTACACCCCACACGTGCAGCTTGCGGCAACGAACACCGGGAGCGAGAACCGAATGCTGTCAATGGCAGGAAAGACAGTTCTGATCACGGGAGGCACCGGCGGGATCGGCAAGGCCACGGCTCTGGGTCTGGCCGCCCTGGGTGCGCGGGTTGCCATCACCGGCCGCAATGCTGACAGGGCATCTCGGGCAGCTGAGGAGATCCGCGCTGTGGCGTCGGCCCCCGTCGAGGTGTTCACCGCCGATCTCTCCTCCCAGCGGGAAGTCCGCAGGCTGGCCGAGGAGGTGCTGAATACGTTGGACCGCCTCGATGTGCTGGTCAACAATGCGGGCGGATTCTGGAACACCCGCCGCGTCACCGTGGATGGACTTGAGTACACCTTCGCCCTTAACCACCTTGCTCCTTTCCTGCTCACCAACCTGCTCCTTGAACGGTTGAAGGAGAGCGGACCGGCGCGGATCGTAACGGTCTCGTCCGGCGCCCAAGCCATGGCCCGGATGGACTTCGCCGACCTGCTGGCCGAACGGTCCTACTCGGGGCAGCGGGCGTACAACCAGTCGAAACTGGCCAACGTCTTGTTCACTTACGGACTCGCCGCACGTCTCTCCGGCACCCGCGTCACCGCAAATGTGCTCCACCCCGGAGTCGTGGCGACGGCGTTCGGAGCCGAAGATCCGGGCCGGCTGCAAGAGTTCCTGACACCGCTGGTTCAGCGGTGGATGAAAACCCCGGAGCAGGGCGCCCGGACCTCCATATATCTTGCCTCGGCGCCGGAGCTCGAAAACGTCACCGGCCAGTACTTTGCCAGCAGCACTCCCAAGAAATCATCAAAACGCAGCTACAGCCAGTCCGATATTGACCGCCTCTGGCAGGTCAGCTCGGCTCTGGTCGGCCTTGAATCCGACTCTGAAAGAAGCACGAACCTCCCATGACCCCACAGCGCACGCTCGTCCTTGTTGCCCACCCTGACCTGGAAAGCTCGCGGATCACCGCGCACCTCACCTCAGCCATCATGGACCTGGAGCACGTGACGGTGCATGACCTCTCCGCCGCCCACCCGGACCGGCGGTTCGACACCGCCCGGGAACAGGAGTTGCTGCGCGGGCACGACACCATCGTCTGGCAGTTCCCGTGGCACTGGTACTCCGTCCCGGGGGTCCTGAAGGAGTGGATGGACCAGGTGCTTACGTACGGCTTCGCGTACGGCGCCGGAGGCGACGCCCTCCACGGAAAGCGGCTCCAGCTGGTGCTGTCGACCGGCGGCCCTGAATCGTCCTACGCGCCGGCAGGACACAACCGCTTCACGATGGAGGAGCTCCTGCGCCCCCTCGACGCGACCGCGCACTTGTGCGGCCTGGAGATGGCCCGGCCACTCATCCTGCATTCGGCACCCCGGGTGGACGCCGACGAACTCGGCCGGCACGCCGCCCGGTACCGCGAACTGCTGGCTCCCGCGGCGGTCGCCGCGCGGTAGCCGGAATCCGGTGCGTCGGATCCGAAGCAACTGGGGGAGCGGCGGTCAGGCGGCCTGGGCGGCGTACATGAAACCTGGGCAGCGAACATGAAAGCAGACCCGCCGGCCCGGCTCCACGAAAGTTTTGCCCGGCCGAGTAGCCCGTTGCCGCCGGCAGCAGCACCGCCAGCGTCCAGCCCAGGGCGTCGTCCGCCGTCATGGCCACACAGTCACAACTGCTCGTCGTGGTGGATCCGTTCGCCGAGCTGCCGCAACGGCTCCCCGCTGCCGCTCCACTGTTGGGCGATGAACTCTGCGGCGATGGACACCGCCGTTTCCTCCGGGGTGCGGGCGCCCAGATCCAGGCCGACAGGACTGTGAAGCCTGGACAACTGGGCCTCAGTCAGTCCCGTCTGCCGAAGCCGTGCCATCCTGTCCTCGTGCGTGCGCCGGGATCCCATGGCGCCGATAAAGGCCACGGGGCTGCCGCGCAGGGCCACCTCAAGGACGGGGATGTCGAACTTCGGGTCGTGGGTCAGGACGCAGAGCACAGCCCTGGAATCCAGCAGCCCTTGGGCAAACTGCTCGCTCAGGTACCGGTGTGGCCACGCGTTGACCACCTCGGCGGCGTCAGGGAATCGCGCCCGCGTCGCGAAGACGGACCGCGCATCGCAGACGGTCACCCGGTAGCCCAGGAACGCGCCCAGCCGCGCCAGCGCCGCGGCGAAGTCAATGGCGCCGAAGACGAGCATGCGCGGCGGCGGCGCATACCTGGCAAAGAAGACGCGCATGCCGGTGTCCAGCCGCTCGCCGTCCACGCCGTAGTTCAGGATGCCCGTCCGGCCGGCGGCGAGAAGACCCTGGGTGTCGTCGCCGACGGCGCGGCTGGTCCGGTCCGAGCCCAGGTCACCCTCGCAACCGTCCGGCCTGACAACCAGGTGCCGCCCCACACGGCCGGCATCAGGGTGTTCAATGATCGTGGCGACGCCCACGCGGCGCCCGGCGGCGATGTCCTGGGCGACGGCGTCGAGTTCGGCAAAGTGTTGCCGGGAGACAGGTTCGACGAAGATATCGATGATTCCACCGCAGGTGAGGCCCACGGCAAAGGCGTCGTCGTCGCTGATCCCGTAGCGCACCAAGGCCGGCTCGCCGTCGTCCTTGACCTGGGTGGCGAGCTCGTAGACGGCGCCTTCGACGCAGCCGCCGGAGACGGAGCCCACGGCTTCGCCGCCGGCCGTCACCAGCATGGCGGCCCCGGGGAGCCGGGGCGCAGATCTGAATGTGCTCACGACGGTGGCCAGGCCTGCCGTGGCACCGCTTCGCCAGTCGGGCAACATGGCCGCGAGGACATCACGCATCGGCGCTCCTCAGAGCCTGCCGCACAGCCGGAGCAGCCGGAACGCCGAACGCCGGCCGGCCCAGTACGCGATGCACGCCACGACGGTGATAACGCCGAGGACCTTCACCGGGCTGGACAATTGCTCCGCCGCGATTCCCTTGGCGAGGCTCAGCGCATCCAGGCTGCCGTCCGCCGCGGCCGCCGCCGAGACAGGCACAGGGATCGGTTCCGCCGCGGCCGCCGCCGAGACAGGCACAGGGACCGGTTCCGGCGCGGCCGCCGCCGAGACAGGCACAGGGATCGGTTCCGGCGCGGCCGCCGCGGGGACCGGAGCCGGGGTGGGTTCGGGGACCGCCGCAGGGGTCGGCCCCGCAGGGGCTTCCTGCGCAGGGGGTGCTGCCTCAGTGAGCATGGCCTGCAGATTTTTCGCGAAGAGCGACATCATCTGCTCCGTGACGCTGCCGATCACCCCCTTGCCCATGGCCGCTGCCTTGCCGGACAGCGCCAGGTCTGCGCTGACGGAACCCCGTGTGGCCGCTCCGTCTTCGGCCAGCACCAGGGTGACGGTGGCCTCGGCGGTGCCTTGTCCGCGGGTCTCCTGGGCCTTGCCGCCAAGGACCGCACGATGTTCCGGGGCGTTTCGTTCAATGACGTTCAGCAGGCCCTTGTATTGCATCGTGACCGGGCCGAGCTTTACCGTCATGCCCACTTGGTAGGCGTCGTCCGAGAGCTTGTTCAGGATCCTGGCCCCCGGAAGGCAACCGGCCACCCGTTCAAAGTCCATCAGCGTGTCCCACACCTGGCTTATTGGTGCGACCACCGAGAACGTGCTGTCAATGTGCATGGGCTGGTTCCTTGCCTCTCGCTCGTTCGTGCGTGTCCTGTGAAGGCGGCCCCTCGCCGCGAATGGCGGCAGCCACCTGCGCCAAGGCCCGGAAGCTGTGGCCGCTGACGAAGGCGTCGCAGTAGGGCAGGGCCGCCGCCATGCCGCCCACGAGGGGCCGGTACTGCGGGGCTGCCTTGCGCGGATTCACCCAGATGATCCGGTGGGCGAGCCGGCGCAGGCGGGCCATCTGCGCCGCGACCTGTTCCGGATCCTCGTAGGCCCAGCCGTCGGAAAACACCACCACCACAGCGCCCCGCGCCAGTCCGCGGCGGCCGTGCTCGTCGACGAAGCGCCGGAGGCATTCGGCGATCCGGGTTCCGCCAGCCCAGTCCGGCGCGGAGACAGCGGCGCGGGCCAGGGCCTGGTCCGGATCACGCAGGGCCAGTTGCCGTGTCAGCCGGGTCAGCCTGGTGGAGAAGACAAAGGCTTCCGCCCCGGCCCGGGTCACGGCGCCCTGCAGGAAGGATACGAAGACCCGGGAGTAGGGTTCCATCGATCCCGAAACATCGCAGAGCAATACCAGTTTGCGGCGCTGCTCGCGCCGGCGGGCATAGAGCAGCAGCGGGGCGTCGGTCCCGGACCGGCGGGCAGCGCGCACTGTCGCCCGGACGTCCAGGCTCGCCGTGCTGTGGGCCGACGTGCGCGTGCGGCGGCTCAGGCGCAGCGGCGTCGCGAGCTGCAGCGCCGCCGCCAGCCGCCGTACCGCCGCTACTTCATCGGCGGAAAGCTCGGCGAAAGATGTCGCCTGCAGGTGTTCGTCTGCGGAAACCATGGCAAGGACGGCCTCCCGGTCAGTGCGGCCGTCCTCCGCGGAGCCGTCCCGGCCGGGGAAGGCCAGGCGCGGCCGCTGCGGCGTGCCGGGGGCCGGGCCCGGCGTCTGGCTCCCTGGCGCTGCGGGCCTGGTCCGGAGGGCCGGCGCGGGCGGCGCCGCTGCCGCCCCGGGCACGCTGCCCGGCTGGCCGGGGGCGGCGTTCCCGCGGAACACGGCCGCGAAGACGGCATCGAACACGGGCACTTCTTCGCGGGCGGACACGAGCACCACGCGGCAGGTCCAGTAGAGCTGCTCAAGCCGGGCCGGGGGGATCAGGTGGAGCGCCTCGGCGAGCCGCGCCGCCCGGTCCGGCGAGGTCGCCAGGCCGGCCCTCCGGATGGCCGTGACGAACGCGGCGGACAAGGCGGCCGCCTCGACCAGTGGCGGCTGCGGCGGCTGATCGGTGGCACTGTTGTTCTGGGCGGGGCCGTGGTCTTCAGCCATCGGTGCCGTCCACGAGCCAGGCCGCGCCGCGGGAGCCGACGAGTTCGAGGTCGTCGCGGTTCTTGACGATGGAGCCCCACGTTTGCTCGGTGGTGCCGGGGTCGATCCGCTCCACCCCCAGCACGGCCAGGGCCGAGACCCAGTCGATTGCCTCGGAGATCCCGGGCGGCTTGGCGAGGTCCAGGGTGCGCAGCCGGGTGATGACGGCAGCGGCCTGGAGGGCCAGCGGGCCGCTGCTGGCAGGAACCCGGCGGCGCACGATCTCGGCAATCCGGGCGGGTCCCGGGTAGTCGATCCAGTGGTACAGGCAGCGGCGGGTCAGGGCGTCGTGAAGGTCCCGGGTCCGGTTGGAGGTCAGGATCACGATGGGGGGATGGGTGGCGCGGATTGTGCCCAGCTCCGGGATGGTGACGGCGGATTCGGCCAGCAGTTCAAAGGTGAAGGCCTCGAATTCGGCGTCGGCGCGGTCGATCTCGTCCAGGAGCAGCACGGCAGGCCGCGGGCCGGGATGTTCCAGCGCCTGCAGGAGCGGGCGCCGCAGCAGGTACTGGGAGGCAAACAGGTCCGTTTCCGTGACCTCGGTGTCGCGGACTTCGGCCAGCCGGATGCCGAGCAGCTGGCGCTGGTGGTTCCACTCATAGAGGGCCTCACCGGCGTCGATTCCCTCGTAGCACTGCAGCCGGTACAGCGGGGTGTCGAGGAGCTCGGCCAGCGCCTTAGCGGCCTCCGTCTTCCCGACCCCCGCCTCGCCCTCGAGCAGGATGGGCTGCGGCAGGCGGACAGCCAGGAACAGGGCCGTCGCCAGTCCGACGTCGGCCAGGTAGTTGGCCCGGTCCAGCGCGGCCATCAGCGATCCGACATCCGGGACCCGGCGCCGCACGTCCTCCTCCGCGCCGGCCCGCGCCGCCGCCGTCATAGGGCCCCCAGCAGCCCGGCAAGGAGGCGCCGGTAGTCGTCTTCGGTGTCGACGTCCGGGGGGACGGGGCCGGCTGTGCGGACCTCGACGACGTCGTCCGCCCGCTGTGCCAGGAGCTTCCAGACGGCTTTGTCCCCGTGCAGGGCGGCCAGGTCCGGCAGCAGGCGCCGGGCAAACGCCATCGGGTGGCCCACGCCGTCGTCGTAGCGGCACACCGCGATGCCGGCAGTGTGCGCAGGAGTGGGCTGCAGGGCGCCAAGCACTGCCCGGACGCTCGCGGCCCGGACACCGGGCTGATCGCCGAGCAGCAGGACGACGGCGCTGGTGCCCGGATGGAGGGCGGCGAGCGCCGTGGCGATCGAGGACGCGCACCCTTCGCCGAAGTCCGGGTTGAGCACCACATCGCAGCCGCTGGTGTCCACAGTGCGCTCCACGTCGGCCGCTGCGCCGCCCAGGGCCAGCACCGTCTGGCCGAAGCCACAGTCCCGGGCAGTCGCCAGGACGGCATCGAGCAGCACTCCGGCGCCGTAGGGCAGCAGCTGCTTCGGCCGGCCCAGTCGCCGGGAACCGCCCGCGGCCAGGATGATGCCGGCGGTCCGGGGCCCGGGGCTTTCTGCCGCCGGCAACCGCTCAGGTCGTAACGGCATAGCGTTCCGGATCTTTGCGGAAGGCGGCCCGGCAGCCGGGCGAGCAGAAGTAGACGGCGGCCCCTTCGTGAACCAGGTGCAGGGACGATTCGAGGGCCGGGACAGACATGCCGCACACCGGGTCGACCGCGCTCGCCGGCCCCGTCCCCGGTGGTGCGGGCTCCGATGGTACTGGCTCCGATGGTACTGGCTCCGTGCCGAAGCTCGTGGCCGCCGCGGCAGCGGACGCCAGGGGCGGGGCGGCGCGCCGCGCCCTGGACCGTTCACCGACCAGCTGGGCGAGGATGGACAGGGCGATCTCCCCGGGGGTCCGGGCGCCGAGTTGCAGCCCGGCCGGTGTGAAAACCCGCCGCCGCAGGGCGTCGTCGACGTCGAGGGATTCCAGGACGGCGGCGCCGCGGGTTCTACTGGCCACGAGGGCAACGTAGGGGACACCGGCCCGCAGGGCGGCTTCCAGGGCACGCTCTTCCGCTTTGCCGTGCGAGGCGACAATCAATGCCGCGTCGTCCCCGCGGGGATCTGCGGATTCGCCGTCCGTCAGTTCGACTTCGAGGCCGACGCCGGAGCCGAGCGTTTCCAGGGCCTGCGCCACCGGCGTCGTGCCCACCACCACGACACGGGGCGCCGGAATCCGCGGCTGGAGGAAGATCTCGATCGCCCCGCCGCTCAGGCACGGGTTGGTGACCTCGACGGCGCCTTCCTCCGCGGTGCGGGACGGTTCTCCGGGCAGCACCCGCAGCAGGAGGGGTTCCTGGGTGGCCAGGACCTGCCGGCTGTACTCGCGCACCGACTCCTCCACGCAGTTTCCGCCCACAAAGCCGTGGATCTCTCCGCCGGGCAGCACCAGGGCGGTGTCCCCGGCGTGGGCGCTCGTCGGATGCTGGGCGCGGACCACCGTGGCATGGACGAACGGCTCGCGGCGGCTGGCGAGTTCATCGGCCCTGGCGGCCAGGGATCCTGCGGTGGAGGCCATCAGATCGGCGGCCGGGCCCGGCCCTGCATGGCAGCCCAGACGCGGGCCGGGGTGCAGGGCATGTCCATATGTGTGACGCCGAACGGCGCCAGGGCATCGACAACAGCGTTGACGATCGCCGGCGGTGAGCCGACTGTGGCGGACTCGCCGATGCCCTTCGCCCCGATCGGGTGGTGCGGGGAGGGCGTGACAGTGAATCCGGTTTCCCAGTCCGGCACTTCCATGGCCGTGGGGATCAGGTAGTCCATGAAGGACCCGGCGAGGCAGTTGCCGTCCTCGTCGAACTCGATGATCTCCATCAGGGCCATGCCCACACCGTCCGTCAGCCCGCCATGCACCTGGCCTTCGATGATCATCGGGTTGATCCTGGTGCCGCAGTCATCCACCGCGATGAAGCGCCGCACTTTGACCTGCCCCGTGCCGGGATCGATGTCGACGACGCAGATGTAGGCGCCGAACGGGAAGGTCAGGTTCGGCGGGTCGTAGGTGACCTCGGCGTCGAGGTTTCCGTCCACGCCCTCAGGCAAGGCAACGGTGCCGTGGGCGCCCATGGCGATCTCGGCCATGGTCTTGCCGACGCTCGGATCGCCTTTGACGAACCAGCGGCCCTTTTCCCATTCGAGGTCCTCGGGGCGGGTCTCCAGCATCGCCCCGGCGATCAGTTTCGCCTTCTCGCGCACCTTCCGGGCTACAAGGGCCACGGCGCCGCCGCTGACCGGCGTCGAACGGCTGCCGTACGTGCCCAAGCCGAACGGCGTCTGGTCGGTGTCCCCGTGCACCACCTCGATGTCCTCCGGCGGGATGCCGAGTTCTTCCGCCACGATCTGGGCGAAGGTGGTCTCGTGGCCCTGGCCCTGGCTCTGCACCGAGATGCGCACCACGGCCTTGCCAGTGGGGTGGACGCGCAGTTCAGCGCCGTCGGCCATGCCGAGGCCCACAATGTCGAAGTGCTTCCTTGGCCCGGCTCCGACGACTTCCGTGAAGAAGGAAACCCCGATGCCCATGAGTTCCCCGCGTTCGCGTTTCTCGGCCTGCTCGCGGCGGAGGTCCTCGTATCCGGCGAGCTGCATCGAGAGGCGCATGGCGGCCTCGTAGTTGCCCGAGTCGTAGACCCAGCCGGTCTTGTTGGCATAGGGGAACTGCTCCGGCTTGATGAAGTTCTTCAGCCGCAGTTCCGCCGGGTCCATGTCCAGCTTGCGGGCAAGAATGTCGACCATCCGCTCCACGAGGTAGACGGCCTCGGTGACCCGGAACGAGCACGCGTACGCGACCCCGCCGGGCGCCTTGTTGGTATAGACACCGGTGACGGAGCAGTGGGCGGCCGCGAGGTCGTAGCTGCCGGTGAAGATGGAGAAGAATCCGGCCGGGTTCTTGGTGGGCTGGGCCGTGGCGTTGAACGCGCCGTGGTCGGCCAGCACGTGGGTGCGCAGGGCGAGGATCTTGCCGTCTTTGGTCGCCGCGATTTCGCCCTGCATGATGTAGTCCCGGGCGAACGAGGTTGACATCAGGTTTTCGGAGCGGTCCTCCACCCATTTGACCGGGCGGCCGGAGACGATCGAACCGACGACGGCGAGGATGTAGCCGGGATAGATCCCGACCTTGTTGCCGAAACCGCCGCCGATATCGGGGGAGACGATCCGGATCTTGTGCTCGGGGATGCCGGCGACGATCGCGAACAGGGTCCGGTGCGCGTGCGGTGCCTGGGTGGTCTCGTAGAGCGTCAGCTTGCCGTTGACGGCGTCGAAATCGGCGACGGCGCCGCACGTCTCCATCGGTGCGGGATGGACCCGCGGGTAGACGATCTCCTGGCTGACCACAACATCCGCGGAGGCGAACACCGCATCCGTTTCGGCCTTGTCGCCCATCTCCCAGTCGAAGATCCGGTTGTCCGTCCGGCCCTCGATCTCATCGCGGATCACCGGGGCGTCCGGGTCCAGCGCCTTGCGGGCGTCCACCAGCGGGGGAAGGACTTCGTATTCGACGTCGATCAGCTCCAGGGCGTCCCGTGCGGTGTAACGGTCCTCGGCCACGACAAACGCGACTTCCTGCCCCTGGAACCGCACCTTGTCGGTCACCAGCACAGCTTGGACATCCGCCGAGAGCGTCGGCGCCCACGCGAGCTTCAGGCCCAGAAGGTCCTTGCCGGTGATGACTGCCACGACTTTCGGGTGAGCCAGGGCGTTGGTGGTGTCGATGGACACGAGCCGGGCGTGCGCCACCGGAGCGCGCAGGATGGCGCCGTGCAGCATCCCCGGCAGCACGATGTCATCCACGTAGTGCCCCTTGCCGCGCACGAAGCGCGGGTCTTCCTTCCGCTGGATGCGGCCATAGCCGATCGGACGGTCCTCATCGCCGGCGGCCGGGTTTGACGGCCGGTCATGGATGACGGTCATGCCTTCACCTCTGAGTCCTCTGTCTCCGTGGCGACATCCGGGACGGCGGTGTCCGGGACGGCGGTGTCCGTGTCGGCCAGGCCGGAGCCGGCCGGATGGGCGGCGGCCCACTGCACCGAGCGGACAATCGTGGCGTAGCCCGTGCACCGGCAGATCTGCCCGGAAATGGCCTGCCGGATCTCGGCGTCGTCCGGGTGCGGATTCTTATCCAGCAGCGCGCGGGCCGTGAGCATCATCCCCGGGGTGCAGAAGCCACACTGCAGCCCGTGCTCTTCCATGAAACCCTGCTGGACGGGGTCGAGGGTGCCGCCGCTGGCCAGCCCCTCGACGGTGCGGATGTCGTGCCCCGCGGCCATGGCGGCCAGGACGGTGCAGGACTTCACGGGCTGTCCGTCCATCAGGACCACGCACGTCCCGCAGTTGCTTGTGTCGCATCCCCAGTGCGTACCGGTGAGGCCCAGGACCTCGCGGATGTAGTGGACCAGGAGCACCCGGGGCTCAATCTCGCTCGTGACGTCGGTGCCGTTCACGGTCATGCTGATCTGCATCGGCTTCAGCCTTCCTGCATCTGGGCGGCGCGGGCACAGGCCCGCCGCAGTACCCGTTGGGTGAGCTCATCGGCGAGATGCCGCTTGTAGTCGACGGGGCCGCGCTGGTCAGCCACCGGATCGCAGGCCTCCGCTGCCAGCCTGCCCGCCTCGGCGAACAGCTCCTCGTCCGGATGCCGGCCGCGGAGCACGGCGGCGGCCCCGGCCAGGGGGTGGTCGAGGCCCAGGGCGGTGAGCCCGACGGCGGCGTCGTCGACAGTGCCGTCCGCGGTGAGGGTGACAGCGGCACCGGCGGCACCGACTGCCCAGTCTCCGACCCGGCGTTCGACCTTTTCGTAGGCACTGCCCGACCGGGGGCGGATGCCGAACCTGAGTTCGCAGAGCAGTTCATCGTGCCCGACCGCGGTTTCATAGGGTCCGCGGTGGAACTCGGACATGGACAGGATGCGCTCGCCGCCCGGTCCGCGGATCACTGCCTCGGCGCCCAGGACATCACACACCGTGGAGAGGTCCTCGGCCGGGTCGGCCTGGCACAGCGAGCCGCCAATGGTGCCGCGGTTGCGGACCACGGGGTCGGCGATCACCCGCTCGGCGTCCCGCACGATGGGGAACAGCCCGGCCACCTCGTCCGACTCGAGCAGGGTGGTGTGGCGCGTCAGGGCGCCGACCCTTAGCTTGGTGCCGTCACGGAAGATGAAATCGAGCTCGTATAGGTCATTGATGTCGATCAGCCATTCGGGCCGGGAGAGGCGGAGCTTCATCATCGGCAGGAGGCTATGGCCGCCGGCAACCACCCGCGATTCGGGTCCGTACCGGGCAAGGAGTTCCAGTGCGTTCTCCACCGTAGTGGCGCGCACGTAGTCAAATGGAGCCGGAATCTGCATAGTCCCTACCTCACTCCGAAAGGCCGGCGGCGTGGAGTAGCAGCTGCCTGGCGCCGGATTGAGGTCAGTCTTGCCCCGGCCTGACAGGGCTGTCAATATCGTCATAAGCGAAAGGTTATGAAGCCGTGGCGATGACATTGGGACAGTTGCGGACGTTCGCCCTGGTGGCCAAGCTGGGTTCCCTCCATGCGGCCGCCGTCCAGCTCGGAGTCAGCGAACCGGCAGTATCGACGGCGCTCGCCGCACTCAGGCAGGATCTGGGCGACCCGCTCTTCGTGCGCGCCCATGGCGGGATTGCGCTGACTCCCGGCGGCCGGGCGCTCGCCGAACATGCCCAGGACATCGTGGGACTGGCGGACCGTGCCCGGTGGGAGGTGGCACATGCCCAGACCGAGACCGGGCGGCTGAAAATCGTGGCGACGGCGCCGTTTGCTGAGCACGCGGCGGGGCGCCTGCTGGACCTTTTCACCCGCCGGGTTCCCGGGGCCTCCGTCGATGTGGTGGTGGAGGAGGCCGAGGACATCGCCTCGCTGATGCGGGAACGCGTCTACGACATCGCTTTGGGGGCCAGGCCCGCCGCCCGCAACGGCTCCCTTGCCAACGGTACTGGCGACGTCGGCATCGACTCCGTCCCGTTCCTGCGGTACCAGCGGATCGTCGTGGCGGCCGCCGGGCATCCGATCGCCGCCCTCCACGGGCCGGTCGCGCCGGCCGAACTGGTGCGCAGACCCTGGTTTGCCGGCCCCGCCGGCATTCAGGCGGCCAGCGAGGAGGGCCGGTGGCTGGCTGCCCAGTCGGTGGCGCCGGAGATCGTCCGGTTGAGCAGCGAAACGGAGGCCCTGGCCGCCGTCAGGGCCGGAGAGGGAACCATGCTGGCGCTGGGGCATATTGTCCGGGCTGAAATCCGCAGCGGTTCCCTGGTCCGTGTGCCGGTAGCCGGAACGCCGATCTCCGGACTCTGGTGGGCCAGTACCCTGGACCGCGGCCGGGCCACCACCATGGCGCGGACCCTCCAACGGTTTGCCGGCACCGCCGACGCCACCGCGGCCATGGTGGCCCCCGGCGGTTCCCGAGGGCTGGAACGGCGGGGATCCAAGTTCCACGTGGCGCTCTGGAGCTGAGGGGCCGCCTGCGTGCCACCTGCCGCCTGCCGCTGTGTCGCGTTGCGCAACGCCGGGGGCGGGTGCTACCCCTTGAGGGTTAGACGATCCATTCACCCTGCGAGAAGGAGTAGCAATGACGTTGTCCCGAGACGAAGACAGCTCGCTGCGGCATTGGAGCAGCCGGCTGATCCAGGCGCTGCAGATCCTCGACCTGGAAGTCGACCACGAAAAGATCGTCCAGGTGGCGGAGGAATCGGTCAAAGCCGTCGGGCCGCATGCGGACGCGATCAGTGCGTTCATCGTGGGCTACGCGGCGGGTACTGCGTCCACCAAGGGCCGCAAGGGCACGCAGGAGGCTGTGCACGCCGCGTCGAACAAGGTCATCGAGCTCTGCGAACATGGCGAGTCGGGCGGCCCGGACGAAGAAGGCTGGACCAAGAGGGCCCAGTAGCCCGCCCCGCGAGCACCCTGGAAGCACGCCGGACCTGGTGCACAGGGATCACGCCATGCGCGCGGTCCGCAGCCACTGGACATGCTCCGCGGTGGGGCGCGGGCATGGGCATGTTGGTGTTATGTCCACTCGCCGTGGCCGGGGCGGGGCATGTCCGGTGGTGCGGACTGGCCCGGCCCCGGCTGACGGGTGCCTAGCGTGAGGCCACCCGGGCAGGGGCTGTTGCCGCGCCGTCGGGTGTCTGGTCCAGGCTCGGCTCGAGCCGGACGATGACTGCCTTCGAGACTGGCGTGTTGCTGCCTTCGGCCGTGTGGTTCAGCGGCACCAGCACGTTGGCTTCGGGGTAATAGGCAGCAGCGCAACCGCGTGCCGTGGGGTACGACACCACACGGAACTTGCGCACCACGCGTTCCTCACCGTCGTCGTATACGCCGCGGACGTCCACATATTGCCCGTCCGCAAGGCCGAGTTCGGCGATGTCGTCAGGGTTCACGAACACCACATGGCGGCCCTTCTTGATGCCACGGTAGCGGTCGTTGTGCGAGTAGATGGTGGTGTTGAACTGGTCGTGGGAGCGCATGCTCTGCAGGATCAGGGTTCCCTCCGGCCGTTCGACAAGTTCAAGATCATTGGCGGTCAGCACGGCCTTGCCGGTGGGCGTGGGGAAAGTGCGGGAGTCGCGGGGACCGTGGGCGAGGACAAACCCGCCTTCCTGCCGGATCCGCTGGTTGTAGTCCTTGCAGCCGCCCACCACGCGCGAAATATGGTCCCGGATGAGGTCGTAGTTCTTCTCATAGCCGTCCCAGTCGGCCCTGATCTTGTCGCCCACCAGGAGTTTGCCCAGCCGGCTCACGATGGCCGGCTCCGAGAGCAGATGGTGGGACACCGGCTCGACGCTGCCCCAGGACGGGTGCACGGCGCAGACGGTGTCCTCCACCGACACGAACTGGGGACCGGATTCCTGGATATCGATCTCGGTCCGGCCCATCGTGGGGAGGATCAGGGCCTCGCGGCCCGTCACAGTGTGCGAGCGGTTCAGCTTGGTCGAGATCTGGACCGTCATCTCCGTGTTTTGCATGGCAGCCTCGGCGGCGTTCGTGTCCGAGATGGCACCCACCAGGTTGCCGCCCAGGGCGACGAATACCTTGATCTCGCCCGCGCGCATCTTGTTGATGGTCTCGACGGCGTCCGCGCCGTGTTCGCGGGGCGGCTCGAAGTCGAACTCCTCGCCGAGGGCCTCCATGAAGGACTGCGGCATTTGCTCCCAGATGCCCATGGTCCGGTCGCCCTGCACATTGCTGTGCCCGCGGATGGGGGAGGCGCCGGCGCCTGGCTTGCCGATATTGCCGCGCAGCAGCAGGAGGTTGATGATCTCCTTGATGGTGGCAACACCCTTCTTTTGCTGCGTGATGCCCATGGCCCAGGTGATGATGACTTTCTCGGCCTTGAGGTAGCGGGCGGCCAGCTCATCGATGTCCTCGCTGCGCAGGCCCGTGGCCTCAAGCACTGTGCCTTCATCCAGCCCGGCGAGGTGTTCCTTGAGCTCCTCGAGCCCCTCGCAGTGTTCGGCCAGAAAGGCGTGGTCCAGGACCGTCCCGGGGTTCTTGGCCTCGGCGTCGAGCACGCGCTTGGACACGGCCTGCAGCAGCGCCATGTCCCCGCCGATCCGGATCTGGAGGAACTGGTCCGCGATCTGGACGCCGTGACCGACGACCCCGTTGACCTGCTGCGGGTTCTTGTACCGGCGCAGGCCCGCTTCGGGGAGGGGGTTGACGGCCACGATCTCACCGCCGTTGCGCTTGCACGCCTCGAGTTCGGTCATCATCCGGGGGTGGTTGGTGCCGGGGTTCTGGCCCATGATGATGATCAGGTCGGCTTTGGCGTAGTCGTCGAAGCTGACCGTCGCCTTGCCGATGCCGATGGTCTGGCCCATGGCCCAGCCGGAGGATTCGTGGCACATATTGGAGCAGTCCGGCAGGTTGTTGGTGCCGTAGCCGCGGACCATGAGCTGGTAGAGGAAGGCAGCCTCGTTCGAGGTCCGGCCGCTCGTATAGAACGCCGCCTGGTCGGGGGAGTCCAGACCCTTGAGCTTGTCGGCCACGAGCCGGAGCGCCTCGTCCCAGCTGACCGCCTTGTAGTGGTCCTCGCCGGCGGCCTTGTACACCGGTTCGGTCAGGCGGCCCTGCATGCCAAGCCAGTACTCGGTCTGGCTGCGCAGGTCGCTGACGGCATTCTCGGCCCAGAAAGTTTCGGGAACCACCACCGGGGTCGCTTCCCAGGTGACCGCCTTGGCCCCGTTCTCGCAGAACTCGAATGCCTTGCGGTGGTGGGGATCCGGCCACGCGCAGCTCGGACAGTCGAAGCCGTCCTTCTGGTTCATCGCCATGACGGTCTTGCGGGTCCGGTTCAGCCCCATCTGTTCGATGGCTGGCTTCATGGAGTGGTACACGCCCGGGACGCCGGCGGCCCAGCTTTTCGGCCCGTCTCCGACGACGAGATCCTTTTCGGACGGTTCCTCGATGTGAGGAGTCTTGCGAGTCACGTGAACTTCCCTTCTGCAACCACCACCCGGATGGGGCGGCGTGCTGATCTGCCACTCTGCACCTTACCGTCAGGCCTATCAGCTTGATCGGAGCGCCGCAAGCAATTGACCGGCCGGTGCCCGTAGGCAAGTCCTCTTTACCAAGTAGCGCTCACGCTCATTTACAGGTACCAGCTACTCGTGTTGCCGAGAAAGAAGCCGTGTGTTGTTGGGGTGGAAGGTCTCAGTGGGGGAAAACCAACGGATTCCAGGGTCACGGCCCTGCGGCATGCGGGTTATTCATTTGCGTTCGGCCGCCTCCTGGCGGAGCCGAAGAGATCTGTCCTGCGATGAATTTGCTCAATAAGAAGCCGAACAATTTTGTGAACATGGGGGCAGTGCGATGGAAAAGATTTGGGCCGACCGACTACTTGGCAGAGAGTCGATGCACGTTTACGGGTCTGCTGCGAAAGCTTTGATCCAAGGCAGAACCATCCTCGTGACGGGCGCCGGGGGTTCCATCGGCTCAGAGATCGTGCGCCAGATGCATACGCTGGAAGCTGGCAAGGTCTTCTGCATCGACGACGACGAGTTCGCCCTTTATAACCTGCAAATGGACCTGGAAGGCCTGGCGCTGCTGGACGACGACGTGTACCGGCTGGCCGACATCCGGGACGAACAGCTCATGCGGCGCATCATGCAGGAGGTCCGCCCGGATGTCGTCTTTCATGCCGCAGCCCACAAGCACCTGCCGCTTCTCGAGCGGGCACCTGAGGCAGCAGTCAAGACCAACGTCTTTGGAACCCAGTCTGTAGTCCGAGCAGCAATTGCTGCTGGTGTCAGCAGGGTTGTCAACATCAGCACAGACAAGGCGGCCAATCCGACATCGGCATTGGGATGGTCCAAGAGGCTCGCCGAGCACGTGGCCGGCAAGTATGCCGGCACCTCAGAGACCAAACTGGCAAGTGTCCGGTTTGGAAATGTTCTTGGCAGCCGAGGCTCCTTCCTGCCCACGCTGATGACTCAGATTGAGAGGGGACAGCCGATCCGGATCACCGATCCCGGTGTCGCACGCTACTTCATGACCATCCCCGAAGCAGCCGGCCTGGTGATCGAAGCCGCTTGCCTCGGTTCCGGCGGGGAAACGTACGTGCTGGACATGGGCGCCCCTGTGCGGATCGAGTCGCTGCTGCGCCGGTACGTCGAAATGGTTGACTGCCCGATGCCTGCAGTTGAGTACACCGGGCTGCGTCCCGGCGAAAAGATGTCCGAGGAACTTTTCGACTTGCGCGAAACCCACTACGCCACGCCTCATCCGCGCATCCTGAAGGTCGATGTTGGATCCTATCCGATTGACCCTGCACTGGAACTTCTTCGCGAGCTCGTCGATCACGGCGCGCATCCTGCACTCGTTCGCGAGGCCCTCGAATTCAATACGGCCGGAAAGGTAAACGATGGACTGGACAGCCTCTCTTCTGGCGCTCTTGGCACTGCCACTTCTCGCAGTCTTAGTTGACGCTGTCGGGGCGGCCCGCAGCAGCCGCTTCGGAACGGCGGTCCGGGAATCCGGCAGTCTGTCGCTTCAGGGCTTGTCATTCGACGTGCTGGTTCCCATCTATGGCGATATCCGGTATTTGACTAACGTCGACTTTCTCCACAGCTACGGCTCCCAGGTCATCCTCTGTACGACCTCCGGTGAGTCCGATGGCTTCAGGCAGTCGCTCAACGAAATTGCGACGGCTCATGGTTTCCGGGTATTCCTCAGCGATTACGTTGCGCCGTCTGCCGGAACTGGTCGCCGAACTGGCGGTACGGTCCGTGACCGAGTCATTCGAGACGCACTGGAATCTGCCGTTGACGCTGAATACGTCGTATGCCTGGATGCGGACTCGACGTCGGTCCGCCCGCTGTCAGAGCTGGTGGGAGAGCTTCGGAAGCGGGGTGACGATGTCGCCTCCATTGAACTGGTGCCGCAGGCGGAGGGTCCCGCCTTGGTCCAGTTGCAGCGGCATGAGTACCGCCTGGCCATGCGCCTCCGGTTCGTCATGCCGTGGCTTCTGAGCGGGGCATGCCACGCAGGAAAAACATCTGCGATGCGTGCCATCATGGCGCAGCATTCACTCTTCTTCCAGGGGAATGATGTTGAGACAGGACTGCTCGGTGAGCGCCTTGGATACCGTATGACGCACATTCCGTTCGCCGTGAACACGGAGGTACCAGCGACGCTGCGGGCCTGGTGGCGGCAGCGCCTGGCCTGGGCGGGCGGGGAATTCCGCTTATATATTGTGAATATCCGCTTCTGCTTTTGGCATCCGTTCTTCTGGACATACGGCAGCGTCGTACTGTTTGCTTTTCTCCTTCTTCGGTGGGAAGCGCTCGTGCATCCCGGGCTGTCACTGCTGGCCGCGGCCGTTCTTTACTTCGGAATGATTTATGGCATCCACTGGAAAAATCGGAATCGCTGGCTTTTGCTGATGCCTTTCTACACACTCATCACAAGCTTGATCATTCTGCCCCTCGGCATGGTTTGGTATTTTGCCATGGCAATTCCTGAGAAGAACTTCGGACTCATCAGGTTTCGCCGCGGCTCTGGCGGTTCCCGTGCGACGAGCCCACGGCGAAGGAACGCAGTGGGTGTAGCCGGCACATAGCCAGGGTGCCCTTGTCCCTCAAGCTCGCTGCTCGCGGCTCGGCCAGCCAGCGGCATTCGAGCGCCCACCGTCGCCCGCTGGTCCAGAAGGGTCAAACGGTCGCAAAGCCCCCGGGTCTGCCCAGGCAACCCGGGGGCCTATGCCGCCACTATCGAGTGCACCGTCCAGCTCCTGTGCGGGCCACCATTACCAGCACCACCTTGGCGCAAGCTGGGGATCTGCTGTGCGCCGGCCTCAGGTAGCGGAGGCCAAAAAACGGGTCCTCGGGGGGTATCCGTTACTCGGCCGTTATTCGTCGACAGTACGCCCGTGCAGTCGTTCCCGCGTAGGCTGCGGCAGCGCCGTCGAGCACAGGGCGAGTAGCCCAAAGCGTCTGCGCACGTAGCCCCAGAGCATGGTCCGGGTGGCCAGAGGCCCCGGAAAGCACCGGACTGCGGTCCGGATCCGAAGTTACCGACCGGTCCCAGTTTTCCCCAAGGAATCACCCAGCACTGTTGCACCATCACTCACTCTAAGAGGCAGGTGTGCAATGAATTTGTTCGCATGCAGGAAGGTTGAAGGCCAAAGACGTGCCTTTAGCCGGCCGACCCGCGCAGTAGCGGCAGGGACAGCGATGACCTTGCTCAGTTTTGTTGGACTCACCACAACGGCGCTTGGCGCCAGCGCCGCGCCGGCACCCGTCGGCGCAGGCTTCACCGTCACCGCGGCCGACCTGGCCTATATCCTCAAGCAAATCAAGATCGCCGAGGCGCACGTCGCGAATACGACGTCGGCGACCGGCCCTTGCGGGGCGCTGGTCGGGCCAGGCCCCAACCAGATCCCGGACGCCCTCACCTCCTACGGCCTCCGTACGGTTGACGGCTCCTGCAACAACCTGATCAAGGGCCGCGAAACGTATGGGGCCGCCGATCAGCTATTCCCGCGTCACGCGACGCCGTCGTTTAACACCGCCGACGCCGTCCCCGCAGGGTTCGGCCCTGCCGGCACGTCCTCCTACGCACAGAAGTCGGGCAATGTGTTCGACGCCCAGCCCCGCCAGATCAGCAATCTGATCGTGGACCAGACCTCCACCAATCCAGCCGCAGTGGCTGCTGCCGGGTTCCCGGTCCGGACCCAGGGCAACCCCGGTCTGTTCCCCTGCACCACTGATCCTGACCCCTTGGCGACTCCGCCGGTCGAGGCTGTGCCGGCCGGCTGCGTCCCCACGGGTGACACGCTGTTCATCCCCAACGTCACCACCGACGTCGGCCTCTCCCCGCCGTACAACTCCCTGTTCACCCTGTTCGGTCAGTTCTTCGACCACGGCGTGGACCAGACGGTCAAGGGCGGCGGAACGGTGTTCGTGCCGCTCAAGGCCGACGACCCGCTGATTACCGTAGGCCCTGATGGCAAGGCCGGTACCGGTGACGAAGTGGCCCCCAACAGCCCGAACGCGTTCATGGTCCTCACCCGGGCCCAGAACCAGCCCGGCAACGACGGCATCCTCGGCACCGCGGATGACGTCCAGGAAGCCGCCAACACGGACTCGCCCTACGTGGACCAGTCCCAGACCTACACGTCCCACCCCTCGCACCAGGTGTTCCTGCGGGAGTACATCAACAACGCCGCCGGCAGGCCGGTTTCAACCGGCAAGCTCCTGGGCGGTCCTGCCGGCCCCACCGCCGGCGGCATGGCCACGTGGGCGGACGTCAAGTCGCAAGCAGCGATCTTCCTTGGCCTCAAGCTCGAGGACAAGGACGTCACCAACATCCCGATGATCGCAGCTGACCCGTACGGCAAGTTCATCCCAGGCCCCGCCCGGGGCCTGCCGCAGTATGTCACGCTGACCGGACTCGTTGAGGGCAACACGGCAAATCCTGTCCCGGTGCCGGCAAACGTGCGGTACTTCGACACCCCGTTCCTGACCGACATCGCGCACAACGCAGACCCGTCGCCGCAGGACGCGGACCACAACCCTGCCACGCCGCCCGTCGCGCCCACCCCGGACACCGACAACACGGCCTCGGCAGATTTTGCGAACCAGCCCGCCGGCACTTACGACGACGAAATGCTCAACGCGCACTTCTGTGCCGGTGACGGCCGCGTCAACGAAAACATCGGCTTGACCACCATCCACCAGGTGTTCCACTCCGAGCATGACCGGCTCGTCGCGGACATCGAGAACACCCTGACCAACGACACTTCGGCCAAGGGCGTCGCCGCGCTGGCGGAGTGGAAGTTGGCCGCCGGTGCCAACGGCTGGAACGGCGAACGCATATTCCAGGCGGCACGGTTCGTCACGGAAATGGAATACCAGCACCTGGTGTTCGAGGAGTTCGGCCGCAAGGTCCAACCCGCGATCCAGCCCTTCCACGTCTACCACACGGACCTCAACGCGGCCATCAAGGCGGAGTTCGCCCACGCGGTCTACCGCTTCGGCCACTCCATGCTGACCGAGACGATCTCGCGCACCAACGCGGACGGCAGCGACAACTCCATCTCCCTGCTTGAGGGATTCCTGAACCCGCCCGAGTACACCAACGGCGGATCGGCGGGGTCCCTGACCTCGGAAGAGGCCGCGGGCAGCATCGTCATGGGCATGAGCGACCAGGTCGGCAACGAACTCGACGAGTTCGTGACGGGCACGCTGCGCAACAACCTGCTGGGTCTTCCCCTGGACCTGGCGACGATCAACATGACCCGTGCACGTTCCGAAGGCGTCCCGCCGCTCAATGAGCTGCGGCGCCAGATCAACGACGCCACGGGCGACGCTCAATTGGCTCCGTATACGAGCTGGGCCGACTTCGGGCAGAACCTCAAGCACCCGGAATCGCTGGTCAACTTTGTTGCCGCCTACGGCACCTACCCGACCATCACCAGCGAAACCACGCTGGCGGGCAAGCGGGCAGCGGCCAAGGCAATCGTCGATCCGGGCACCCTGGCGACTCCTCCCACGGCTGACATGAGCGACTTCATGAACAGTGCCGGACCGTGGGCCACTCAGGAGACCGGCCTGAACCGGGTCGACCTCTGGGTTGGCGGCCTGGCGGAGAAGACCAACCTCTTCGGCGGACTCCTGGGCAGCACGTTCAACTACGTGTTCGAGAACCAGATGACCGACCTGCAGAACGGTGACCGCCTGTACTACCTGGCGCGCACGCCGGGCATGAACCTGCGGTCGCAGCTGGAGAGCAACTCCTTCGCGGAGATGATCATGCGCAACACCAACGCGCACTCGCTCAAGGCGGATGCTTTCGGAACCGCCGACTGCAAGTTCCAGCTGGGCAACCTGGCCGGTACGCCGACCGGCTACACGGCCTCGGGGGCAACGGTCGCCGACGACCCGACCAGCGAGTGCAAGGAGAACCTGCTGCTCCTGCGCAAGCCGGACGGCACCATCCAGTACATGGAGAAGAACACGGTCGATCCGAGCGGTATCAACGGCCAATCGGTGTACAACGGCACCGCCAACGCTGACCGGGTCACCGGCGGCAACGACAACGACACGTTCCTCGGCAACGAGGGCAACGACGTCATTGAAGGCAACGGCGGCGACGACATCGCACTCGGCGGCACGGGCAACGACCGGATCACCGATCTCTCGGGGGCCGACGTCCTCAAGGGCGGTCCGGGCAACGACTACCTCAACTCCGGTATCGGCGACGACATCAACATGGGCGGCGACGGCCAGGACTTCACCAACGGCGGCGCCAACGACAACGAAACCTTTGCCGGCGAAGGAAACGACTTCGTGCAGTCCGGTGACGGTGCGGATGCCACGTTCGGTGACGGCGGCGACGACTGGATCCAAGGCGGATCCGGCCAGGACCTGCTGATCGGCGATCACGGCGCACCGTTCTTCGATGACCCGGCCCAGACGAAGCCCGGAAACGACATCTTCGTCGGACAGGTTGGAGAGAACGACTACGACGCCGAGGGCGGCGACGACATCATGACGAGCAATGCTGCGATCGACCGCTACGCCGGTGCAGCCGGCTTCGACTGGGCCTCGCACCAGTACGACACCGTGGCAGCCGACGACGACATGAAGATCAACAACAACCTCGTTGGCGTTCCGCTGCCCGTCGTGGTCAACCGCGACCGGTGGCAGGAAGTGGAGGCCAACTCGGGCTCCAAGTTTGACGACGTCATCCGAGGTGACGACGCAGTGCCCAGCACCGTAGGTGGTGCAGGCTTCAGTGGCTGCGACGTCCTCGACCAGACGGGCATCAACCGGATCGCCGGCCTGCAGGCTATCCTGCCTGCACCGACCACCCCGCTTGCACCGGTCGAAGCACTCTCACCGATGGGCGTCTGCCCCCTGACCGGTCCGGTCTGGGGCGACGGTAACATCCTTGTCGGCGGCCTCGGCAGCGACAAGCTCGAAGGCCGCGGCGGCAACGATGTCATCGACGGCGACCGGTACCTGAAGATCCGCATCAGCGTGCGGGACGACGCAGGTGCGGAGATCGGCACGACCGACCTCATGGAGCGCCCGTACCAGGCAGGTAACCCTCAGACCCTGGCGGCCGCCGTAGCGGCCGGCGTCGTCAACCCGGGGAACCTGGTGGCTGTCCGCGAACTCGTAACCCCCACCGCCCTCGAAACCGCGGGCAACCGGGACGTCGCGATCTTCTCCGGACCGCGGGCCAACTACACCATCACCACGACAGGCGGCACCGGCACCATCGGTTCGGCTGGCTCAACCACCACGGTGGTGGACAACGTTGGAGTCGATGGCACGGACACGATCCGCAACATCGAGTTCCTGCAGTTCTCCGACACCGTACTGCCAGGCGCTCCGGTCATCGGCACGGCAACCGCCGGCCCCGGGCAGGCAACGGTTCGCTGGACGGCCCCGACGGTCGGCCCTGCAGACGCCTTTTCCGTGAAGGTGCTCGACGTGACGACTAACCCGGCCGGCGTCCAGGTCGGTGCCCTGCGCACCGCCCCGGCAGGCGCCACCAGCCTGGTGGTTACGGGTCTGACGAACGGATCCCAGTACCGGTTCCAGGTGCTGGCCAGCAACGCCCTCGGTGACAGCCCGTTCTCGGCACTCTCCAACACAGTGAGCCCGACGACGGCCACCGTACCGGGAGCGCCCACCATCGGGACGACCACGGCAGGGAATGCCTCGGTGACCGTGAGGTGGACCGCACCGGCGAACACCGGCGGATCCACCATCACCGGCTACTCGGTGCGGGCCTTCGCCGGAACTGCCCTGTTCAAGACTCAGGCAGTCAGCGGAAACGTCGGAAGCGTCGTCGTGACGGGCCTGACGAACGGGACGGCGTACACGTTCGACGTCGCCGCCGTCAACGCAGTGGGTACGGGCGGATTCTCAGCCCGCACCGCAGCGGTGACACCACGTACCGAATTCGTGGCTCCCACCCTGACCGCGCGGTCCCCTGCACCGGGGGCATTGTCGGTCAGCCAGGGCGCCAACGTGACGGCTACGTTTAGCGAAGCGGTGACGGGGGTGACGGGAACGAACTTCCAACTGCGGCAGGGCACCACGGCGATCGCCGCCGTCGTAACCTACAACCCGCTGACCCGCGTCGCGACGCTCAACCCGGTGGCAACGCTGCCGGCAGACCGCCTCTACACCGTGACCGTCTCCGGCGTCCGTGACCTTGCGGGCAACACGATGGCGACGAGCACGTGGACGTTCACGTCGGGACCTCTTCCGGTCATCACCTCCTCGACCCCCGCTGCGGGAGCCATTGGGGTGCTGCGGAACAGCAACACGACGGTGACGTTCAGTGAGCCCATCACCGGGTACACCACTGCAGGCAGTGTCCGGATCGTGCGGGCCTCCACCGGGGCAGACATCGCGGTCGCGGTGACGTACAACGCCACAACCAGGGTGCTGACAATCAACCCCAGTGCGACGCTTCTCGCCAGCACGCAGTACAGGGTCATCATCACCGGTGGCACCACCCGGATCCGCGATCTGGCAGGCAACCCGTTGCCCAGCCGTTCGTGGACATTCACCACGGGAACAGCACTGTAGCAGCAGTCTGAGAACGCCGGCTGGCGGGGCCGCTACGGCCCGCCAGCCGGCTTCCTCACTTGTTGGAAAGCCACTTTTCGACACGGTATACAGCACTATTGCCCACTTGGAGGGGCCATGACTACACGACGAGAGATCTTCAAACTGGGCGCTGTCGGCGCCCTCGGCCTTGCCGGTTTCAAAGGCGGCGACGACGACATCCCGACGACGGGCACCAGCGCGCCGGCCGCGACGCCGGTCACCGCCAGCCAACTTGCACCCCAGAACATGCCTGTTCCCTATGCGGGAGTCTTTCGCCGCCCGCCCGAGCTCGTCCCCTTCGAGACGGGCTTCGACGACGGCGACCCTGCCCGTCCGTTCGCCCGGTACGCCCTCACCCAGAAGCTCGGCCAGGCCCAGTTCGTGCCCGGACTGAACACGACCGTGGCGGGCTACAACGGCATCTTCCCCGGCCCGACCATCCGGGCCACCCAGGGCACCCGGACCGAGGTGCGGATCCGCAACGCCCTGCCGGCCGCCGGGCTCGTGCAGCCCGCCCGCTTTGATACAGTCACCCACCTGCACGGCTCGGCGTCGCTGCCACAATATGACGGCTACGCCAACGACATCACCGTCCCGGGAAACGTCAAGAACTACCATTACCCCAACTGGCAGGCGGCCCGAACGCTCTGGTACCACGACCACAAGCACCACATCACCGCCCAGAACGTATATTCAGGACTCGCGGCCTTCTATCCGATCTCTGACAAGTTCGAGCGCGCCCAGCTGCCGCAAGGGGAGTTCGACGTGCCCCTAATGATCTCGGACGCCATGTTCAAGGCCGACGGGTCCCTCGCCTATAACGACAACGACGTGAAGGGCCTGTGGGGGGACATCATCATGGTCAACGGTGTGCCGTGGCCCACCATGAAGGTCAAGCCCCGAATCTACCGCTTCCGGGTGCTTGATGCATCCATCTCTCGCTCCTACCGGCCCACGCTCTCCACCGGGGACCCCGTCTACGTGGTAGGCACCGACGCCGGCATGACGCCCAAAGTGCAGGCCGTGAAATCGTGGCGGCAGGGCACAGCGGAACGCTATGAGGTGCTGATCGACTTCCGGAAATACCGGACCGGCCAGCTGATCGAGCTGCGGAACCTCAGCAACAAGAACAACATCGACTTCGCCAACACCAACAAGATCATGCGCTTCCAGGTGGTGGCCGACTCCGGGTCCGGGGCCGGATCCATTTCCAGCATTCCAACGACCCTGGACGACGGCGGCTCCGTCAACGCCTCCAAGGGGGGCATCCCCACCATGAGCCTCACCCCGGCGATGGCGAAGGCGAAGCGCGAACTGAGATTTTTCCGGGACCATGGACAGTGGACCGTCAACGGCGTCACGTGGGCCGACGTGGAGAAGTCCGGGTTCACGAAGCTGTTCGGCAACCCCCAGCCCTTCGACGTCGAGCAATGGACCATCATCAATGCGTCCGGGGGATGGTTCCATCCGGTGCACATCCACCTCATTGACGCCAAGATCATCGCGAGAAACACCAACGGCGGCCAGCCGTTTGCCTGGGAGAAGGGCCCCAAGGATGTCTTCTACGCCGGCGAGAACGAGTCCGTCACCGCCCTCATGCAGTTCGACACAGGTACCGGCGGGGGCGGGCGCTACATGATCCACTGCCACAACCTGGTCCATGAGGACCACGACATGATGGTGCAGTTCTCCGTGGGCGACCTCCGCACCAACGACCCCATCACTTCCGACCCGCCGACCCTGGACACCACTGCTCTGGACGCGTTCCCGCCGGTGTACCGGCCCGGACTGCCGGCGGGGACCTGAGATGGGCCGCGTTGGGGCGCTGGGCGCGGCGGCCCTGCTTGTACTGGCGCTGAGCGCCTGCACAGGCGGAGCGCCGTCACCGGCCCAGCTCTCTCCGACGGCAGCGCCGGCCGCCGGCGCCGTGCAGAGCGCGGCGCCCGTGTCCCTGGAGACTGGGACCGACGTCGGCAACGGCCGCCCGGCCGTGAGCCACGACGGGCTGATGGTTCGACGCCGCGCGGTCATTGCCATCCACCCCGCCGAGGGCGGAAAGCCGGGCGCGCCGCGCGCACGGCTCGAGCAGACCGCGGCTGCCGGCGGCGTCGTCCTTTCCGATATCCCCCCGGACGTGCTCGAACCAGCGATCCTGGAGCACCTCGCGCCGGAACTGATTCTGGCGCTTCCGCCCGGAAGCACCAGCGACGACGCCGAAAAACTGGCGGAGCGCGCCTTCGGCCCGGAGGGCAGCTACCCCGGCGTGGAGCATGTCCACGTCGCCTCAGTCCTCGTCCACGACCTCAAGTTCAGCGTCGCTGCCGCCGATCCGGCAGCCCTGGCGGCTGCCATCGCCGAGGAAGGCATTCTCTCGGACGCGCTCGGGAACTACGGCACGTCGATGGATGGCGGAGCCCTGACGGTCACGTACACGGGACCACTGCTCAGCGACTCGCTGGTGGAATCCGTGCGGAACGGCATGGCCCGCGGCGCCGGGGTCCAGCCAGCGGACGTGACGCTGGCTCCCCGTTCAACCACGGGGGAGGGAGTGGACATGTCCCGCGAACCGGAACCGGCGGAGCCTGAACCGTCCGCGGGGGACAGCGGGACGCACTCGCATGAGGAAGGCGGCGATGATTCGGGCAGCGGCACAACCGCGACGACCCCAGGCCCCGACGATTCAGGACACTGAGGAGTCCGGACACTGGGCGCACCAGTGGCCGGCCGGGGCAAGCTACCGGCCGGCCACGAGTGTGTCCCGGATCTCGCGGCGCAGGACCTTGCCGATCAGCGAACGCGGCAGCTCATCCACCACGGCAACGCGGCGCGGCACCTTGTAGGCGGCCAGGTTCTCCCGGGCAAACGCCAGCAGCGCCTCCGGGTCCGGGCCGGAGCCCGCGGACGGGACGACGGCGGCAACCACGTCTTCGCCGCCGCCCGGGCGGGGCAGTCCCACCACACACACGTCCCGGACACCGGGGTACCCGGAGAGGACATCTTCAACTTCCGTGGGGGAGACGTTGAAGCCCCCCGTGATGATCAGTTCCTTGATCCGGTCCCGGACAGTCACGAAATCATCCTTATCTACCGAGACGATGTCACCGGTCCGGAACCAGCCGCCCTCCAGCAGCGCCTCCTCGGTCTCCTTCGGCCGGTTCCAGTAGCCGGCAAAGACCTGCGGGCCGCGGACCAGGAGCTCGCCCTCCTCTCCCGGGGCGCGGTCCAGGAGGACGTTCCGCGGGTCCACCACACGAATGTCCGTCAGGGGAAACGGGACCCCCACGGTTCCCGGTTTCCGGCTGGGACCGAAGGGGTTGCCCAAGGCGATGGGCGAGGTTTCCGTCAGCCCGTAGCCCTCGATCAGGTAGCCCCCGGTCGCCTTCTCCCACGTGTCCACCGTCGCCGTCGGCAGGTTCATCGCCCCCGAGATGGAAAAGCGGATGCTGTCCAGCGCGATACCGCGCTCGGCGGCTGCGGCGGCGATGCGGTCGTAGATCGGCGGCACCGCCGGCAGGAATGTGGCAGGCGACTTCCTGTGTGCCTTCAGCACGAGGTCGACGTCGAACTTAGGGAAGAGCACCAGCCTCGCGCCGATGCTCAGGGCAAACGTCATGCACAGCGTCAGGCCGTAGGCGTGGAACATCGGCAGCACCGCGTACACGGTTTCCCGGCCGTCCTTGAGCCCCGGCACCCAGGCGCGGCCCTGCGCGGCATTGGCCTGCAGGTTGGCATGGGTAAGCATGGCGCCTTTGGGCCGGCCCGTGGTGCCGCTCGTGTATTGGATGACAGCCAGGTCAGTGGCGGCCGGGCGCGGATGTTTTTTCTTCAGGTCGCCTGCGCCAAGGAGGTCTTTCCACGCCAGCACGGTCCGGCGCGCCGGCTGCGCCACGGTCCGGCGCGTGTGCTTGCCGGCGGTCAAGGCGGCGCGGGCGGCGCGGGCCGCCGGCACGGGGAGCCGCAGCGCGACCCGTTGCAGCAGCGGCATCGCCGGAATCAGCTCAACGGAGACGATGCTCTGCAGCCCGACGTCGGCCGGCAGTTGGCGGACCTTGTCCACGGCCTTGTCCCAGACAACGGCGACGGTGGCGCCATGGTCCTCGAACTGGTGGCGCAGCTCACGGCCCGTATATAAGGGGTTGTGTTCGACGACCACGGCGCCCAGGCGCAGTGCCGCGTGGAACGCGATGATGTGTTGCGGGCAGTTCGGCAGGACCAGCGCCACCCGGTCACCGGCCCGGACGCCGAGCTTCCTCAGGCCCGCGGCCGCCCTGTTGATGGCGGTGCCGAGGTCCCGGTAGCTGGTACGCGCTCCGAAGAATTCCAGTGCGGTCTTCTTCCCGTAGCGCCGGACCGACGAGTCCATCAGGTCAACGAGGGACCCTTCCGGGAGCTTGAGGCTGGCGGGAACCCCGGGGCTGTAGTGGCGGGTCCAGGGGCGGTCGGGACGCCTGGGCCCTGCGGATTTGGTGCTCATGGTGTGTCCTTGCGACTGGGCTGCGCTGTGCTGGGCGGTGCCGGGCTGCCGGCCTCGGGCCCGGCCGGGCCCATCAAGAAATCCTACCGGGGGCGGCCCGCCTGGACGCGTGCCGCGGAGGCCCCGGCGGCGGCCGACGCCGGCCCGGAGGTGACTTTTGGCCCTTGGCACCCGGCAAGCCCGGGCGGAAGCTGGGGCGTACACCGCGAGCCGCGGGTCCGCGCACTTCTCTGGGGTCGTTCAGGACACAGGTTCGCGCTGGTCACAGGTTTGCGCAGGTCACAGGTTCGCGCGCAATTAACGCACAATTTACGCAAGAAGAAGGTCCACGGGGGCGCCATGAAGCAGCAGCAGCCGAGCCTGAACTTCCTTGGTGCCACCGACACCGTGACCGGTTCACGCTACCTGATCGACGCCGGCGGCGGGCGCGTGCTGGTGGACTGCGGACTCTTCCAGGGCTATAAGCGCAGCCGCGAGCGCAACCGGGCGCCCTTTCCAGTGCCGCCGCGGTCCATCGACGCCGTGGTGCTGACCCACGCGCACCTGGACCACACCGGATATGTCCCTGCTCTGGTCAGGGGCGGGTTCGGCGGCCCCGTGTACGCCACGGCCGGCACCACAGACCTATGCAAACTCATCCTGCCGGACAGCGGCCACCTGCAGGAGGAGGAGGCCCGGTATGCCTCGCAGCGGGGGTCATCCGCGCATGATCCCGCCCTGCCCCTCTACACGGCTGCGGACGCCGTCGCGTCCCTCAACAGATTCAAAATCGTCGGGTTTGATGTTCCCCTTGACCTTGGCGGTGGCATGGAGTTGACGTTCGTGCCGGCCGGACACATCCTGGGGGCCGCCCAGGTGCACGTCCGGGTTGGCTCCCAGTCGGTGCACTTCACCGGGGACCTGGGCCGGGCCGATGACCCGTTCATGTATCCGCCCCGCCCGCTCGGCGAAACCGGCATCCTGGTGACCGAATCAACCTACGGCAACCGGAAACACTCCACTGAGGATCCGGAGAAGCTGCTGGGAGAGATCATCAATCGCGTCGCGAAACGCGGAGGGGTCATCATGTTTGCCGCGTTCGCCGTCGGCCGGGCCGAAACGCTGATGCTGTACCTGTCCCGGCTCCTGCGCAAGGGCGCGATTCCTCGCATCCCGGTCTACCTCAACAGCCCCATGGCCATCGACGCCTCCGAAATGTACCAGCGCCACCCCGAAGAACACCGGCTCAAGCGGGAGGAATACGTGGACATGTACAAACTGGCCAAACTCACCCGCACCGTGGACGAATCCAAGTTGCTGAACCTGCGCGGCGGCCCCATGATCATCATCTCGGCCAGCGGCATGCTGACGGGCGGACGGATCCTGCACCACGTCGCGGCGTACGGCCCCGACCCGAAAAACGCCATCATCCTCAGCGGCTACCAGGCCAGCGGCACGCGGGGGGCCACCCTTGCTGCCGGTGAACGCGAGTTGCGCATCTACGGGGAAGACGTCAAGGTGCGGGCCGAGGTTATCCAGATGGAAAGCCTGTCCGCGCACGCCGACGGCGACGCCATCATCGCGTGGATGAGGGCGGCAGAAGTAGCGCCCCGGATGACCTACATCACGCACGGTGACCCGGACGCGTCCGACGCCCTGCGTATCAGGATCAAACGCGAACTCGGCTGGCGGGCCAGGGTGCCCGAATACCTGGAGACGATCGACATCGAGGATCCGAGATGAACCCCGAGGCCGTCACCCGGACCACCGTGTTGAAGGAGGTCCACGATCTCGCCCGGCCGCTGAAAACCGATCGGGACCTCAACGGCCTCGTGCGGCGCGCGGCCGACTGCCGTTTTGTCGCCATCGGCGAGGCCTCCCACGGCACCCACGAGTTCTACACTTGGCGCGACACCCTCAGCAGGCGGCTCATCGCGGAGGAAGGCTACAACTGGATTGGGGTGGAAGGGGACTGGCCCGACTGCCGGCGGATCAACCGATGGGTCCGCGGCCAGGAGGGGAAGGACCAGGGCGTCCACGCGCTGCTGGCCGGCTTCGAACGCTGGCCAACCTGGATGTGGGCCAACGAGGAAGTCGCGGCGTTCCTGGACTGGCTGCGCAGCTGGAACCTGGCCAGGCCGCTGGACAAACGTGTCGGCTTCTACGGGCTGGATGTCTACTCGCTCTGGGATTCGCTGCGCGAAATCATCGGCTGGCTGCAGGCGAACGTTCCCGACGCCGTCCCCGCGGCGGAGCGCGCCTGGCAGTGCTTCCTGCCCCACCACGAGGACCCGCACCAGTACGCCTGGAGCACGCGGCTGGTGCCGCAGTCCTGCGAGCCCGACGTCGTGGCCCTCCTGACCGAGGTCAGGAACCGGGCCTTCAGCCCCGGCCGGCAGGAGGAGGACGCCTTCGACGCCGTCCAGAACGCTGAAGTCGCGGCCAACGCCGAGCACTACTACCGCATCATGGTCCGCGGCGACAGGCAGTCCTGGAACGTCCGCGACCACCATATGGCCGACACCATCGACCGGGTCAGCAGGCACCTCGGGCCGACGTCGAAGGGACTGATCTGGGAACACAACACACACATCGGCGATGCCCGGGCCACCGACATGGCGCAGGACGGCCTGGTCAACGTCGGGCATCTGCTGCGCGAACGCCACGCGGGCGAAGGCGTGCTGCTGGTCGGCTTCGCATCCCACCGCGGCTCCGTGCTCGCCTCCGACGGGTGGGGCCGCCCCGAACGCATCCTGACGGTGCCGGAAGCGCGCCCGGGCAGCCACGAAGACTTCCTGCATCAGGCCCTGGGGGTGCCCTCAGTGCTGGTGTTCGGCGACGACAGGACCGGGCCGTGGCTTTCGACATGGCTCGGACACCGGGCGATCGGCGTCGTCTACCACCCGGAACGGGACGCCGGAAACTATGTTCCGACCCGGATGGGGGAGCGCTACGACGCCCTCATCTGGCTGGAACACACCGCAGCGCTGCGTCCGGTGCACCATGAACGCCCGCCCCGCGAACCGGAGTTCGAGACCGAGCCCACCGGATTCTAGGCCGGTGTGCATTCCAGGAAAGCAGGAATCAGCATGAGCAAAGCAATCATCGTCGGCATCAACGGGTCCGCGGGCAGCAGCGCCGCCCTGGCCTGGGCCCTTGACCGGGCCGCCCGGGACAAGCTCCCGGTCACGGTCGTCCACGCGGTGGACGACCGCTGGATGTCACCGGATTTTCAGTACCACGAGATCATCCGGGAATCGGGGATGGACCTGCTTCGGGACGCTGAGACGGCCGCTCGTGAGCAGGCCCCGGACGTCACTGTCGACATCCAGCTCCGTCATGGCAGCGGCGGCTCGGTGCTCCGGGAAGTCTCCAAGGAGGCAGCCATGATCGTGGTTGGCGGCCATGACAAACATTGGATGGGCGGCGGTCCCATGACGGACCGGGCCTTGCAGGTTGTCTCGGCCTCGGAATGCCCGGTAGCCGTCGTGCCGGCGAAACCGGCCACCGGGGTCAAGGGCGTCGTGGTCGGCGTGGACGGCTCCGAGGAGTCGCTGCAGGCCGTCGCCTTCGCGGCCGCCGAAGCTGATCGGGGTGGAGACGAGCTCACCGTGGTCCTCGCGTTCAAGAGCCCTGCCCGGTGGGTCGAGAAGCAGCTGCCGACCAGTGGTCTCGCCGAGAGCATCGTCGAAGAGGACCGGATTGTTCTCGCCGAGTCGGTCGCCGGGCTCGGCGACAAATACCCCGACCTGGTGGTCCATCAGCGCCTTGAGACGAACACCGAACCGGCGAAGGCCCTCGTGGATATTGCCGCCGACGCCAGGGAGTTGGTGATTGGAAGTCGCGGACGTGGCGGGTTCTCCCGGACCGTGCTCGGCTCCACCGCGCACGCTGTACTCCTGAACGTGCCGTGCCCCACCATCGTGACGAAGGTGCATAAGGTCAAGCACGGCGACTGACCGCCCGGCAAGCAACCCGTGCCGGCAAGGTCCCGGAACGGGCCGGAGAGCCCCCTTTTGGCGGGGGCTTTCCGGCGCCGCCAACGGATGGGAGGATGATGCAGTGGACCCCTTCTTCAATTTCATCACCCATTTTTGGTGGCTCGTCTTTCCCCTGAGCGGACTGGCCGGGGGGTGGGCGCGGTCCTGGTCCAAAGCCGCCGAACGCCGGCACCGCCGCCGCGTGGAGCTTTATACGCTCAAGAACCAGGCGGCGCAGGCAGAGCAGGCCAGCCAGGCCGACGTGCTGGCCCTCATGAAGGCGCACGACACCGTCAACCAACGCTGGCTGGATTACGAACTCGACGTGGGGAAGCTGATCGACTACCCGGTCATGACGGATGTCCGGGAGCCCCTCACCGTGGCCTTCCTCCGGGCCAAACGCGAGGCCGACGGGCTGCGCCCCGCCGCCCCGGCGGAAGTCAGGACCGCCGCGCGGCTTGCGGAGTACCGGGCGGCCGTGACCAGCTTTGAGCTCGCATTCGACGTCGCCGAACGGGAAGCCAAACGGATCAGGGACAGCAACTTCACCGGTCCCGAACGCCAGCGGCTCGAGACAGCCCGGAAACTTCTGCGGATAGCGTCGGACGCGGCCGCAACTCCCGCCGAGCGGCAGACGGCCTACCGCCGCGCCCGCCGGGAACTCGACGGGCTCATCGTGCTGCCCGAGGCGACGCTAGCGGCGCTGGAGGACAGGATCGCTTCGATGCTCGGCGCGGGCCCGGCGCCGGACGTCCGCCGGGCCGTCTGAGCTGGGCCGCAGCCGGCGGAGCCGGGCGGTGCCCGCTGTGACCGGCATCGCACCGCCACCGTGAAGGCCCGTGCCGCACAGGAGGACTGAATTTAGGGACTTCTGGCATGTTTTGCCCAGCCGTCTTTCCCACGTACCATCGATAAGGTTTCAAATCGCGTTAGCGCCACCGAATTCATCTGATCAGGCATCGAATGGACGTCGTGGCCATGCAGCAACGGGGATGTGGAACTGCCGACCGTGAACACTTCAGATTGGGCAACAGGTGGAAATCACCTTAATGGTGGCGCTAGTGATATCGCTGGCGCTGTTCTTTGACTTCACCAACGGATTTCATGACACCGCGAACGCCATGGCTACCCCCATCGCGACCGGCGCCATCAAACCGAAAACAGCAGTTGCCCTCGCGGCGGTGCTGAACCTCGTGGGAGCGTTCCTCTCCACGGAAGTCGCCAAGACCGTCTCGGGCGGCATCATCAAGGAAGGCTCGGACGGGGTCCAGATCACCCCGGACATCATCTTCGCCGGGCTGATGGGCGCCATCCTCTGGAACATGATCACCTGGCTCAAGGGCCTGCCGTCCAGTTCCTCCCACGCCCTCTTCGGCGGCCTGATCGGGGCCGCGATTGCCGGTATCGGCATCCACGCGATCAACTTCGAGTCAATTCTCCAAAAGATCATTCTTCCCGCGGTGTTCGCCCCGATCATCGCGGGCGGCGTAGCCTACTTGTGCACGCGGCTGGCGTACGGCCTGACCGCCCGCCATGACCCCGAAACCGGGGACAAGCTCACGCAGAAGCGCGGCGGATTCCGGACCGGTCAAGTCTTCACGTCGAGCCTCGTGGCGTTGGCCCACGGCACCAACGACGCCCAGAAGACGATGGGCATCATCACCCTGGTCCTGATCTCCGCCGGCCTGCAGCCTGCCGGCTCCGGTCCGGAGTGGTGGGTTATCACCGCCTGTGCCTTCGCCATCGCGATCGGCACGTATTCCGGCGGGTGGCGGATCATCCGCACCATGGGCTCGGGGCTCACCGAAGTGAAGCCCGCCCAGGGCTTTGCCGCCGAGACCAGCACCGCCACAGCCATTCTGGCGTCCTCGCACCTGGGCTTCGCCCTGTCCACCACGCAGGTGGCCTCCGGCTCGGTCGTGGGCTCCGGCATGGGACGCCGCGGCACTACGGTGCGGTGGGGAACCGCCGGCCGGATTGCCATTGGCTGGCTGTTCACGCTGCCGGCCGCCGGAATCATGGGCGCGCTGACGGCTCTGCTCGTGCAGACCGGGGTCGTAGGCGTGATCATCGCGGCAACTGCCGGCACCGCCGCAGTGGCCTACATGTTTGTGCGCTCACGGAAGTCGCCTGTGGGCAGCAACAACGCCGTCGAGATCGAGGAAGTCGGCCAGGCCGTGCAGTTCCGGAAGAAAAAGTCCGCCACCAAGTCGATCAAGAACGGCGGTGCCCAGCGATGAAATGGCTGGAACTGTTCAGCGTGGCGAGTGCCACGCTTGTGTCCGCTGTAACCGTGGTAGTTCTCTACTCCCTCGGCGTCCGGCTCACGGCCATCGCGGGGGACACCCGGACCTCCCCGGCGGCCTGGACCCGACCGCTCGCTTACACGTGCTTCGCTTTGTGCGGCGCCGCCATTCTCTTCGGGCTCTACCTGATCATTCCTTACTTCCACAAATAAGACGTCCCCGCGGCCGTGCAGCCGTTGCGTTCGGGGGATGGGACACCGGCCACCGCAGTGGCTAGGCTGGGGCCATGGTGAGCTTCCAATACTTCGTGGCGTCCTCACTCGACGGGTTCATCGCCACTGCCGACGACAATCTCGCCTGGCTGCTGCAGTTCGACGGCTTTGAGGGCGGACAGGACAGCTATGACGCGTTCATGGCCGACGTCGGCTGCATCGTCATGGGCGGCGAGACGTACGCGTGGCTTCGGGAGCACGAACCGGACACCTGGCCGTATCCGGGCACACCCTCCTGGGTCTTCACCCGTCACGAGCACGCCGCCCCGAAGGGCGCGGATGTGACGTTCGTGCGCGGGGCGGTAGGCGAGTTCGTGGACGACCTCAAAGAAGCGGCCGGCGGCCGAAACGTCTGGGTTGTGGGTGGAGGCGTGCTCGCAGCGCAGTTCGCTGACGCCGGGCTGCTGGACGAACTGATTGTCTCGGTCATTCCCGTGGTCCTGGGCGGCGGCAAACAGTTGCTGCCCATGGCGGGCCCGACGCCGCCGCTCGAGTTGACATCTTCCCGCACCTTGGGCCGGGGCATCGTGGAGCTGCGCTACCGCTTCGCGGCCCGGCCCTAGCCGGATCCGGCGCCGCCGGGCCGGTCGCCCTCCGCGTTATCGCGGACCTAGCGCGCGATATCGCGGATCAGGTTCGTGATCCGGGCGGTGGAGAGCCGCCGGCCGCGTTCGTCGGTCATCACGATTTCGTGGGTGGCGAGCGTCCGGCCGAGGTGAATGGCCGTGCAGGTGCCGGTGACGGTGCCCTCGGAGATCGCCCGGTGGTGCGTCGCCCCGACCTCGATCCCGAGCGCCTGCCGGTCCGGTCCGGCATGCATGCCGGCCGCGAAAGAACCCAGGGTTTCGGCCAGGACCACGTGGGCCCCGCCGTGCAGGATGCCTGCCACCTGGGTGTTCCCCGCCACCGGCATGGTGGCCACAGTGCGCTCCGGGCTCATCTCGAGGAAGCGGATCCCCATCTTCACCACAAGGGCTCCGACGCCGTACTGGCCCAGCCAATCGTGCATGTCCTCGGGTACACCGGCCGCAGCGAGCTCGGCCGCGTACGGGCCGGGCGTGAAATTGTCCATCATGGGAACTAGGCTGGCACCTGTGAGTGAAACTACCAAACCGGCCCTTGCCCTCGAGAATGCAGCCTCCCTTTCCGCGGACACTGCCGCAGACCAACTCCTGGCAGCTGAGCCGGATTCAGGGGTTGCGGCCAAGCGTGCCGGAAAATCCAGCCGGGCCGCGGCGTCGGTTTCCGCCACTGAGGCCCCCGTGATTCCCATCACGGACCAGCCGCGGCTACTCGTCCTCGATGGGCACTCCATGGCGTTCCGGGCGTTCTTCGCCCTGCCCGCGGACAAGTTCTCCACCGCCACGGGCCAGCACACGAACGCCGTCCACGGCTTCACGTCCATGCTGATCAACCTGATCAAGGAGCAAAAGCCCACCCACGTGGCGGTCGCCTTCGACGTCTCCGATGACACGACGCACCGCAAGGCCGAGTACAGCGAGTACAAGGGCGGACGCAACGAGACCCCGCGGGAAATGAGCGGCCAGATCGACCTCATCGACAAGGTCATGGGCGCCTGGGGCATCAAGACCATCAAAATGCCCGGTTGGGAAGCTGACGACATCCTGGCCACCCTCGCCGCAATGGGGGAAAAGGCCGGTTACGAAGTGCTGCTGGTCTCAGGCGACCGCGACGCCTTCCAGCTCATCACCGACAACGTTTTCGTCCTGTACCCCAAGAAGGGTGTCAGCGATATTCCCCGCATGGACGCGGACGCCATCCAGGAGAAGTACTTCGTCAGCCCGGCCCAGTACTCGGACCTCGCCGCCCTGGTGGGGGAATCCGCGGACAACCTCCCCGGTGTTCCCGGCGTCGGCCCCAAGACGGCAGCGAAGTGGATCAACCTTTACGGCGGACTGGAGGGGGTCCTGGAGAACCTCGACGCGATCGGCGGGAAGGTGGGGGACTCCCTGCGCGAATACGTTGACGACGTCAAGCGCAACCGGCGCCTCAACAGGCTGCACACCGACCTGGATCTGCCAGTGACGCTGGACGAGCTCGCGGACCCGCGGCCGGACCAGGCCGCCCTCGAGGAGCTGTTCGACGCCCTGGAATTCAAGACCATCCGGACCCGGCTCTTTGCCCTCTACGGCAGTGAAGTCACCGAAGCCGAGCGGGAAAGCCTCGACATCCCGGACTTCGTGATCCCGGCGGACGCAGCCGAACTTGGCGCGTTCCTCGAGGCCGGTGCCGGCAAGCGCTCCGCTGTGGCGGTCGACGTTGTGCCCGGCCGGATCGGCGAGGACGCCGCAGCGGTGGCGATCGTCCGCGACGACGCTGCCGTCTATATCGACCTGGCCAGCCAGGACGCCGCCGCCGAAAACGTTCTGGCCGCATGGCTGCGCGACGCCCACGCACCGAAGGTCATGCACGGGTTCAAGGCTGCCCTGAAGGCCCTGACCGCGCGCGGCCTGGAACTGGAAGGCGTGGTGGATGACACCTCGATCTCCGGCTACCTCATCCAGCCGGACCGCCGCAGCTACGAGCTTGCGGAGCTGGCACAGCATCACCTCAACATCGCGGTTTCCACGGAGGCCGCCAAGGAAGGCCAGCTTGAGCTGGCGTTCGACGGCGACGACGCCGCCGCTGCGGGCGCGCTGGTCCACGTCGCCGCCGTCGTGCAGGCCCTGAGCCGCTTCTTCGAATCAGAACTGACGGAACGCAAAGCGCAGGACCTGCTCACCACGCTGGAACTGCCCGTCAGCCGCGTCCTCGCCGATATGGAACTCGCGGGAATCGCCATCGACATGCCCCGCATGGACGAGCAGCTGTCGGATCTCGCCAAGGTGATCGACAACGCCCAGGAGCTGGCGTTCGCCGCGATCGGCCACGAGGTCAACCTCGGTTCGCCGAAGCAGCTCCAGACCGTGCTGTTCGACGAACTGCAGTTGCCGAAGACCAAGAAAATCAAGTCCGGCTACACCACCGACGCCGCGTCACTCAAAAACCTGCTGGAAAAGACCGGGCACGAATTCCTGGTCCAGCTCATGGCGCACCGGGAGTCGTCGAAGCTGCGCCAGATGCTGGAGTCGCTGAAGAAGTCCGTCACGGAAGACGGCCGGATCCACACCACGTACGCGCAGAACGTCGCAGCCACGGGCCGGATCTCCTCCAACAACCCCAACCTGCAGAACATCCCCATCCGCAGCGAGGAAGGCCGGCGCGTCCGCGGCATCTTTGTGGTCAGCGAGGGCTACGAGTGCCTGCTCTCCGCGGACTACTCGCAGATCGAAATGCGCATCATGGCGCACCTCTCGGGCGACGCCGGCCTGATCCAGGCCTACAAGGACGGCGAAGACCTCCACCGGTTCGTGGGCTCTAACATTTTCCATGTGCCCACCGACCAGGTGACCAGCGCCATGCGGTCCAAGGTCAAGGCGATGTCCTATGGCCTCGCGTACGGGCTGACCTCGTTCGGTCTGTCCAAGCAGCTGGAGATCTCCGTCGACGAGGCGCGGACCCTCATGAAGGACTACTTCGACCGGTTCGGCGCCGTCCGCGACTACCTTCGCGGCGTGGTGGACCAGGCCCGGATCGACGGCTACACCGCCACCATCGAGGGGCGCCGGCGCTACCTCCCGGACCTGACCAGCACCGACCGCCAGCTGCGTGAGAATGCGGAGCGCATCGCGCTGAACTCGCCCATCCAGGGATCGGCGGCTGACATCATCAAGCGCGCCATGCTGGGTGTGCACGCGGAACTGGCGGCACGGGGCCTGAAATCGCGCATGCTCCTGCAGGTCCATGATGAACTTGTCCTCGAAGTCGCCGCGGGTGAGCGCGAGGCCGTGGAGAAGCTGGTGACCGAGCAAATGGGCTCGGCCGCGGACCTCAGCGTTCCGCTGGACGTCCAGATCGGCATTGGCTCCAGCTGGTACGAGGCGGGGCACTAAAGCTGGACCGGAACCGGCAAGGTTTCGGTCGGGCAGTATTCGTTCCGGCTATGCCGGGACCCGGGATTCTCAGGGGGAGAAGTACGTGGCAGATAAGTACGAGCTCAGGCGGTTCCGCGCGGTCGCGAAGGACGAGGCGGATTACGCGCAAGGCACGGCGTGGCTGCGCGGGGTCGGGATCGGCTTCTACGACGAGCCGCGCAAAGACGACTTCGCGGACAAGATCATGGCCATGTATCGCGTGGACAACCGTGAAATGACCGGCGTTTACCAGGCCGACGGCGTCGCGGCCCACTCGCTGGCTGCCGACGTCCCGGTGGCGACCTTCGCCACCCTGCGCAAGGACCTGAACATCGGCTACGGCCGTCAGCTCGAAGCCCAGCTGGTCACGGCCGTCACGGTGCGCGGGACCCACCGCCGGCAGGGACTGCTGCGGCGGATGATGACCGAGGACCTTGCCGCGGCGAAGGCGGACGGCGTCGCGCTGGCGGCACTGACCGCCTCGGAGGCCTCGATCTACGGGCGGTTCGGTTACGGTGTGGCCACCTTCGAGCGCAGCATCAAGGTCGACACCGGGCCGCGCTTCCGGCTGCGCCATGCGCCCGCCGGCACCGTGGAGATTGCGGACCGCAAGGTCCTGCTGGAACTGGCCCCCGAGGTTTTTGGCCGGGTCCACGCGTCCATGCCCGGATCGATCTCGCGGCAGGAAGCGTACCGGCTGCGGTCTTCGGGCATGCTCGGCCGGGACGGCAGCGAGGACGAGGCAATCCGCTGCGCCCTGCACTACGACGCCGCCGGAACCGTGGACGGCTACGTGTCCTATAAATTCGCCGGGTGGGACGCCAAGCCGTACACCATGGAGATCGTGGACCTCGTGGCCGCGAATGACGCCGCGTACCTGGAACTCTGGCAGTTCCTGGGCAGCATCGACCTCGTGGACAGGATCAGCTGGCAGGATGCACCGGTGGACGACCCCCTGACCTGGGCGCTGGAGGACCCGCGATGCGTCGAGGCATCGGACCACCGCGACATGCTGTGGCTGCGCGTCCTGGACCCGGCCCGGGTGCTGGGGGCCCGGCGCTACTCGGCCGACGGGACGGTCGTTCTCGCGGTCAGGGACAGTCTCGGCTTCGCGGCCGGTACCTTCGCGCTCACAGTCAGCGGGGGAGAGTCCACGGTGAGGCCGGCTCCGGGGGCTGAGCCGGACCTTTCCCTTGATGTCGCGGACCTCGGCTCCATCTATCTGGGCGCCGTTTGTCCCGTGACGCTGAAAGCTGCCGGCCGGATCACCGAGCACACCGCCGGGGCGGCGCTGACGGCGCGGCTCATGTTCGCCGTCGAACGTTCACCGCACTGCCTCACGCACTTCTAGGCCTCCGGTCCGATTTCGGCGCCGAAGGCGACACGGACGGCCCCGTGCGCTTTGACCGGCGTTCGCGTAAACGACTAGACTAAACAGGCGCGTACTACGTGCGCGCATCTACAATCCACAAAATCAGGATGACCCGGCGGAACGCTTGCTGTGACGCCGTGCTCTTGGCCTGCATTCCATAATGCCGGCGAAGCGGTTTGCCTGACCGACTCACTATCCACAACGGAGCCCCTACTACATGACCATCACCTCCACCGAGAAGCCCGGTACCCCCGTAGTCGCCATTAACGACATCGGTACCGCTGAGGACTTCCTCGCAGCTGTCGACGCCACCATCAAGTACTTCAACGACGGAGACCTCGTCGAAGGTACCGTCGTCAAGGTCGACCGCGACGAAGTCCTGCTCGACATCGGTTACAAGACCGAAGGTGTCATTCCCTCCCGCGAGCTTTCCATCAAGCACGACGTTGACCCCGGAGACGTCGTCTCCGTTGGCGATCAGGTCGAAGCCCTGGTGCTCACCAAGGAAGACAAAGAAGGCCGCCTGATCCTCTCCAAGAAGCGTGCTCAGTACGAGCGTGCCTGGGGCGACATCGAGAAGGTCAAGGAAGAAGACGGTGTTGTCACCGGTACCGTCATCGAGGTTGTCAAGGGTGGTCTTATCCTCGACATCGGTCTGCGCGGCTTCCTGCCCGCATCCCTCGTCGAGATGCGCCGTGTGCGCGACCTCGCTCCGTACATCGGTCAGCAGATCGAAGCCAAGATCATCGAGCTGGACAAGAACCGCAACAACGTTGTGCTGTCCCGCCGTGCATGGCTCGAGCAGACTCAGTCCGAGGTCCGCTCCACGTTCCTCAACAAGCTGGAAAAGGGCCAGGTCCGTCCCGGCGTCGTTTCCTCCATCGTCAACTTCGGTGCCTTCGTGGACCTGGGCGGCGTAGACGGCCTGGTTCACGTTTCCGAGCTGTCCTGGAAGCACATCGACCACCCGTCCGAGGTTGTCGAAGTTGGCCAGGAAGTCACCGTCGAGGTTCTCGAGGTCGACCTGGACCGCGAGCGCGTCTCCCTGTCGCTCAAGGCTACGCAGGAAGATCCGTGGCAGACCTTCGCCCGCACCCACGCCCTCGGCCAGGTTGTTCCGGGTAAGGTCACCAAGCTCGTTCCGTTCGGCGCGTTCGTTCGCGTTGAAGACGGCATCGAAGGCCTGGTCCACATCTCCGAGCTCGCCGTGCGCCACGTTGAGCTGGCCGAGCAGGTTGTCTCCGTTGGTGACGAGCTGTTCGTCAAGGTCATCGACATCGACCTCGAGCGCCGCCGCATCTCGCTCTCCCTCAAGCAGGCCAACGAGGGCGTCGACGCCGACAGCACCGAATTCGATCCGGCTCTCTACGGCATGGCCGCAGAGTACGACGAAGAGGGCAACTACAAGTACCCGGAGGGCTTCGACCCGGAGTCCAACGAGTGGCTTGAAGGCTACGAGAACCAGCGCGCAGCCTGGGAGCAGCAGTACGCTGACGCCCAGACCCGCTGGGAAGCACACAAGAAGCAGGTTGCCCAGCACGCTGCCGACGACGCTGCAGCTGCAACGTCCGGCGAGAGCGATTCCGGCACCACCAGCTACTCCTCCGAGCCGGCTGCAGCCGAGACCGGTGCAGGCACGCTTGCTTCGGACGAGGCTCTTGCCGCTCTGCGCGAGAAGCTGACCGGCAACTAATTGCCCGCGTTCCTCAAGGAGTCAGCTCCCTGAGGCCAGGCAGTTTGTAGCTTGAAGGTGGCCGTCCCCTCGGGGGCGGCCACCTTTTTGTGTGCCCCGAGGGGACATGCCCATTTTTGAAGCCCTCCCTCCGGGGACATGCCCATTTTTCGAGCCGGCCCTTGGACATTTGTGGATTGTGTCCAGTCCTGGCCCCGTGCGCGGGACATGTCCAGTGCCGGGAGGCCCGCGCCATGCCGTGGCGCCGGACATGCCCCGCGGCGCCCGGACCACCGGACATGCCCATTTTTGAAGCCCTCCCTCCGGGGACATGCCCATTTTTCGAGCCGGGCCGTGGACATTTGAGGATTGTGCCCAGTCCTGGCCCTGGGCGCGGGACATGTCCAGTGCGGGGAGGCCGGCGCCATGCCCTGGTGCCGGATATGCCCCGCGGGCGCCCGGACCACCGGACATGCCCATTTTTGAAGCCCTCCCACCGGGGACATGCCCACTTTTCGAGCCGGGCCATGGATTTGCGGATTGTGCCCAGCCCTGGCCCCGGGCGCGGGACATGTCCAGCGCCGGGTGTCCGCATCGTGCCATGGCCGCCGGACATGCCCATTCCTGGCCCTGGGCACCGGGCTGCCGTTGCACGCGCTTCCTGCTTGTCAGGTGGAAGCACTGGGCCGCGCCATGGAATGTAGGCTCCGTGACGGCAGCCAGGCGCTGACGACGGAGGGCATGTCCAATGGTGGGAGGGAGCCCGGAACCGGCCCGGATGCCATGCCGTCAGCGCAGCGGGATCTTCGCTATGACCGGCACCGTGTGCGTCTGCGAGGCGGCACCGGTCACCAGTTCGGCGCCCGCGTACTTCAGCAACGCGAGGGCTCCCACGTTGCCGGCGGTCGTCTCGGCCACCAGGACGGCTGCCCCGGTTGACGCGGCGCGAGCCTTTACGAGGCGCAGCGCCTCGCGGCCCACACCCCGACCGCGGAAGCTCCGGGCGAGCCAGATGCCGGTTTCCAGCGCCCGGCCGCCACCTGCACCAGCTTCGGCGCCATCACTCGGCCCGGCGTAGCCACCACCCCCCGCAACAGCCCCGGCGCCACCACCTGCACCAGCTTCGGCGCCATCACTCGGCCCGGCGTAGCCACCACCCCCCGCAACAGCCCAGCCGCCACCCCCCGCAACAGCCCCGGCGGCACCAACAGCCTCGGCGCCACCACAGGCCAAGCCCTTATCCGCTGCTGCCGGTGCCGTGTCCATCCGCTTGAGGCGCACGGACCCTGCCATCTGCCCGTCGCAGCTGATGGCCCACGTCTTCTGCCCCGCGGGACCGTCCAGGCCGGCTGCGGCGGCGCGGTGGAATTCGCGGAACCAGCTGATCCGGTCGGTGTTCCAGCCGGCGGTCGTGCCCAGCGGCGGGGTGACCTCGTCGGCGTCGGCGTCCCGGAGCGCAACTTCCAGGAGCTGTTCCAGCACGTCCTCGCTAACGTCGAGCAGCGCGACCGCGGGCACGGGCTCAGCTGATGGGCACATCGATCCACTCCGTTTCTCCGGGCAGCAGCGACGCGCTCCCGGCCGACATGGCGGCCACGCGGTCCGCGGCCCGGGCCAGTTCTTCCGGATCATCCGGCAGCGCCAGCCTCAGGACAGTAGTCTGCGCCTCGTAACGGGTTTCGGCCATGACATACCCCGCGGCGCGCAGATCGTTCTCGAGCCGCCCGGCCACGGCGTGCTGGACGGGCACCGAGCAAATGCGCAACCGGCGGCGCCGCACGAGGGGAGCAAGCTCCAGCGCTCCGGACACCGATTCGGAATAGGCCCGCACCAGGCCGCCGGCACCCAGGAGAATGCCGCCGAAATAGCGCACGACGACGACGGCGACGTCGCTGAGATCGGCGACGCCGGGTGCGGTCTCCCGCTTCAGCAGCGCCTCGAGCATGGGGATGCCCGCGGTGCCGGACGGCTCGCCGTCGTCGTTGGACCGCTGGATGTCCCGGTCGGGGCCGAGCACGAAGGCGAAGCAGTGATGCCGGGCGTCATGGAATTCCCGGCGCAAGCTGCCGAGGACGGCCCGGGCGGCGTCCTCGTCCGCCGTGCGGGCCAGCACGGTGATGAAACGGGACCGCTTGACCTCGATTTCGTGCCGAAACCCGGGCCCCGCGGCGAGGGTGGTGTAGACGGCCGTCCTGCTCTCGGGGGATTCCGCCGCATCTGCCACCGGTTCAGTTTAGTCTGGTGAGGTGTTGAAGATCGGGTTGACCGGCGGAATCGCCTCAGGGAAGTCCATGGTTGCCGTGCGACTGCGCGACCTCGGAGCAGTGCTTGTCGACGCCGACGCGCTGGCCCGGGAGGTCGTGGAACCTGGTACGCCCGGGCTGGCCAGTGTGGTGGAGACCTTCGGTGCCGCCGTCCTGACCCCGGAAGGCCGGCTGGACCGGGCCCGGCTGGGTGCCCTTGTCTTCGGTGATGCGGAGCGCCTGGCCGCACTGAACGGCATCGTCCACCCCTTGGTGCGGGAGCGCGCCGCGGCAATGGTCGCGGCCGCCCCGGCCGGCGCCGTCGTGGTCCAGGACATCCCGCTCCTGGTCGAAACCGGGCAAGGGAAGAACTTCCATCTGGTGGTCGTGGTGGATGCCCCCGACGACGTCCGGGTCCGCCGCATGGCCGAACACCGCAACATGACCGCCGACGAGGCGCGCGCCCGGATGGCAGCCCAGGCGGGCCGCGAGGACCGGCTGGCCGCCGCGGACGTCGTGCTGGATAACTCGGGCACCCCGGAGGACCTCCGGCACGCGGTCGACGCGCTGTGGGAGGAGCGGGTCAGGCCGTTCGCATTGAACCTCAAGGAGCAGAGGATCGCCCCGCGGACGGCGGGGCCGGTCCTCGCCCCGGCCGATCCGGCCTGGGCCGCGCAGGCCGCCCGGCTGATCGCCCGGCTGCGGGCAGCGGTCCCGCAGGATGTCCTGGCCGTCGACCACCTCGGGTCCACGGCCGTCCCTGGCCTCGACGCCAAAGATGTGATCGACCTCCAGCTCAGCGTCCGGGACCTCGACGCCGCGGACCGGATCGCGCCGCTGTTGGCCGACGCAGGATTCCCGCGCTGGCCCGGCATCATCGCCGACAACCCGAAGCCCTCGCACCCGGACCCTGCCGACTGGGGCAAGAGGCTGCACGGCAACGCCGACCCCGGCCGGCCGGTGAATCTCCACCTCCGCGCGGCCGGCTCGCCGGGCTGGCGGTACGCGCTGTGCTTCCGCGACTGGCTGCGCGCCGATCCCGAAGCCCGGGCGGACTATGTCGCCGAAAAGCAACGGGTCGCCGGGCTGCACGGCGTCGACAAGTCCACCGCCGGCTACGCGGCCGACAAGGAGGGCTGGTTCACCGAGTATGCCTGGCCCCGGATGGAAGCGTGGGTGCAGCGCACGGGATGGCAACCGCCGTCGTACGCGGACGACGCCGGAGCAGACGACGCCGGTGCCGGCACCGGCGGCGGCGCCACCGCAACGGCACCAACCGCCGGCCACGGTACCGCCCAAAGCTGAATCAGGGCATCCTGTCACAGCCCGGCGGTAGATTAGGTACATGAGTCTTGCCCAGGAAATCAACCGCGTCGTGGCGCCCTTCGAGGTCATCAGTGAGTTCCAGCCGGCGGGTGACCAGCCGGCCGCCATCGCAGAGCTGACCGAGCGCATCAAGAACGGCGAAAAAGACGTCGTGCTGCTTGGCGCCACCGGTACCGGTAAGAGCGCGACCACGGCCTGGCTGATCGAGCAGGTCCAGCGGCCCACCCTGGTGATGGTGCAGAACAAAACCCTCGCCGCGCAGCTGGCCAACGAATTCCGCGAACTGCTGCCGAACAACGCGGTGGAATACTTCGTGTCCTACTACGACTACTACCAGCCGGAGGCCTACGTCGCCCAGACGGACACCTTCATCGAGAAGGACTCCTCCGTCAACGAGGAAGTCGAACGGCTCCGCCACTCCGCCACCAACGCGCTGCTGACCCGCCGCGACGTGATCGTGGTTGCCACCGTCTCCTGCATCTACGGCCTCGGCACCCCGGAAGAATACATCGCCGGGATGGTGACCCTCCGCAAGGGGGCGGAGATGAACCGTGACGACCTGCTCCGGAAGTTCGTCTCCATGCAGTACACCCGCAACGACATGGACTTCCACCGCGGCACGTTCCGGGTCCGCGGGGACACCGTGGAAATCATCCCGATGTACGAGGAACTGGCGATCCGGATCGAGTTTTTCGGTGACGAGATCGAAAATATCCAGACCCTGCACCCGCTGACCGGCGAAGTGCTCCGGGACGAGAACGAAATGTACGTCTTCCCCGCCTCGCACTACGTCGCCGGTCCGGAACGGATGGGCCGGGCGATCAAGCGGATCGAAGACGAACTGGCCGAGCGCCTCGCCGTGCTGGAAAGCCAGAACAAGCTGGTCGAGGCCCAACGGCTCCGGATGCGCACCACTTATGACCTGGAAATGATGCAGCAGATGGGGTTCTGCAACGGCATCGAGAACTATTCCTCGCACATCGACGGCCGGGCCCGCGGGACCGCGCCGCACTGCCTGATCGACTACTTCCCGGACGACTTCCTCCTGGTGATCGATGAATCCCACGTCACAGTGCCGCAGATCGGCGCCATGTACGAGGGCGACATGTCCCGCAAACGGAATCTCGTGGACCACGGCTTCCGGCTGCCCTCGGCGATGGACAACCGCCCGCTCAAATGGGACGAGTTTCAGGACCGCGTGGGCCAGACCGTCTACCTGTCCGCGACGCCGGGCAAGTACGAGCTCGGCAAGTCCGACGGCTTCGTCCAGCAGATCATCCGCCCCACCGGCCTGATCGACCCCGAGGTCGTCGTCAAGCCCACGAAGGGGCAGATCGATGACCTGCTGGGCGAAATCCGGACCCGGACCGCGAAGAACGAGCGGGTCCTGGTCACCACCCTGACCAAGCGGATGGCCGAGGACCTGACGGACTACCTGCTGGGCCATGGTGTGAAGGTGGAATACCTGCACTCCGACGTCGATACCCTCCGCCGCGTGGAACTCCTGCGCGAACTGCGGATGGGTGTCTTCGACGTCCTCGTCGGCATCAACCTGCTCCGTGAAGGTCTGGACCTCCCGGAGGTGTCGCTGGTCAGCATCCTGGACGCGGACAAGGAAGGCTTCCTGCGCTCCTCGACATCCCTGATCCAGACCATCGGGCGTGCCGCCCGAAACGTCTCCGGCCAGGTGCACATGTACGCGGACCGGATCACCGATTCGATGGCCCATGCCATCGACGAGACCAACCGCCGCCGCGCCATCCAGGTGGCCTACAACACGGAGAACGGGATCGATCCCCAGCCGCTTCGAAAGAAGATCGCGGACATCACCGACCAGCTGGCCAAGGAAGACGCGGACACCCGCGAGCTGCTGGCCGCGGCCGGGAAGAACCGCGGCAAGGGCAAGGGCACCTCGCTCATCCGTACGGACGGGCTCGCCGCCGCGCCGGCCGAGGACCTCGTCGGGCTGATCGAACAGCTGACCGAACAGATGCACGCCGCAGCCGGGGAGCTGCAGTTCGAACTGGCCGCCCGGCTGCGCGACGAGGTGGGGGAATTGAAGAAGGAACTGCGGCAAATGCAATCCGCGGGGCACGCCTAGGGTAAACTCGGTCAAACGTAGGGGAGTATCCCAAACGCTACGATCGTCAACACGCACGGCTACGATGCCGCGCCGGGCGTAGCGGGCAGCCAGGCAGCGTCATGCGCCGGCGGTCGGAGAGACTTACACCGCTGAGCTGTACCCTACGAAAGGTATTTCCCCCGTGCCCGAGCTTCCCCTGTGGTTCGAGATCGGCTCGTTTGTCGTCCTCGGCGTCATTCTGGCCATCGACCTGCTGATGGTCCTCAAACGCCCGCATGAGCCCTCCATGAAAGAAGCCGGACTGTGGGTCGCGTTCTACGTGGCCCTGGCCCTGGTCTTCGCCGGCGCCATGTTCGCCTTCACCGGCCCGGAATTCGGCGGCCAGTTCATCGCCGGCTGGGTGACCGAATACAGCCTGAGCATCGACAACCTGTTCGTCTTCATCATCATCATGGCGCGCTTCTCGGTACCGAGAAAGTATCAGCAGGAAGTGCTCATGGTGGGCATCATCATCGCCCTGATCCTCCGCGGCATCTTCATCATGCTCGGCGCGATCGTGATCGAGCAGTTCAGCTGGGTCTTCTACATCTTCGGCGCCTTCCTGCTCTGGACCGCCTGGAAGCAGGCCCAGGACGAGGGCGAGGACGAGGAAGACAAGGAAAACCCGCTGATCGCCCGGATCCGCCGGGTCCTGCCGATGTCCGAGAAGTTCGACGGCGGCAAGCTCCGCACCGTCGTCGACGGCAAGAAGGTGTTCACCCCGATGCTGATCGTCTTCGTGACCATCGGCATGACGGACCTGCTCTTCGCTGTCGACTCCATTCCGGCCATTTTCGGCCTCACCCAGAGCGCCTTCATTGTCTTCACCGCCAACATCTTTGCCCTCATGGGGCTGCGCCAGCTTTACTTCCTGCTCGGCGGCCTCATGAACCGGCTCATCTACCTCAAGCACGCCCTGTCCGTGATCCTGGCGTTCATCGGTGTGAAGCTGGTCCTGCACGCCATGCACGTCAACGAGCTGCCCTTTATCAACGGCGGCCAGCACATCGAATGGGCCCCCGAGATCCCCACCTACGTCTCGCTCGGTGTGATCATCGGCACCATCGTCGTCGCGGTGGTCGCCAGCCTCATGAGCTCCAAGGCGTCCAAGTCGAAGCTGGATGCCCGGCTGGAAGAGGACTCCCGCAAGAGCCTGAGCGACGTCGACTAGTACCAAACCGCCGGGGTGAGAGTGCAGGACACACCTCGCGGCACATAGCAGTACGGCGCTGGACCCTCACGGGTCCGGCGCCGTACCTGTTTAAGCAGTACCTGCTAAGCCGGGCGCCATCGGCCCGGGCCCGTGCCTGGCCGCGCCCGGGTCACCGTCGGGCGGAACGTGCCATCCCCAGCAGGCGCCCGAAGATCGCCTCGCCGTCGTCCGCGATGCCGTCGTGGTGGAAGTCGCCGGTTTCCCAGACCTGCAGGCCCCGGACCGCGGCCGCCGTCTCCAGGGACAGCTCCCGGTCCACGTAGATGTCGTCGGTGTAGACGGCCGCGGCGACGGGCACGGTGTTCAGCGCCAGGCGCTCCGGGTCGTAGAGGGGTGCCCAGCCGTCCATTTCGGCCAGGAGCCGGGCCACGTCCTGCAGCGGGTGCAGGGCCGGGTCCTGCTCGAAATACCAGGGGTACACCATTTCCCCGGTCAGAAGCGGTTCGCCGGCGTCGGGGCGGAACTCGGGGACTTCCTCCAGCACGCGCCAGGCGGCCCAGTTGGTGGCACCGTCCTGGGCGTAAATAGATTCGTGCATCAACGCGTACAACGGGTTCGCGGCCCGGGACACGAGGCCCCGGACCTGCTCCAGGAAGGTGTCCGAGAGACGGTCGCCGCCCGGTGTGGCCACGAAGGCGTCCTCGAGCAGGTGGTGCAGTGCGTCCACCCGGGTGTTGCCGCCCAGGAACGAGCCCACCATCTGGAACCGTTCCACCGTGAGCCGGCCGCCGTCGGGCAGCACCTCCTCCGTTTCCCGCAGGTGCCGGGCGATCCGGGTGACGGCGGCCCGGTCCTCGGGATACCAGTCAAAGTATTCGGCGTTCCGGGCCGCGACCCGCTGGAACGTGGCCCGGTACACTCGGTCGGCGGAGCCGCCCAGCGGGGCCAGCCCGCCCGTCACGAGGACCTCGCGCAGCCCCTCGGGGGCGAAGGAAAGGTAGCTGAGCGCGCAGAAACCGCCGTAGCTCTGGCCGTAGATGGTCCAGGGGGCGGAGTCCAGGGCTGCCCTGATCGCTTCGGCGTCGGCAACGATCGAGTCGGCGCGGAAGTGCGTCAGGTAGTCAGCCTGCTCCGCGTCGGTGCCGCGCAGCGGCAGCGTGTTGCGGTCGACGGGCGAGGACAGGCCGGTGCCGCGCTGGTCCAGCATGAGGATCCGGAAGTCCTTCGCGGCGGCCTTGCTCCAGCCGCCCAGCGACGGGAACCGGTTTCCACGCCCGCCGGGACCGCCCTGCAGGAAAAGCAGCCAGGGCAGCCCGGCGGCCTCTGCCTCGCTGTGTTCGGTGGACACGTACTCGCGGGCGAACACGGAGATGGTTTCGCCGCGGCGCCCCGCCTCGCTGAAGTGGTCAAGGGGGACCTGGAAGTAGTGTTCCGCGGTCCGCATTCCCCGGTAGGTGTGTCGTGCCCGGACGCTGTGCGGAACCTTGCGCCCGGCGCTGGTTGCAGTCTCCAGCAGGGAGGCTCCCATGAGCCCCGTCATTGGGAGATCAGCCACGGGTGGCCGCCTCGCGGGAACTGGAGCTGGAGCCGGCAGGGGAGCCGGCGCCGGCAACTGCCGGGCGGCTGCCGAAGGCCGTCAGCGCCGCTCCGGTGAGGCGGAAGGTGGACCATTCCTCCATCGGCGAAGCGCCGAGGTTCTTGTAGAAGTTGATGGAGGGCTCGTTCCAGTCCAGGACACTCCATTCGACGCGCGCGTAGCCCCGGTCGACAGCGGTCGCTGCCAGGTGCTGCAGCAGTGCCTTGCCGTGGCCCTCGCCGCGGGCCTCCGGCCGGACGTAGAGGTCCTCGAGGTAGATCCCGTGGACGCCCTCCCACGTGGAGTAGTTCAGGAACCAGAGGGCGAAGCCGCGGACCTCGCCCGCGGAGTTCTCCGCCATGGTGGCGAAGACCTTGGGATGCTCGCCGAAAAGGACCTCGGTGAGCATCTCGGGGGTGTTCCGGACTGCGTCCGGTTCCTTCTCGTAGAGGGCGAGGTCGTGGATCATCTGCAGGATGGCAGGGACGTCAAGCGCTGTGGCAGGCCGGATTACACTCATTGTCCGAGTTTACCCGCGGCGCGAAGGCCCAGGCTGGGGCGACGGCGCCGGCCCGGCGCCGTCCAGGCCCGGCGTCCGCCCTCGTGCAGGCCAGCCCCCCGTGCCGTCCCGCCTAGAGCCGGTTGACGTCCGTGACGCGGACGACGGCGGTCCCGGACTCGTCCGAGGCCGCCAGGTCCACGTCGGCGGAGATGCCCCAGTCGTGGTTGCGGGCGGGGTCATCGAAGATCTGCCGCACCTTCCACACCCCGGGTTCCTCGGTGATGATCAGCAGCCCGGGACCGCGGGCGTCCGGTCCGGTACCGATGTCGTTGTGCTCATCAAAGTAGTCATCGAGGGCATCTTCCCAGCGCTCGGCGTCCCAGCCGGAGCCGGCGTCGAGCTCGCCCAGGGCGGTGGCGGCCTCATCGGCGAACAGCTCCACGCGGCGGAACATCTCGTTGCGCACCATCACCCGGAAGGCCCGGATGTTGGAGGTCAGCGACGGCGGCGGGGGCGGCGGAGCGTCATGCGGTGTGGGCGCCGCGCCGGATGTGAGCTCTTCCCATTCGTCCAGCAGGCTGGAGTCCACCTGCCGGACCAGTTCGCCCAGCCAGGCGATGAGGTCTTCGAGGTCCTCACGGAGGGCATCCTGCGGGACCGTCTGGCGGAGCGCCTTGAAACCGTCGGCGAGGTAGCGCAGCACGATCCCCTCCGAGCGGGCGAGGCCGTAGAACTGGACGAACTCGCCGAAGTTCATGGCACGCTCGTACATGTCCCGGACCACGGACTTGGGCGCGAGCTCGAAGTCGCCGACCCAGGGCGCGGCCTTGCGGTAGACGTCGAACGCCTCGCCGAGGATCCCGGCGAGCGGCTGCGGGTAGGTGACCTCCTCGAGCATCGCCATCCGCTGGTCGTACTCGATGCCGTCGGCCTTCATCGCTGCGATCGCCTCGCCGCGCGCCTTCTTCTGCTGTGCCGAGAGGATCTGCCGCGGCTTCTCCAAGGTGGCCTCGATCACCGACACCACGTCCAGGGCATACGACGGCGACTCCGGGTCCAGCAGCTCCAGCGCCGCCAGCGCGAACGGGGACAGCGGCTGGTTGAGGGCAAAGTTTGCCTGCAGATGGACCGTGAGCCGGACCGTGCGGCCGTCAGCACCCTGCTCCCCGGCCGGGATCCGCTCCACGACGCCGGCCGCGAGCAGCTCGCGGTAGATTCCCAGGGCCTTCTTCATGAGCCGCAGCTGGGCCGGACGGGTCTCGTGGTTCTCGGTGAGCAGGCGGCGGGCGGCCTGGAACGGGTCGCCGGGGCGTTCCATCAGGTTCATCAGCATCGCATGCGTCACGGTGAAACTCGACGTCAGCGGATCCGGAACGGACTCGACCAGCCGCTTGTACGTCGGTTCGCCCCAGGACACGAAGCCTTCCGGGGGCTTCTTCTTGACCACCTGGCGCAGCTTCTTCTGGTCGTCGCCGAACTTGGCCGTGGCCTTGGCCATCGCCTTCACGTTTTCCGTCACGTGCTCCGGGGCCTGGACCACCACGGTTCCTGCGGTGTCATAGCCGGCGCGGCCGGCGCGCCCGGCGATCTGGTGGAACTCACGGGAGTTCAGCAGACGGGTGCGGACGCCGTCGTATTTGCTCAGTGCCGTCAGCAGCACGGTGCGGATGGGCACGTTGATGCCCACCCCGAGCGTATCCGTGCCGCAGATGACCTTCAGCAGACCGGCCTGGGCAAGCTGTTCGACCAGCCGGCGGTACTTCGGCAGCATGCCGGCGTGGTGAACGCCGATCCCGTGCCGGACCAGGCGGTTAAGGGTCTTGCCGAAGCCTGCGGCGAAGCGGAACCCGGCAATGAGCTCGGCGATCTTGTCTTTTTCCTCGCGGGTGCAGACGTTGATGCTCATCAGGTTCTGGGCCCGGTCGATCGCCTCGACCTGGCTGAAGTGGACCACGTAGACCGGGACCTGCTTGGTGGCGAGCAGCTCCTCGAGCGTCTCGTGGACCGGAGTCTGCTCGTAGTAGTAGTGCAGCGGGATGGGGCGTTCCGCGGAACTGACTGTCGTCGTCGTGCGGCCGGTCAGGTCGCTGAGGCCGTCCTCGAACCGGCTGACATCGCCGAGCGTCGCCGACATCAGCAGGAACTGCGCCTGGGGCAGTTCAAGCAGCGGCACCTGCCAGGCCCAGCCGCGCTGCGGGTCCGAGTAGAAGTGGAACTCGTCCATGATCACGGCGCCGAGCTGCGCCGCAGAACCTTCACGCAGGGCGATGTTGGCCAGGATCTCGGCCGTGCAGCAGATGATTGGGGCGTCCTGGTTCACGCCGGAGTCGCCGGTGATCATGCCGACGTTGTCGGCGCCGAAGATCTCACAGAGGGCGAAGAACTTTTCCGAGACGAGGGCCTTGATCGGGGCGGTGTAGTAGCTCCGCTGCCCGCGGGCCATGGCCTGGAAGTGCGCGGCAATGGCCACGAGGGATTTCCCGGACCCGGTCGGGGTGGCCAGGATGACGTTTGAGCCGGCGGCCAGCTCCATGATGGCCTCGTCCTGGGCGGTGTACAGGGCCAGTCCGCGGGTCTCGGTCCACTCGACAAACCGGGTGTAGAGCTCGTCCGGGTCCAGGCCCGTCCTGCCGGGGATACGGGCGGCCGGGGCGGGGAGCTGATCAACGAGTTTCATTGCTGTCCAGCTTAGTGCCCGCGTGGTAGCCGCGGCACCGCACGCAGTGCAGGCGCGCGCCGTGAGCCGCCCGCAGCGCAGGCGTGCTTCCTTGGCTGGCCCACGGGCCGGGACTAGGCTTCGGTTAGGACAACGTGCCGGGAACTGGAGGCAGCCATGAAGTGGGATCCGGAGAAATATGTGCAGTTCGGGGACTACCGGGACAGACCATTTTTTGATCTGACCGGTCGGATTCACGCCGAAGCCCCGCGGCACGTGGTGGACCTCGGCTGCGGTCCCGGCAACCTGACCGCGACGCTCGCGGACCGCTGGCCGGGCGCGCAGGTGGTGGGTCTGGATTCGTCGCCGGAAATGCTGGCCACTTCCAAGGACCACGCAGCCGCGGCGGCCAATCTTTCCTACGAGCTGGCCGACATTGAGCACTGGCTGCCGTCCGGGGACACGGACGTGGTGGTCACCAACGCGGCCCTGCAGTGGGTGCCCGGCCACCGAAAGCTCCTGCCCCTATGGCTCGATGCCCTCAAACCGGGCGCCTGGTTCGCGCTGCAAGTGCCGGGGAACTTCAATGCACCGTCGCACACCCTGATGCGGGAGCTGGCCGATTCTCCGGCCTGGGCGGGGCGGCTCGCCGGGGTGCTCCGCCACGACGACGTGGTGGGGGAGGCAGCGGAATATCTGGAGATCATGCTCGACGCCGGTTGTGCCGCCGACGCCTGGGAGACCACGTACCTTCAGCTGCTCCCGGGCGCCAACCCCGTTTTGGAGTGGGTCCGCGGAACCGGACTCAGGCCGGTCCTCGCGGCCCTCCCCGACGACGAGGCCAGGGAGTTCGAGGCCGAGTATTCGGCACGCCTGGACGACGCATATCCGGCAGGCCGGCACGGGACGGTCTTCCCGTTCCGCCGCACGTTCGCGGTGGCGCAGAAGACCGGGTAGGCGGCGTGTCAGCCGCATGACACGAAGCACTCCGGAATGGGGCTTACAATGACGTGGCGGTGTGGGGCGGCCGTTAGGCTGATCACCATTCCGGGCCCTGGGCTAGTAATGGAGGTTCAGTGCTTATAGGCCTGATGTCGCGGCTGTTGTCCGCGCATAAAGGGACCGTGCTGGCCATCGTTGTGCTGCAGCTCGTGCAAGCCACCGCCAACCTGCTCCTGCCCACCCTGAATGCCGCGATCATCGACGACGGCATCATCGGCGGGGACACCGGGGAGATCCTCCACCTCGGGGCCTGGATGGCCGGAATCGCTGCCGTCCAGGTGATCACGGCCGTCGCGGCCGGATATCTGGGCGCCGTGGTCGCCATGGAGATTGGCGGCCAGCTGCGCGGGGAGCTCTTCGCGAAGGTGCAGTCCTTCTCCTCCCAGGAGGTGGGCCTTTTCGGTGCGCCCAGCCTCGTGACCCGTGCCACCAACGACGTCGCCCAGATCCAAAACCTCGCCGTCCTGGTGTTCATCATGCTGATTGCCGCACCGGCGATCTTCATCGGCGGCATCGTGCTGGCCGTGCACCAGGACGTGGTGCTGTCCTGGATTGTGGTTGTGGTGATCCCGGTCCTGACGGTGATCATGACGGTGATCGTCCGCCGCCTGATTCCCCTGTACCGCCAGGGCCAGGGCCTCCTGGACCGGATCGGCCGGGTGCTGCGGGAGCAGATCATCGGCGCGAATGTCATCCGCGGCTTTGTCCGGCAGGACCACGAGGTCCGCCGGTTCGATGAAGCCAACAAGGACCTCACCCGGAACAATCTGCAATCCGCCCTCCTGGTGGCGGCGATGATGCCGATGATCATGTTCGTGGTCAACATCTCCTCCGTGTTCGTGGTGTGGTTCGGCGGCCATCGCATCGACGCCGGCGAAATGCGGCTGGGGGCGCTGACGGCGTTCATCGCCTACATCCTGCAGATCCTGATTGCCATCATGATGGCGATGTACGTCTTCATGACCGCCCCCCGGGCGGCGGCCTGCGCGGAACGGATCCGCGAGGTGCTGGACACGGAACCGGCCATCGCGGATCCGGCCGTTCCCGCCGGGGCCACCCCTGCCACCATTCCGGCCGGCGGGGCCAGTGCGGCGGGCACCGCCGGTGCGCCCGCCGTCGCCGGCGCCCCGGGCCGCTCTGGCGCTGTCGAGTTCCGGAACGTGTCCTTCGCTTACCCCGGCGCGGAAGCACCCGTGCTGGACGGCGTCTCCTTCACCGCCAGGGCCGGTACCACGACGGCGATCATCGGCGCGACCGGCAGCGGCAAGACGACACTCCTGAACCTGCTGCCGCGTTTCCTCGACGCGACGGCCGGAGAGATCAGCATCGGCGGGGAGAACGTGCGGGCGATGCCCCTGGACGACCTGCGCGGCCTGATCGCAATAGTCCCGCAGCAGTCCTACCTGTTCGCGGACACGGTCGCGGGGAACCTCCGGTTCGGGGCGCCCGCCGCGAGCGAGCCCGAAATATGGCAGGCGCTTGAAGCTGCCCAGGCCGCCGACTTTGTCCGCGCCCTGCCGCTCGGGCTCGACACGCCCGTAAGCCAGGGCGGCACGAACTTCTCCGGCGGCGAACGGCAGCGCCTGTGCATCGCGCGGGCCCTGCTCAAGCGGGCCCCCGCCTACCTCTTCGACGACAGTTTCTCGGCTCTGGACTACGGCACCGACATCAGGCTCCGGGCGGCGATCGAGCCGCTGCTGCGCTCGGCGACCGTGCTGATCGTGGCCGAGCGGGTGTCAACAATCGTGGACGCCGGGCTGATCCTAGTACTGGAGAGCGGCCGGGTGGTCGCGCAGGGCACGCACAGCGAACTCATGGAGTCCTCGCCCAGCTACCAGGAAATTGCCGCGTCCCAGCTGGTGCTGGAGGAAGCCCCGTGAGCCGCGCGCGGGCACACCGCGCCGGGACCGTTGCGGGACCCGGCGTGCCGGAGCGCATCAAATGGCACACCGCCGCCCGGCTGCTTGGCCTGCTGTTGCCGCTGAAGTGGCGGATGGCCGGCGTCATCGCCGCGACCTGCGCGTTCGTGACACTCAACGTGGCGGCGCCCAAGGTGCTGGGCGACGCCACCGACGTCGTCGTCGACGGCTTCCTGGGCGGCTCCCTCGACGAGCAACAGCTGGCCGGGCGGCTGCTGGCCGTTTCGGCCATGTACGTCGGGGCGTCGCTGTTCAGCTGGATCCAGGGCAGCCTGACCGCCACCGCGGTGCAGCGACTCAGCTACGGCCTCCGCGGCTCCGTGGAACAAAAACTCCATGTGCTGCCGTCCAGCCATTTCGAGGAGCAGCGCCGCGGCGACGTGCTCAGCCGGGCCACGAACGACGTCGACAATATCTCCCAGGCGCTCAACCAGCTCCTCAACCAGCTGATCATGGCCGTCCTGATGCTCTCGGCCGCTCTCGCCATGATGCTGTGGCTCTCGCCGCTGCTGGCGCTGATCGCGATCCTCTCGGTGCCCGTGTCCACGATGATCACCGTGCTCGTGGCCCGGCACTCCCAGGCGCACTTCAAGGAGCAGTGGAGCAGCACCGGGGCGCTGACTGCCCAACTCGAAGAGTTCTTCACCGGGCATGAAGTGGTCAAGGCCTTCGGCCGGCAGGAAGAGTCGGCGGCGAGCTTCCGGGAGCGCAACGAGAAGCTCACCCGATCGAGCACCCGCGCCCAGTATTTGTCCGGCATCGTGCAGCCGCTGCTGGTGTTTGTCGCCAACCTCAACTACATCGCAATTGCTGTTGTGGGGGCGCTGCAGGTCACCGCGGGGCTCTTGACGATCGGCGGCATCCAGGCCTTTGTCCAGTTCTCCCGTCTCTTTAGCCAGCCGGTGAGCCAGATCGGCGGCATGCTGACTCTCGTGCAGTCCTGCCTGGCCTCGGCGGAGCGTGTGTTTGAGCTGCTGGACGCCCCGGAGATCCCTGCGGACAGCGCCGTGCCGGCCGTTTCGGCGAACGGCGCCGGCAAGCTGCAAGGCTTCACGGCCGCGCGAAAGCTCCATGTCCCGCGCAAATCCTCCAACGGACGCAAAGCCCCTGCCCCGGGCACGCCCGGCGACCTGCTGGATCCCAGCGCAGTGGCGGGCCGGGTCACGTTCGAGCACGTCAGCTTCAGCTACAGCCCCGGCACCCCCGTGGTGAAGGACCTCTCCTTCACGGTGGACCCGGGACAGACCGTGGCGATCGTGGGACACACCGGTGCCGGCAAGACCACCGTGGTCAACCTCCTGATGCGCTTCTACGAACTCGACTCCGGCCGGATCCTGGTGGACTCGACGGACATCGCCACCATCCCGCGGGACGAGCTGCGGCGCGCCTTCGGAATCGTCCTGCAGGATGCCTGGCTGTTTACCGGCAGCATCCGGGAGAACATCGAATACGGCCGGCCCGGCGCCGCCGAAGCCGATATCGTTGCGGCGGCCCACGCCAGCCACGTGGATCAGTTTGTCCGGTCCCTGCCGGCCGGCTACGCCACGATGCTCGGCAACGACGGCGATTCCCTGAGCCGGGGCCAGCGCCAGCTCGTCTCGATCGCACGGGCGCAGCTCGCCGGGCGCAGCATCATGGTGCTGGATGAGGCGACGAGCTCCGTCGACAGCCGCACTGAGGTGCAGATCCGGCATGCTATGGAGCAGCTGCGGGCCGGTCACACGAGCTTCGTGATCGCGCACCGTTTGTCCACGGTCCGGGACGCTGATCTAATTCTCGTCATGGACCACGGACGAATCGTTGAACACGGCACCCACCAGCAGCTGGTGGCCCGGCAGGGGCTCTACAAGGATTTGTACGAGGCCCAGTTCGCCGGCCGCGAACAGGTCCCGGCCGTCCAGGAGGCCGAACAGTGAGCCCCGCGGACGCCGTGGGGGAGCGTTTTCCCGGATCCTGGCGGACCAATCCGGCCAGCTCCGTCCCGCTCTTCGAACAGCTGCGGCTCTACGTGATCGAACGCGCCGACAACGGCACACTCGCGCCGGGCACCAGGCTTCCGGCCGTGCGGAGCCTCGCCGGCGAACTGGGCGTGGCCCCGCACACCGTGGCGCGGGCCTACAAGGAACTCGAGGCCGCCGGCGTCGTAGTGACGAAGGGCCGAAACGGGACCGTTGTGTGTGCCCGCGATGCCGCCTGGAGTTCGCTGTCCGCCGCCGCCGCCGAGTTCGCCGCGGCCGCCAAAGCCCAGGGCGCCAGTTTCGCCGAGGCCGTGCAGCTGCTGGCCGCCGCCTACGACCGCCAATAGCACATCCGGCGCCGCCCGTGGCGCGCGGAATAGTTTTTCGAAGAAGTTTTCGATTAGCATTAGATTCGTGCCTAAAGCTGTAGCTGAAGATCCAGCCGTTGAAGTCCATTCCGCCGTCGAGCCGCTGGCAGTCCGGGATGCGGCCCCGTCCCGCCCCGTCCTGAAGCGTCCGGACATGACGCGCCTCGTCGTCAAGGGCGCCCGCGAGCACAACCTGCGCAACGTGGACCTGGACCTGCCGCGCGATGCCATGATCGTGTTCACCGGCCTGTCCGGCTCCGGAAAGTCCTCCCTCGCGTTCGACACCATCTTCGCCGAGGGCCAGCGCCGCTACGTCGAATCCCTCTCCGCCTACGCCCGGCAGTTCCTGGGCCAGGTGGACAAGCCCGACGTCGACTTCATCGAGGGCCTCTCGCCGGCGGTGTCCATCGACCAGAAGTCCACGTCCAAGAACCCTCGCTCGACCGTGGGCACCATCACCGAGATTTACGACTACATGCGCCTGCTCTGGGCCCGTGTGGGCCGGCCGCACTGCCCCGTCTGCGGGGAGCCCGTGACCAAGCAGACCCCGCAGCAGATCGTCGACCAGCTGCTCGAGCTCCCGGACGGCACCCGCTTCCAGGTGCTGGCACCCGTGGTCCGCGGCCGCAAGGGCGAATTCGTGGACCTCTTCAAGGAACTCACCGCCAAGGGCTACTCGCGGGCCCGGGTGGACGGCGAGCTCGTCCACCTGAGTGATCCGCCGAAGCTGGGCAAGCAGTTCAAGCACACCATCGAAGTGGTGGTGGACCGCCTCGTGGTCAAGGAAGGTATCAGCCAGCGCCTGACCGACTCGGTCGAAACCGCCCTCGGACTGGCGGAGGGCCGCATATTGGCCGAATTCGTCGACCTCGAAGCAGACGATCCCGAGCGGATCAGGGCGTTCTCAGAACACCTCGCCTGCCCCAACGAGCACCCCCTGGCGATCGATGAGATCGAGCCCCGCTCCTTCTCATTCAACAACCCTTTCGGCGCCTGCAGCGCGTGCAGCGGCATCGGCACCAAGCTGGAGGTCGACGAGGAACTCCTCATCCCCAACCCCGAGCTCTCGCTCTCCGAGGGGGCCATTGCGCCGTGGTCCCTGGGCACCGCCACCACGGAGTACTGGAACCGGCTGCTGGCCGGTCTCGCCGAGGAACTCGGCTTCTCCATGACGACGGCGTGGGAGAAGCTCGACACCGACGTCCGGCAGACCGTCCTGCACGGCAAGGACCACAAGGTGGTGGTGCAATACCGCAACCGCTTCGGCCGGGAACGCAAGTACAGCACCGGTTTTGAGGGCGTCGTGCAGTACGTCCACCGCAAGCATGGCGAGACCGATTCCGACTATGCGCGCGACCGCTACGAGGAATACATGCGCCAGGTCCCGTGCCCGGCCTGCAACGGTGCCCGGCTGAACCCTGCGTCGCTCTCGGTGCTGATCAACGGCAAGTCAATCGCCGAGGTCGCCGCGCTGCCCATGCGGGAATGCGCCGACTTCCTCGAAAACCTCGTCCTCACCGGCCGCGAGGCCCAGATCGCCCACCAGGTCCTCAAGGAGATCCAGGCCCGCCTGACCTTCCTCCTCGACGTCGGACTCGAGTACCTGAACCTGGAGCGGCCCTCCGGCACCCTGTCCGGCGGCGAAGCCCAGCGCATCCGTTTGGCCACCCAGATCGGCTCCGGCCTCGTGGGCGTGCTGTACGTCCTCGACGAGCCCTCGATTGGCCTGCACCAGCGGGACAACCGCCGCCTGATCGAGACACTCACCCGGCTCCGGGACCTCGGCAACACCCTGATCGTCGTGGAGCATGACGAGGACACCATCCACGAGGCCGACTGGGTGGTGGACATCGGACCGGGCGCCGGCGAGCACGGCGGCATGGTGGTCCATTCCGGGTCCTACCAGGAGCTGCTGGAAAACACGGATTCGCTCACCGGCGACTACCTCTCCGGCCGGCGGAAAATCGAGATCCCGAAGAAGCGGCGCAAATACGACAAGAAGCGCGAGCTCAAGGTGGTCGGGGCGAAGGAGAACAACCTCCTGAACATCGACGCCAGTTTCCCGCTGGGCCTCTTCACCGCCGTCACCGGCGTCAGCGGCTCGGGCAAGTCCACCCTGGTCAACGAGATCCTCTACAAGGTGCTCGCCAACAAGCTCAACGGCGCCAAGCAGGTGGCCGGCAGGCACAAGTCCGTCCAGGGCCTCGAACACCTGGACAAGGTGGTGCACGTCGACCAGAGCCCGATCGGCCGCACCCCGCGCTCGAACCCGGCCACTTACACCGGCGTGTTCGACAACATCCGCAAGCTCTTCGCCGAGACCACCGAGGCCAAGGTCCGCGGCTACCTCCCGGGCCGGTTCTCCTTCAACGTCAAGGGCGGCCGCTGCGAGGCCTGCTCCGGCGACGGCACCCTGAAGATCGAGATGAACTTCCTGCCGGACGTCTACGTCCCCTGCGAGGTCTGCCACGGCGCCCGGTACAACCGCGAAACCCTGGAGGTCCACTACAAGGGCAAGACCATCGCGGACGTGCTGAACATGCCCATCGAGGAAGGGGCCGAGTTCTTCGCGGCCTTCTCGCCGATCGCACGGCACCTCAACACGCTCGTCGACGTCGGCCTTGGCTACGTCCGGCTGGGCCAGCCCGCCACCACGCTCTCCGGCGGCGAGGCCCAGCGCGTGAAGCTCGCAGCCGAGCTTCAGAAACGCTCCAACGGCCGCAGCGTCTACGTCCTGGACGAGCCCACCACGGGCCTGCACTTCGAGGACATCCGCAAGCTCCTCATGGTGCTCCAGGGCCTCGTGGAGAAGGGCAACACGGTGATCACGATCGAACACAACCTCGACGTCATCAAGAGCGCCGACTGGATCGTGGACCTTGGCCCCGACGGCGGGTCCGGTGGCGGCCGTGTGGTCGCCTCCGGCACCCCCGAGCAGGTGGCCAAGTCGAGCGAGAGCCACACGGCCGCGTTCCTCGCCGAGCTCCTCGCCTGAACACCGGCCGCCAGGGACCGTGCGGCGGGCCAGGTAGGCTTCCGCCGCACGCGTCCCCGCCCGCAGGGACGTCTCCACCGGATGTATCCGCTGATGTATCGCGTGATGTAGTCCCTGATGTATTCCCGATGTATTCCTGAAGGAGCATGCGAATTTCTGGCAACCGCACACTCATGAGAAACTAAGCCGGTGACGCATACAACAGTGCCCGTAATCTTTGACCTTGACGGCACTCTTGTCGATCCCGCCGGGGGTATAACCGACGGTATCGCCGCGGCCCTCACCGAGCTTGGCCTGCCGGTTCCGGACAAGTCCCGGATGGACGCCATGATTGGGCCCAAGCTCAGCCATTCCCTGACGGAAATCGCCGGCGTTCCGGCCGCACAGCTGGAAGACGCCATTCGCATCTACCGTGCTCACTACGCATCCACGGGAATCGCGCAGAGCAGGCTGTACCCGGGAATCCGCGGCCTCCTCGAGGACTTCGTCGCCGCGGGGCGGCCCATCGCCGTCGCGACCCAGAAGCCGGAAGGGCTTGCCCGCACTGTCCTGGCGCACCACGGCATCGCCGGACTCTTCCACAGCATCCGGGGCTCCGCCGCGGACGAGGCCGCCAGCCCCGGAACGGGCTCCGTGCCCGACGGCTCCGTTCCCGACGGCTCCGTTCCCGAAGGTAAGGCCGGCATCGTCGCCGCCGCGCTCTCAGACCTCGCTTCCGCGGACCCTGCGGCCGCCGGCCGGGCCGTGATGGTGGGGGACCGGGCACAGGACGTCGCCGGGGCCGCTGCGAACGGACTGGACTGCATCGGCGTAGGCTGGGGGTTTGCGCCTGACGGCGAACTGCACGCGGCCGGTGCCGTCGAGATCGTGCACAACACCACGGCGCTTCACGCGACGATCAACCGGCTCTCCGAACGCCCGGGAACCACAGCCCTGAACGAGGTGCACACCGATGGCAATGTTTGACGCAATCCGCTGGACCACGCGGGGGCTTGTAACCACCACGTGCCGTCCCACGGTCATCGGCCTGGAAAACGTGCCCAAGGATGGGCCGTTCATTGTCGCCCCGAACCACCTCTCGTTCCTGGACAGCGTGATCGTCCAGGCCCTCATGCCGCGGCCCGTGGCCTTCTTCGCGAAGGCTGAATACTTCACCACCGGCGGCATCAAAGGCAAGGCCATGAAGTCCTTCTTCGAGGCCGTCGGCTCCATTCCGGTGGAACGCGGCGAGCAGGCGGCGAGCGTCCAGGCGCTGAAAACGCTGCTGGACATCCTCGACTCCGGCAAGGGCGTGGGCATCTATCCCGAAGGCACCCGCTCCCGCGACGGCATCCTGTACCGCGGCCGCACCGGCGTCGGCTGGCTGGCCCTCACCACCGGCGCGCCCGTAATCCCGGTGGGCCTGATCGGCACCGAACACTTGCAGCCCGCGGACAGCAAGTCCGTCAAACCGCAGCACTTCACCATGAAGGTCGGCGAGCCGTTGTACTTCGAGAAAACCGGACCGGACCATTCCCTGCCGGCCCGCCGCCAGGTCACGGACCGCATCATGGACGCAATCGCAGACCTGAGCGGCCAGGAACGCTCCACCAGCTACAACCAGAGCAAGTCGGCCGAATAGCGCGCAGCTCCCGGCCCCCGTGATCCGCCGGGCATGCGGCGGTGCACGTGCAACGGCACCGCCGGCGGCTCAGTAGACTTGATGTGTGGCAGATCCAGCGAGTTACCGACCCCAGACGGGTGAAATTCCGACCAATCCGGGCGTGTACCGCTTCCGCGATCCGCACGGCCGGGTCATCTACGTCGGCAAGGCCAAGAACCTCCGTGCCCGGCTGAACACCTATTTCGCCAACCCCGCCGGGCTCATGCCCAAAACCTACGCCATGGTCCACACGGCCAGCAGCGTCGAATGGACCGTGGTGGGCAGCGAACTCGAGTCGCTGCAGCTGGAATACACCTGGATCAAAGAATTCACGCCCCGCTTCAACGTGATGTTCAGGGACGACAAAAGCTACCCGTACCTCGCCGTGACGATGGGGGAGAAGTACCCGCGCGTCCAGGTGCTGCGCGGCGACCGGCGCAAGGGAACCCGGTACTTCGGCCCGTACACCGCCGGCGCGATCCGGGACACCATGGACACCCTGCTGCGGGTGTTCCCGGTCCGCAGCTGCAGCGCCGGGGTGCTGAAGCGCGCCGAAGCCAGCGGCCGGCCCTGCCTGCTCGGCTACATCGACAAATGTTCCGCGCCGTGCGTCGGCCGGATCTCCGCCGCGGACCACCGCGCCCTGGCCGAGGACTTCTGCACGTTCATGGGCGGCGAAGCCAAGCCCTTCGTCAACCGGCTGGAACGGGAGATGGCCGCGGCAGTTGCTGAGCTCGACTACGAACGCGCGGCCCGGCTCCGGGACGACATCGTGGCGCTTAAGAAGGTCTTCGAACGTAACGCCGTCGTCCTGGCCGAGGGCACGGACGCCGACGTCTTCGCCCTGCACGAAGACGAGCTCGAGGCCGCCGTGCAGGTCTTCCACGTCCGGGGCGGACGGATCCGCGGCCAGCGCGGCTGGGTGGTGGAAAAGGTCGAGGACTCCACCACCCCGGAACTGGTCGAACACCTGCTCCAGCAGGTCTACGGCGAGGAAGCCGGGCTCCAGGGCAGGTTGCCCCGGGAAGTGCTGGTGCCTGCCGAACCCAGCAACGCCCCGGAGCTCGCGCAATGGCTCAGCGGCCTGCGCGGGGCCCGGGTGGACATCCGCGTTCCCCAGCGCGGAGACAAGGCCGCCCTCCTGTCCACGGTCCGTGAAAACGCGGAGCACGCCCTCAAACTTCACAAATCCCGGCGCGCCGGCGACCTCACCATGCGCTCCCAGGCCCTGCAGGAAATCCAGGAAGCGCTCGAGCTTCCCGTGGCGCTGCTGCGGATCGAGTGCTTCGACATCTCACACGTCCAGGGCACCAACGTGGTCGGCTCCATGGTGGTGGTCGAGGACGGCCTGCCGAAAAAGTCCGACTACCGGAAGTTCGCCGTGACCGGCGCCGCGGCCACTGACGACACGGCGGCCATGCATGATGTGCTGACCCGCCGGTTCCGGCACTATCTTCAAGAAAAAGACGAGCAGGCGGCGGCCGCGGCCAAACCGGCGCACCAGGCCGCCCTGGACGCGGCAACCGCCGCGGCGGTCGCGGACTCCACGACGCCAACACCGCGGAGCAAATTCGCCTACCCGCCCAACCTCGTCGTCGTCGACGGCGGCAAACCGCAGGTCAATGCCGCCGCAAGGGCGCTGGAAGAGCTCGGCATCGAGGACGTGTATGTGGTCGGCCTCGCCAAACGGCTCGAAGAGGTGTGGCTGCCGGACAGCGATTTCCCGGTGATCCTGCCGCGCGCCTCGGCCGGCCTGTATCTGCTGCAGCGGATCCGCGATGAGGCCCACCGCTTCGCCATCACCTTCCACCGGCAAAAGCGCGGCAAGGCCATGACGGCCTCCGCTCTGGACAGCGTGCCCGGGCTGGGCGAATCCAAGCGCAAGGCCCTCCTGGCGGAGTTCGGCTCCGTCAAGGGGATCAAAGCCGCGACGCAGGAGGAACTCACCGGCGCCAAGGGGATCGGCCCCGCCCTGGCCGCCGCGATCGTCCGGCACTTCGCTGGCGGCGGCGTCGAGGAAGCCGCCACGGTTCCTGCCGTCAACATGACCACCGGCGAAATCCTCGACGCTTAGCTAGTGCCGCCAAACTTAGCTAGGGTAAAGACTTGGGTACGGCACGGCAGCGGCATCACCGCGGCCCGCGCGCAAACCTGACAACAGCAAATCGCACAGGCAGAGATGGGGCTTCACTGATGGCAGAGTCGACGGCAGGATCCGAGACGGATGCGGACGGCATGACACCCGTCAAACCCGTCGAGGCTGAACTGCTCGTGGTGACCGGAATGTCGGGAGCCGGCCGCAGTACCGCCTCGGACGCCCTTGAGGACCATGGCTGGTACGTCGTGGAAAACCTGCCGCCGCAGATGCTCGGCACGCTCGCCGAACTGGTGTCCCGGACACCGCACTCCATGTCCAAGCTCGCCGTCGTGATGGACGTCCGGAGCAAGGAACTGTTCGTCGACATGCGCGCGGCCCTCCGCGCCCTGGAAGCCACCGGCGTGAGCTTCCGCGTGCTGTTCCTCGACGCCAACGACGACGTCCTGGTGCGCCGCTTCGAACAGGGCCGCAGGCCCCACCCGCTCCAGGGCGGCGGCCGGATCCTCGACGGCATCGCCGCCGAACGCGAGCTGGTCCGTGAATTGAAGGACACCGCCGACATCGTCCTGGACACGTCCTCCCTCAACGTCCATGGCCTCGCCACCGCCATCACCGAACTCTTCAGCGAGACCGGGCCGGTGGCGCTGCGGCTGAACGTCATGAGCTTTGGCTTCAAGTACGGGCTGCCGGTGGACGCCAACTTCGTGGCCGATGCCCGCTTCATCCCCAACCCGCACTGGGTGCCGCAGTTGCGCCCGCACACCGGACTGGACAAGGACGTCAGCGACTACGTGCTGGAGGCCCAAGGCGTCAGCGACTTCGTGGAACGCTACGTCCTGGCCCTTGAACCTGTCCTGGACGGGTACCGGCGGGAGAACAAGCACTACGCCACCATCGCCGTGGGCTGCACCGGCGGCAAGCACCGCTCCGTGGCGGTCGCCGTCGAGCTCTCACGGAGGCTGGCGCAGTATCCGCGCGTCACGGTGACCACGACGCACCGGGACCTGGGCCGCGAGTAATGGCGCTGCTGACCGGCCCGCTGCCCCTTGTCCCGCCCGCCAGCGCGGCCTTCGCCAGCCAGCAGGACAAAGGCCCCTCCGTCGTCGCGCTCGGCGGCGGCCACGGCCTCTCCGCCTCGCTGTCGGCCCTGCGCCTGCTGACCTCCGAACTCACCGCGGTCGTCACGGTCGCGGACGACGGCGGATCCTCCGGCCGGCTCCGCGAAGAGTACGGCGTCCTGCCGCCCGGTGATCTCCGGATGGCCCTGTCCGCGCTGTGCGACGACACCGACTGGGGCCGCACGTGGCGCGATGTCATGCAGCACCGCTTCGCCCCCGGCAAAGGCCGCGGCGGCTCCCTCGATGAGCACGCGATGGGCAACCTCCTGATCGTCACGCTCTGGGAGCTCCTGGGCGACACCGTCGCAGGCCTGAAGTGGGCCGGCGCCCTGCTCGGCGCGCGCGGCGAAGTCCTGCCGATGTCCAGCGTCCCGCTGACCATCGAGGGCCAGGTCCGGGTCACCGCCCCGGACGGCGCGACGGCACTGCAGACCCTCACCGGCCAGGCCAAGTGCGCGGTGGCAGGGTCCCTGGAGCACGTCCGGCTCTTGCCTGAGAACGCTCCGGCCTGCACCGAGGCGCTGACGGCGATCGAGCTGGCCGACTGGGTGATCCTCGGGCCGGGCTCCTGGTACACGTCCGTGCTGCCGCACCTGTTGCTGCCCGAGATGCGCGAGGCCCTCGCCAACACCGCTGCCCGCCGGTGCCTGACCATGAACCTGGCCACAGATACCAAGGAGACGGCCGGCATGTCCGCCGCCGACCACCTCCGGGTGCTGCGCGAATACGCGCCGGAGTTCACGATCGACGTCATCCTGGCCGACCCGGCGTCGGTGCAGAACCTGCCCGACTTCGAGGCGGCGGCAGGAATGCTCGGTGCCGAGGTGGTCTTGGGTAAAGTGGGGGCGTCTGGTCGCCGTCCGGTCCACGATCCGTTGCGGCTGGCGACGGCGTATCACGATATTTTCGGGAATAGTTAGGAAAGGTGCCATGGCACTGACAGCATCAGTCAAGGAAGAACTTTCCCGTCTGGATATCAAGAAGTCCTCCGTCCGCAAGGCCGAGGTATCGGCGATGCTCCGCTTCGCCGGCGGGCTGCACATCATCTCGGGCCGGATTGTGATCGAGGCCGAAGTCGACCTCGCATCGACCGCCCGGCGGCTGCGCGCCGCCATCGCCGAGGTGTACGGCCACCAGAGCGAGATCATCGTCGTCTCCGGCGGCGGCCTGCGCCGCGGCAGCCGCTACGTGGTGCGGGTGGTGCGCGACGGTGAGGCCCTCGCACGCCAGACCGGACTCCTGGACGCGCGGGGGCGCCCCGTGCGCGGCCTTCCGTCGGTAGTGGTGAACGGCTCCGCCGCGGACGCCGAAGCTGTCTGGCGCGGCGCGTTCCTGGTCCACGGCTCGCTCACCGAGCCCGGCCGCTCCTCGGCCATGGAAGTCACCTGCCCCGGCCCCGAATCAGCCCTGGCCCTCGTCGGCGCGGCCCGCCGCCTGGGCATCCAGGCCAAGGCCCGCGAGGTCAGGGGAGTGGACCGCGTGGTGATCCGCGACGGCGACACGATCGCCGCGCTGCTGACGCGCATGGGCGCCCACGACGCGCTGATGGTCTGGGAGGAACGCCGCATGCGCAAGGAAGTCCGCGCCACGGCCAACCGGCTCGCCAACTTCGATGACGCGAACCTGCGCCGTTCCGCGCAGGCCGCCGTGGCCGCCGGTGCCCGGGTGGACCGCGCCCTGGAAATCCTGGGCGACGACGTCCCGGACCACCTGAAGTATGCCGGTGAGCTCCGGGTCGCGCACAAGCAGGCCAGCCTGGACGAGCTGGGCCGGCTCGCCGACCCCGTCATGACCAAGGACGCCATCGCCGGCCGGATCCGCCGGCTGCTGGCCATGGCGGACAAACGGGCCCAGGACCTCGGCATCCCGGGCACGGAAGCCAATGTGACGCCCGAAATGCTCGACGACTAGCCCGCCCCTAGAATCAACAGCAGGAATATCCCGGGGAATGAAATATCCGGGAGCCGCGGCTGGTTGTCGCCGTTGGATCCCACCGCAATTTTCCGGATGCCCCGCATCCGGATGCACAATCAAAAGAGTTACCGAACCGGACAACCCGTCCACGACATTGGAGGAATTTGTGACCGAGTACGTACTGCCCGAGCTCGACTATGACTACGCAGCGCTGGAACCGCACATCTCCGCGAAGATCATGGAGCTGCACCACAGCAAGCACCACGCCGCCTATGTGGCCGGCGCCAACAACGCCCTGGCCCAGCTGGCCGAGGCGCGCGAAAAGGGCGACTTCGCCAACATCAACCGCCTCTCCAAGGACCTCGCGTTCCACACCGGCGGCCACATCAACCACTCCGTCTTCTGGAAGAACCTCTCACCGGACGGTGGCGACAAGCCCGAGGGCGAGCTCGCGGCGGCCATTGACGACGCCTTCGGCTCGTTCGACGCGTTCCGTGCGCAGTTCAGCGCCGCGGCACTGGGCCTGCAGGGCTCCGGCTGGGGCTTCCTGGCCTACGAGCCCATCGGCGGCAACCTGGTCATCGAGCAGCTCTACGATCAGCAGGGCAACGTCGCACTCGGCACCACCCCGCTGCTGATGCTGGACATGTGGGAGCACGCCTTCTACCTGGACTACGTCAACGTCAAGGCTGACTACGTCAAGGCCTTCTGGAACATCGTGAACTGGGCCGACGTCGCCAAGCGCTTCGACGCCGCCCGCAAGAACGCGACGGGTCTCATCACCCTCTAGGCAGGTCCCTTTACCCTGCACAGGGTGACGGAATCGACTTCCGTTTGTAACAAACCTCACATTACGGGCCCTTCGGCCCGAAATGTGGACGGACTGCCCCTGCACTTGCGGGGGCAGTCCCGGTTAAACGTAAGATGGATCACGGAAGGCGGTTAGCCTTCAGCAATGTGGCTGGTCGCCCTCCGATCTGGTAATTATCTCTGCCCAATGGCGTGCGGGATCTGTTAGTTGGCTTGAACGCCTTCTCAACTAGTCGTGCTCGCAAGAGCACCAAGGAGACTGAAAACGTGACGACCCGTATTGGCATCAACGGCTTTGGCCGTATCGGCCGCAACTACTTCCGCGCCGCCCTCGCACAGGGCGCAGACCTCGAGATCGTTGCGGTCAACGACCTCACCAGCCCGGAAGCCCTCGCTCACCTCTTCAAGTACGACTCCGTGGGCGGCCGCCTGGCCGAAACCATCGAGGTCAAAGACGGCAACATCGTCGTCGACGGCAACATCATCAAGGTCCTCGCCGAACGCGATCCCGCGAAGCTGCCCTGGGGCGAGCTCGGCGTCGACATCGTCATCGAGTCCACCGGCTTCTTCACGAAGGCCGCCGATGCGCAGAAGCACATCGACGCCGGCGCCAAGAAGGTCCTCATCTCCGCCCCCGCGTCGGATGAGGACATCACGATCGTGATGGGCGTCAATGACGGCCTGTACGACAACGCCACGCACCACATCATCTCCAACGCCTCCTGCACCACCAACTGCCTCGGCCCGCTGGCCAAGGTCATCAATGACGCCTTCGGCATCGAGCGTGGCCTGATGACCACCATCCACGCCTACACCGCCGACCAGAACCTGCAGGACGGCCCGCACAAGGACCTCCGCCGCGCCCGCGCCGCCGCCATCAACATGGTGCCCACCTCCACCGGTGCGGCCAAGGCAATCGGCCTGGTCCTGCCGGAGCTCAAGGGCAAGCTCGACGGCTACGCCATCCGCGTGCCCGTTCCCACCGGCTCCGCCACCGACCTGACCGTCACGGTTTCCCGCGAGACCACGGTCGCCGAAGTCAACGCCGCCCTCAAGGCAGCATCGGAGACCGAGGAGCTCAGGGGCCTGCTGACCTACACCGACGAGCCGATCGTCTCCTCCGACATTGTCGGCGACCCGGCATCGTCCATCTTCGATTCCGGCCTGACCAAGGTGATCGGCGACCAGGTCAAGGTTGTGTCCTGGTATGACAACGAGTGGGGTTACTCCAACCGCCTCGTGGACCTCACGGAGCTTGTCGCGTCCAAGCTGGGCTAGGGTAAGACTCATGACATTTCACACCCTCAACGAACTGATCGCTGATGGTGTCCGCGGGCGGTACGTTCTGGTCAGAAGTGACCTGAACGTGCCGCTCGACGGCTCTACAGTGACTGACGACGGCCGTATCAAGGCCTCCCTGCCAGTGCTGGCGAAGCTCACGGACGCCGGTGCCCGCGTGCTGGTCACAGCACACCTCGGCCGCCCCAAGGGCGCGCCGGAGGAGAAGTACTCCCTCAAGCCCGCAGCCGCACGGCTGGCCGAGCTTGCCGGGTTCAAGGTCTCCCTTGCCGCCGACACGGTTGGCGGGTCGGCCAAGGAGCTCTCCGCGGCGCTGCAGGACGGCGAAGTGCTGGTCCTGGAAAACGTGCGCTTCGACGCGCGGGAGACCTCCAAGGACGACGCCGAGCGCGGCGCCTTCGCGGACGAGCTGGTCGCCCTCACCGGGGACAACGGCGCCTTCGTCGATGATGCCTTCGGTGCGGTGCACCGCAAGCACGCCAGCGTGTACGACGTCGCCACGCGGCTGCCGTCCTACCAGGGCGACCTTGTCCGCACCGAGGTCGAGGTGCTGCGCAAGCTCACCACCGACACCCAGCGGCCCTACGTCGTTGTCCTCGGCGGCTCCAAAGTCTCCGACAAGCTCGCTGTGATCGACAACCTCCTGGGCAAGGCGGACACGATCCTGGTGGGTGGCGGGATGCTGTTCACCTTCCTCGCCGCCGCGGGTCACAAGGTCGCGGGCAGCCTGCTCGAAGAGGACCAGATCCCGGTCGTCCAGGACTACCTGAAGCGCGCCGCCGACGCCGGTACCGAGTTCGTCGTGCCCACCGATGTTGTGGTGGCGGGCAAGTTCGCCGCCGACGCCGAGCACGAGACTGTTGCCGCCGACGCCATCGAGTCGGGCAGCTTCGGAGCCCAGGGCATCGGGCTGGACATCGGACCGGTCTCGGCAGCGGCGTTCGCGGAACGGATCAAGGACGCCCGGACGGTGTTCTGGAACGGGCCCATGGGCGTGTTCGAATTCGCGGCCTTCGCCGGCGGTACCCGGGCCATCGCCCAGGCCCTGACCGAGACGGAGGCATTCACCGTGGTTGGCGGCGGCGACTCGGCGGCAGCGGTCCGGACACTCGGCTTCGCCGATGAGGCGTTCGGCCACATTTCCACCGGCGGCGGCGCAAGCCTGGAGTACCTTGAAGGCAAGGAACTCCCCGGCCTGAGCGTCCTCGACCGTTAGAAGCACTGACCGCTAAAAGCACCGGCATTTGAGCCGGCAGGGTGCCCTCCGCAGGGAACCGGGCGCCCTGCCGGCTGCTCCCACACACCAAGAACTCCTGGAGATCACGTGACCACGTCAACCAACGGTAAATTCGACCGCAAGCCCTTCATCGCCGGCAACTGGAAGATGAACATGGACCACGTCCAGGGCATCACCCTCCTGCAGAAGCTCGCGTGGACCCTGTCGGACGCCAAGCACGACTACAGCCGGGTGGAGGTCGCCGTCTTCCCGCCGTTCACGGATCTCCGCGGCGTCCAGACCCTGGTCCAGGGCGACGAGCTCGCCGTCGTCTATGGCGGCCAAGACCTTTCCCAGTTCGACTCCGGCGCCTACACGGGCGACATTTCCGGCCAGTTCCTCGCCAAGCTCGCCTGCAGCTACGTCCTGGTCGGCCACAGCGAACGCCGCACCATCCACAACGAGTCCGACGCCGTGCTCAACGCCAAGACCAAAGCCGCCTTCCGGCATGGCATCACCCCGGTCCTCTGCGTCGGTGAAGGCCTGGAGATCCGGCAGGCCGGCACCCACGTGGACCACACCCTCGCCCAGCTGCGCGCCGGCGTCGAGGGCCTCACCCCGGAGCAGGCCGCCGAGCTTGTAGTCGCCTACGAGCCCGTGTGGGCCATCGGCACCGGCGAGGTCGCAGGCCCGGAGGACGCGCAGGAAATGTGCGCCGCCATCCGTGCCGAACTGTCCACCCTCTTCGGAGCAGACGTCGCCGCCAAGACCCGCCTGCTGTACGGCGGCTCCGTCAAGGCCAACAACGCGGCCTCGATCCTGAAGGAGCGCGACGTCGACGGCTTGCTGGTCGGCGGTGCCAGCCTGGACGCTGCCGAGTTTGCTAATATTGTCAGGTTCGAGAGTCACCTGTTGACGGATTAGTCCGGACACAGCCTGACCCCCGCAATCCAATCCTTCTGAAAGGCCGTCGTGGACGTTCTTCATGTCATTCTGCAGGTCCTCCTGGGCATCACCAGCCTCCTGCTGACGTTGCTCATCCTGCTCCATAAAGGACGCGGAGGCGGCCTGTCCGACATGTTCGGCGGCGGCATGAGCTCGGGCCTGAGCTCCTCCGGCGTCGCGGAACGGAACCTCAACCGGTTCACGGTCATCCTGGGAATCACCTGGGGCGTGGTGATCATCGCCCTCGGCCTGCTCATGCGGTTCAGCACAGGCGCCGATTCCTAGGACGCCCGTCCGACAACTTCATATGGGGTCCTTATGGCCCTCCCGGCATCGGGAACTCACGAACTACACTGTGGCTGTCGTCTTGCACTTCCACCAGCCAAGTAGCCAGGAGTTCCCGATGCTGCATTCTGCTTCCGGATTCAAAGGAATCCGTGTGGGCGCCACCGAGGGGGCAACTCCCCGCCACGAACCACTGAACGGGGCCGGCGTACGCCAGCCCCGTATTCGTGTATCGTTCCGGTGCGCCAAGGGCCATGAAACCTCGCTCGTGTTCGCACAGCTTCCGGAGGAACAGATCCCCGGAGTTTGGGACTGCCGGCGCTGCGGCGGCACCGCAACCCGCGACGAATCAAAGTTTGCCCTGGAGGAAACGCCAACAGAAGGCTTCAAGACGCATCTGGAATACGTTAAAGAGCGGCGCTCCAGCCAGGACGCCGAAGACGTGCTGGCTGGAGCGCTGGAACGTCTACGCTCCGGACGGACCCTTCCGGACGAGCTGCTCCGGGACCCGTGAGGCCGCGTCCTCGTCAATCAGCCACAGCGTTTCCCGGCGGCCGCGCGGCCCCGCGGCGGGCACCTGTACGGGATTGGCGCCGGCCAGGGCCAGCCCTACGGCGCCGGCCTTGTCATCACCGGCCACCACCATCCACACCTCGGATGCCGTGTTGATCGCCGGCAACGTCAGCGACACCCGCGCCGGCGGCGGCTTGGGGGAGTTGTGGACGCCCACGACAGTCAGTTCCTTCTCCCGGATGCCGGCCTGCTCCGGGAAGAGCGAGGCGACGTGCGCGTCCGGCCCCACGCCGAGGAGGACAATGTCCAGGCGGGGAAGCCGCGCCGGCTGTTCCGGCCTGTCGTCGGACATGTCCGCGGCGTGCTCACCGGCCGCCGCCTCGGCGAGCCGGCGGGCATAGTCGGCCGCGGCGTCGTCCGGGCTGTCGAAGTCATCGGTGGAACCGGGCACATGGACGCGCGCCGGATCAACATTGATGTGGGACAGGAGGGCGTCCTGGGCCTGGCGGGCGTTGCGCTCGGCGTCGCCGGCCGCCACGAAGCGCTCGTCACCCCACCAGAAGTTCACCTTGGACCAGTCGACGGCCCGCGCCGCGGGCGATTCGGCCACGGCCCTGAGCGAGCCGATGCCCATCGTTCCCCCGGTAAGCACCACCGTGGCCTCGCCGTGCCGGTCCTGGATATCCACCAGCTTGGTAATCAGGCGGGCTGCGATCGCCGCCATCAGAACGGTCGAGTCAGGATGGATGCTTACTCTCGGGTCAGCGCTCACTGGGACGGACACTCCTTAGATTGGTACGCGGCAGTCCCATAGTAATCACTTCACCGAAGACTTCGTCCGGATCCAGGCGGCGGAGTTCTTCGGCCAGGCAGTCCTTGAGGCTGCGGCGGGGCAGCGAGATCCGCTGGGCGGGCTGGCCGGGCTGGGTCAGTTCGGCGATGGTAAGCCCGGGCCGGAAGAGCTGGATGTCGCCGCCGGGCCGGGTCAGCCGGACGCGCCGGATGCCGGTTCCGGCCGGATCCGCCACGATCGTCACGGGAACGTCCAGGGCCAGGGTGAGCCAGGCTGCGAGAAGCACGGTGCTGGGTGAGTCCGAGGCGCCCTCGACGGCCACGGCCGTCACCGGCGAGTCGTCCACCTGGTCCAGGACCGCGGCCAGCTGGATGCGCCAGTTGGTCAGCCGGGTCCAGGCCAGGTCCGTGTCGCCGGCCTTGTACGTGCGGCGGATGTTCTCCAGCGCCGCGACCGGGTCCGCTTCATTGGCCGAGTCGGTGATCCGGCGGTGCGCGATGCCCCCGACCGAGGTCTGGCACGCGTTCCTGGGCGCGCCGTGCGGCCACCAGGCCACGATCGGGGCGTCCGGGAGCAGCAGGGCCGCGACGAGGGATTCGCTTTCCTCGGCGAGTTCGCCGTAGCCGCGCAACAGGATCACCTCGGAGGCGCCGGCGTCGCCGCCGACGCGGATCTGGGCGTCCAGCCGGGTTGGGGCCGAGGCCCCGGCGTCGGCGAGGACGATGATCCGGCACGGGTGTTCGCGGCTGGCCTCGTTGGCGGCCTCGATGGCCTCCTCTTCCAGCCCGGAGCGGGTGACGACCACGAGGGTCAGGACCCGGCCCAGGGCGATCACGCCGCCCTGCTCGCGCAGGGCCATGATCTTCTTGGAAATTTTGGAGGTGGTGGTATCGGGAAGATCTACGATCATGGCCTTCTCCAGGTTCGTCCGTCGCGGGCTAGGAGCTCATCGGCCGAGGCGGGGCCCCAACTGCCGGGAGCGTAGGGCTGGGGCTGTTCGTCCAGGCCGGCCCAGTATTCCTCGAAGGGATCCAGGATCTTCCAGGACAGCTCAACTTCCTGGTGCCGGGGGAACAGCGGCGGCTCGCCGAGGAGCACGTCCAGGATGAGGCGTTCGTAGGCTTCGGGACTGGACTCGGTGAAGGAGTGGCCGTAGCCGAAGTCCATGGTGACGTCCCGGACCTCCATCTGGGTGCCCGGAACCTTGGAACCGAACCGGATCGTGGCGCCCTCGTCAGGCTGGACCCGGATCACCACGGCGTTCTGGCCGAAGTCGTCCTCGCCGTGGTCCGTGAAGAGCAGGTTTGGTGCGCGCTTGAACACGACGGCGATCTCCGTCACCCGGCGCCCCAGCCGCTTGCCGGCGCGCAGGTAGAACGGCGCGCCGGACCAGCGGCGGGTGTTGATGTCCACCCGGATCGCGGCGAACGTCTCGGTCTTGGAATCGGCCGGGATGCCCTCCTCCTCCAGGTACCCGAGGACTTCCTCGCCGCCCTGCCAGCCGCCGGTGAATTGCCCGCGGGCAGAGTGGGAGGAGAGGTCCTCGGGGAGCCGGACGGCGGCGAGGACCTTTTCCTTCTCGGCACGCAGGTCGTCCGCGTTGAAGGAAATCGGTTCTTCCATCGCCGTCAGGGCCAGCAGCTGCAGCAGGTGGTTCTGGATGACGTCGCGGGCCGCGCCCACGCCGTCGTAGTAGCCTGCCCGGCCGCCGGTCCCGATGTCCTCGGCCATGGTGATCTGGACGTGGTCCACATAGTTGGCGTTCCAGAGCGGCTCGAAGAGCTGGTTGGCGAAGCGCAGTGCCAGGATGTTCTGCACCGTCTCCTTGCCCAGGTAGTGGTCGATCCGGAACACCGCGTCCGGCGGGAATACCGACTCGACGATGTCGTTGAGCTGCCGGGCCGACTCGAGGTCGTGTCCGAACGGCTTTTCGATCACCACGCGGCGCCAGTTGTCGCCCGCGGCCTGGGCCAGGCCGTGCTTGGAGAGCTGACGGCAGACCTGTTCGAAGGCCTTCGGCGGGATCGAGAGGTAGAACGCGTGGTTTCCCCGCGTCCCGCGCTGTTCGTCGAGCTCATCGATCGTGTCGGAGAGCCGCTTGAACGCCTCGTCGTCGTCGAACTCGCCCTGCACGAAGCGGATGCCCTCGGAGAGCTGCTTCCAGACCGTTTCATCGAACGGGGTGCGGGCGTACGCCTTGACGGACTCCTTGACCTCCGCGGCGAAGTCCTCGTTCTCCCACTCGCGGCGGGCAAAGCCCACCAGCGCGAAGCTCGGCGGCAGCAGCCCGCGGTTGGCGAGGTCATACACGGCGGGCATGAGCTTCTTGCGGGCGAGGTCCCCGGTCACCCCGAACAGGACCAGCGACGCCGGTCCGGCAATACGGTTCAGACGGCGGTCACGGGGGTCCCGGAGCGGATTGCGCCCCCGGCCGGCCGTGTTCCTGCCGCCGTTGTAGGTTTCTGGCATGGTTGCGTGGGTGCCTTAGCTTTCAGTGGAGGGTGCTGCCTGGCCGGCAAGGGAGGTGACGAGCTCCTGGAGCTGCTTCACACCCGCGGCGCGGTCGGCCAGGTGCAGCCGGAGGACCGGACGGCCGTGCTCGGACAGGACCTGGGCATCGCCCGCGGCCTGCGCCGAGATCAGCTCGCCGAACGTGAACGGCCGGTCCGGGATGGCCAGGTCAGCCGCGGATGCGGCCGTGACCTGCAGGAAGACGCCGATCGCGGGTCCGCCCTTGTGGAACTGGCCGGTGGAGTGCAGGAACCGCGGGCCCCAGCCAAAGGTGACCGGGCGTCCGCTGGCCGCGGCCAGTTCGTCCCGGACGCCCTCGAGGCTGGCATAGGCCAGCCGGTCGAAATAGGCCTGGACGCTGAGGTAGTTGTCCGGGCCGAGTTCGCCCAGCAGGGCGCTGACGGCCTCGGCCGCTGTGCCGGCGTTGCCGAGCCATTCCCCGCCGCGGACCTCGATCGCGCCATCGGTGAAATTCGCCGGCGTCGGTGCGGGCTGTGCGTCCAGCAGGCCGCGGGCGGCGATCTTCGCTGCCTCGACGTCCGGCTGGTCGAACGGGTTGATGCCGAGCAGGCGGCCGGCCACGGCGGTGGCGAATTCCCACACCATCATCTGCGTGGCCAAGCCGCCGGCGATGGCGACCTCGTTCTCGCCGAGCTGCACGTCGGCATCCGCCGCGACGAGCCGGATGACCAGGACGTCGGGGGCGCCCAGGGTGGCTTCCGGGGAGGCAGGACCGGCTACGACCGGCAGCACGCCGGTGCCGAGCTTGCCCGTGGATTCGGCGATGAGCTGCTCGGCCCAGTCGGCGAAGCCCACGATCCCGGATCCGTCCTCCGCGATGACGATCTTGTTGCGCAGCGGGGTGGTGCCGCCCAGGGCGGTGCCGAGGGCGAGGCCGATGTTGTCCTCCGAGTCCTCATTGAGGATCTCGCCGGCTTCTTCGGCCTCATCCAGGAAAGCCTGGATATCGACGCCGGCCAGCCCGCACGGGACCAGCCCGAAGGCGGTCAGAGCCGAGAAACGGCCGCCGACGTTCGGATCTGCATTGAAGACGGCGCGGTAGCCGGCCTCCCGGGAGGCCTTGTCCAGCGGCGACCCCGGGTCGGTGACGATGATGATGCGGCTCTTCGCATCGATCCCGGCATCGGTGAACGCCTGCTCGAAGATCCGGCGCTGGGAATCGGTTTCCACAGTGGAGCCGGACTTCGACGAAACCACGATCGCGGTTTCGTCCAGCCGGTCCGCCACCGCGGCACTGACCTGTTCGGGGTCGGTGCTGTCCAGAACAGTCAGCTCGACGCCAGCGGTGCCCGCGATGACTTCAGGCGCCAGCGAAGAGCCGCCCATGCCGCAAAGGACGATCCGCGTTACGCCCTCGGCCTTCAGCGCGTCACGGAGTTCGAGAATGTCGCCGACCAGCGGCTGGGAGACGGAAGCCGCCTCGACCCAGCCCAGCCGGACAGCGGATTCCTGCTCTGCGTCCGGACCCCACAGGGTGTGGTCCTTCGCGAAGATCCGGGTGGCGATGCGGTCTTCCAGCAGTGCCGGGAGGTGCTGCTCATGTGCCTGGCGGGCTGCGCCGGTGGCGTCGTAGCTGAGTGTGCTCATGGTGGGTTAGGAAGCCTTCCGTGCAGAGGCCAGGGCGCCTTCGACGTCACCCAGCAGTTCCTTCCAGCTGGCCACGAACTTGTCCAGGCCTTCGGATTCGAGCAGGGCGACGACGTCGTCATAGGAAATCCCCAGCGCGTCGAGGGAGTTCAGCGTGGCGTTGGCGTCGTCGTAGCCGCGGGAGACGGTGTCGCCCGTCACGGTGCCGTGGTCGAACGTCGCGTCGAGCGTCTTCTCCGGCATCGTGTTGACGACGCCGGGGGCGACGAGTTCGGTGACGTAGAGGGTGTCCGGGTAGGCCGGGTCCTTCACGCCGGTGGAGGCCCACAGCGGGCGCTGCGGCAGGGCGCCGGCCTCGGCCAGCAGGGCCCAGCGTTCGGTGGAGAAGAGCTCCTCATAGACCTGGTAGGCCAGGCGCGCGTTGGCCAGGCCGGCCTTGCCCTTGAGTGCCTTGGCTTCCTCGGTGCCGATGGCGTTGAGGCGCTTGTCGATTTCGGCATCGACGCGGGAGACGAAGAAGGACGCGACCGAGTGGATCGTGGACAGGTCGTGGCCGTTGTCCTTGGCCTGCTCGAGCCCGGACTGGAAGGCGTTGATCACGGCGCGGTAGCGTTCCAGCGAGAAGATCAGGGTCACGTTGACGCTGATGCCCTCGGCCAGGGTGGCGGTGATGGCCTCGAGGCCTTCGAGAGTGGCCGGGATCTTGATCAGGACGTTGTCCTTGTTGACCTTCTTGTACAGGTGCTTCGCTTCGGCGATGGTGCCTGCGGTGTCCCAGGCCAGGCGGGGGTCGACCTCGATGGAGACACGGCCGTCGACGCCCTTGGTGGCCGCTGCGACGGGGGCGAACAGGTCGCAGGCGTCGGCGACGTCGGTGGTGGTGATTTCGAAGACGGTCTCTTCGACGGTGGCGCCGGCGGCGGCCTGGGCGGCGATCACGGCGTCGTAGTCGTGGCCGGCGGTGATGGCGGCGTGGAAGATCGACGGGTTGGTGGTGACGCCAACGACGTTCTTCTCTTCGATCAGCTTGCGCAGGGTGCCGGTCTGGAGGCGGCCGCGGGAGAGATCGTCGAGCCAGATCGAGACGCCGGCGTCGGAGAGCTGCTGGGTGGGGGTAGTCATTTCATAACTCCTGGAAATCATGGGTTCCGGGGGCACAGCGTCCCCCGGAACCGTGGTGGTGGATCAGTTGGTGAGGCCGGCGAGGGATTCCTTCGCGGCGGCGGCGACTGCTTCTGCCGTGATGCCGAATTCCTGGAAGAGGCGCTTGTAGTCCGCGGACGCTCCGAAGTGCTCCAGGGAGATGGAACGGCCGGCATCGCCGACGAATTCCTTCCAGCCCAGGGCCAGTCCGGCTTCGACCGAGACGCGTGCCTTCACGGCCGGGGGCAGCACGGCGTCGCGGTAGGCGGCGTCCTGCTTGTTGAACCATTCCACGCAGGGCATGGACACCACACGGGTGGGGATGCCCTCGGCCTGCAGCGCTTCGCGGGCGTTGACGGCGAGCTGGACCTCGGAGCCGGTGCCAATCAGGATGACCTGGGCTTCGACGGTGGAGCCGTCCTTCGACGCCTCGGCAAGGACGTAGCCGCCCTTCTCGACGCCGGCGGTGGAGCCGAAGGTGTCGCCGTCGGCCACGCCGGTGCCGCGGGCGTAGGTGGGGATGTTCTGCCGGGTCAGGACGATGCCGGCGGGGTTTTCGTGGTTTTCCAGCATGGCCTTCCAGGCCGCGGCCACCTCGTTCGCATCTCCCGGGCGGACGACGTCCAGGCCCGGGATGGCGCGGAGGGAGGCGAGCTGCTCAACGGGCTGGTGCGTGGGGCCGTCCTCGCCCAGGCCGATCGAGTCGTGCGTCCAAACATACAGCGACGGGACGCCCATGAGGGCGCCGAGCCGGATCGCGGGGCGCTGGTAGTCGGAGAAGATCAGGAACGTTCCGGAGAACGCCCGGGTGCGCCCGTGCAGGGAGATGCCGTTCACGATCGACGCCGCGGCGTGCTCGCGGATGCCGAAGTGCAGGACCCGGCCGTAGGGGTTGCCCTTCCACGCCGCGGTGGACCGGGACGTGGGGATGAATGAGGGCGAGCCCTCGATCGTGGTGTTGTTCGACTCCGCGAGGTCTGCGGAGCCGCCCCAGAGTTCGGGCATGACCGGGCCGATCGCGTTCAGGACCTTCCCGGAGGCGGCCCGGGTGGAGACGTCCTTGCCGGCTTCGAAGACCGGCAGGGCGGCTTCGAAGTCGCCCGGGAGCTTCTTCGCCTCGACGCGTTCCAGCAGTGCAGCGGACTCGGGGTTGCCGGCCTGCCACGCCTCGAACGAGGCCTGCCAGTCGGCGCGGGCGGCCGCGCCGCGGTCCTGGACGGCACGGGCGTGGGCCAGGACGTCCTCGTCGACCTGGAAGGCACGTTCCGGGTCAAAGCCCAGGACCTTCTTCAGGGCTGCGACTTCCTCAGCGCCGAGGGCGGAGCCGTGGATCTTGCCGGTGTTCTGCTTCTTCGGCGCCGGGTACCCGATGATGGTCCGCAGGGAGATGATGGAGGGCTTGCCGGTTTCTGCCTTCGCGGCGAGCAGAGCGGCGTGCAGTTCCTGGACGTCTTCGACGTATTCGCCGGTCCGGGTCCAGTCGACCCGCTGGGTGTGCCAGCCGTAGGCCTCGTAGCGGGCCAGGACGTCCTCGGTGAACGCCACATCGGTGTCGTCCTCGATCGAGATGTGGTTCTCGTCGTAGATCACCACGAGGTTGCCCAGTTCCTGGTGACCGGCGAGTGAGGACGCCTCGGAGGTGACGCCTTCCTGCAGGTCGCCGTCGGAGGCGATCACCCAGACGGTGTGGTCGAACGGGCTCGTGCCGGCGGGAGCGTCGGCGTCGAACAGGCCGCGCATCCGGCGCTGGGAATAGGCGAAGCCGACCGCGGACGCCAGGCCCTGGCCCAGCGGGCCGGTGGTGATCTCCACACCCTTGGTGTGCTTGTACTCCGGGTGGCCCGGGGTCAGCGAGCCCCAGGTCCGCAGCGCCTCCAGGTCCTTCAGTTCCAGGCCGTAGCCGGCGAGGAACAGCTGGATGTACAGGGTCAGGGACGTGTGCCCGGGGGACAGGACGAACCGGTCGCGGCCCAGCCAGTCCGGATTCGCCGGGTCGTGGCGCATCAGCTTCTGGAACAACAAATACGCGGCCGGAGCAAGGCTCATCGCCGTCCCCGGGTGGCCGTTTCCGACTTTCTCCACCGCATCCGCGGCCAGCACCCGGACGGTGTCCACTGCGCGCTGGTCCAAGTCAGTCCATGACAGTTCTTGCTCTTCCAAATGTGGCACGAAAACCGGGCCCCTCTCTGTGCTGACGGCCGGCGGTACGCTCTTTTCCCGCCCGGGCACAGTTCGGTGCCCGCTGCGGTTCGTACCAGCCGTTCACCATCGAAACGTTGATCTATCATTCAGACGCAGATGCAGAGCCGCGTGTTCCGGCAAGTGCCTAAATGCGTGCCCGTGTGCGCTGATCTAATGACAGCCTAGTCCCATTCCACTTTGTGGTCAGCGTATATCTCACCAATTGGACCTGATTTCGCTTATATGAATCACCGTCCGCCGCGGGGCCGGTGAGCCGGCGTTAACGCGCCGGAATCATGGCGCGGCATTCGGCGGCCCTCCGGCCCGGAGCTCCACGGTATGATGGGTGGTGGCCTTCGACTGGGGCAAGGACACGGGTGTGCGCCGAGCGCGGAGCCCGGTCTGCAGCACAGTGCGTTGCGAAATCCACCCGGGGCTGCCCAGCCAGACAGAACTGCACAGCCAGACAGAACAGAGTGACTGCCACCGTGAGCACAACTAATACGCCGCTGAACGCCTCCCCGGCCTCGGGAAGAATGGGCTTCGGCCGCAAAGCCAAGGCCTACCTGGCGCTCACGAAACCCCGCGTGATCGAGCTTCTGCTCGTCAGCACGCTCCCCACCATGATCTATGCCGAACGCGGCTTCCCGTCGATCGGCCTGATCCTGGCGACGCTGGTGGGCGGCGCGTTCGCGGCAGGTTCCGCAGGCGCCTTCAACTGTTACATCGACCGCGACATCGACAAGCTCATGCACCGCACGGAGAACCGGCCCCTGGTCACCGGTGAGGTCACACCCCGCGAAGCCCTCATCTTCTCCTGGCTGCTGGGCGCGGCGGCGATCGCCATCCTCTGGTTCGGGGCCAACCCGCTCGCCGCGTGGCTCGGACTCGGCGCCATCGTCTTCTACGTGGTCATTTACACCATGATCCTGAAGCGGCGCACGGCCCAGAACATTGTCTGGGGCGGCGCCGCCGGGTGCTTCCCGGTCCTGATCGCCTGGGCCGCCGTCACCAACACCGTCGAGTGGCCCGCCGTCGTACTGTTCATGGTGATTTTCCTCTGGACCCCGCCGCACTACTGGCCGCTGTCGATGCGCTACGGCGAGGACTACCGCAACGCCAACGTGCCGATGCTGGGCGCCATCGCCGGGGCGAAGGTGGTTTCGGTGCAGGTGGTCCTCTACGCCTGGGCCATGGTGGCGTGTTCGCTGCTGATGATCCCGGCCGGTGGTGCCGGCTGGGTCTACACGGTGACCGCCGTCGGCGCCGGTGCCTGGTTCCTGTACGAGTCGCACGCCCTGTACAACCGCGCCCAGGCCGGCGACGTATCCAACAAGGGAGCCATGAAGGTCTTCCACGGCTCCATCAGCTACCTGACCCTGCTCTTCATTGCCCTGGCCGTCGACCCGTTCGTCGGCTCGGCCATCATGGGCGGCTGATCCCCCCGTTCATCTGCCTGACGCTCCCTCACCAGTGGTGGGGGAGCGTCAGCTGTATCAGGGGGACGGTCCTTTTCGGTCCCGGGGTATCCTTACGAACCGGCCAGGCGACACAACCCCAGGGGGAGCCCGTGATCAACCGCAGCGATGTACTTCAGGCACAGAACCGCATCAGTGGCCACGTGCGGCGCACGCCGTTGCTCCGCGGGGGTACCGCTGCCGCCCCGCTCTGGTTCAAATGTGAGTTCCTGCAGCACACGGGCGTCTTCAAGGCACGCGGCGCCTTCAACCGCCAGCTCGCCGCCCGGGAGCGCGGGGAGCTTGACCCGGCAGTCGGTGTGGTGGCGGCGTCGGGCGGCAACGCGGGTTTGGCGAACGCGTACGCCGCCGCGGTCCTCGGTGTGCCGGCGACGGTGTTCGTCCCGGAGAACGCCCCGCGGGTAAAGGTCGAGCGTCTCCTCGCGTACAACGCCACGGTCCGGCAGGCCGGCGCCGAGTACGCAGAGGCTTTCGCGGCAGCAATGCACTACGTGGAAGATACCGGCGCCCTGTTCTGCCATGCGTACGACCAGCTGGAAATTGCGGCAGGCGCGGGCACCCTGGCCGAGGAAATCCTCGAGGACGAGCCCGGCATCGACACGATCGTCGTCGCCGTCGGCGGCGGCGGACTCTATGCGGGCGTGGCGGCAGCTGCCGAGGGCCGGGCCAGCGTCGTCGCGGTCGAGCCCTTCACCATCCCCACGCTGCACGCGGCCCTCGACGCCGGCCGCCCGGTCGATGTGGCCGTTTCGGGCGTCGCCGCGGACTCCCTCGGGGCCAGGCGCGTGGGTGGGATCGCCTTCAGCATCGCCTCACGCGTCCCGCCGACCTCTGTGCTGGTGGACGACGCCGCCATCATCGCGGCCCGGTCACAGTTGTGGGGCGATTACCGGATCCCCGCCGAATACGGGGCTGCGGCTGCGTTCGCGGCGCTCACTTCAGGGGCGTACACACCCGCCGACGGGGAACGCGTCGCGGTGATCGTCTGCGGGGCGAACACCGATGCCTGCACGCTGGAGAACGACCCTGGCAGCGACTGAATAGCGCCGACTGCCGACTGAGGGGTGCCGCCTGAACAGTGCCGACTAACCGTGCCGGGACGCGGCGCTGCCGGCCTGCTGCCGGTCCGGAGGGTAGCGGGCCGAATAGTGCTGGTCGAAGCGGGCCCGCGCGATCCGCCCGAGCCGTTCGACAGTGTGCCAGCTGATGACCGCAATGAGCAGGGTCACCGCAATGGCCGACACCGCGATGAGCGGCGGCAGATCGGCCGTGGAGCCGCCGTTGAGCCAGAGAATGACGGCGTAGTTCCAGAGGTACGCTGCGTAGGAGACAGTGCCCAGCAGCTGCGCCGGGCGCGTCCACTTCGGCATCGCCGCGGTTCGGGAGGCGGCCAGTGCGACCAGGACGGCCGCGGCGGCCATGGCCAGCGGGCCGCCAATGAACATGAAGGCCGGCGTTTCGTTGGCCTTCGGGAAGTAGATCAGCGCGGCCAGGACGGCGACGGAACCGAGCAGGGCCGCGCGCCTGAGCCAGCGGCCGCTGAACCAGTTGAACACATGGACCCTGTACAACCGCAAGGCCGAACCGATGATCAGGCCCAGGCCCCACGTGGTCGGCAGCGCGTAGACCAAGGAGTGAAGTTGCGGGGCCAGGGTCACCATTGCCAGCACACTGGCCGACATGAGGAACAGCGCGACGGCGGCGGACCAGCCAATCAGCTTTCCCTGGCGGTTGCGCCGCAGGGCGAGCACCAGCAGCACGGGCCAGATCAGGTAGAACTGTTCTTCCACCGCCAGCGTCCAGAGCGGTCCGATCGCCATGCTGACGTCGAACGGCAGGGGGAGGTCTTTGAGGTAGCCAAGACCGGCGAGGACCGTGTACCCCACGATTCCCTTGGACCGGTCACCGAGGACGTCGGTGGCCAATTCGACGATCGCGTAGACGCCCAGAAGAGAAACCAGTGCCGGCACCAGCCGGAAGGCCCTGTGCGCATAGAAGCGCCCGTAACGAATCTTACGGTGCCGTTCGATATCGCCGACCAGCACGTTGGTGATCAGGTAACCGCTCAACACGAAGAAGGCAATGACACCCACGATGCCGGCGCCCTGGAATATGCCGGGCCAGGAATGTCCGAGCAGGACGGCGCCCACGGCGGCACCGCGAAGAACGTCCAGGCCATCCAGCCGTGGGCGCTTTGCAGTATGTTGGACCGTCTGTGCGGGCCTTTCGCCGACTAGTAACGCCACATATCCTCCGGTGCCTCTGTCTGGCCGGTTCCGATTCCAGCTGCATCAAGGCAAAACCGCGCCGTCCGTATATCCATGGATGCGATTGCGGCGCCAGTCCTGCGCCCTATCCAAGTATTCCCGCCTTGGCTGGACGAAACCTGACGCCGGTTCTGCGGCTGCCCGGCTCTGCAGTTGCCCGGCTCTGCGGTTGGTTGTAGGGCGGGCCCGAAAAGGGGCCACACCTTCCAGTATTCCGAAATCTTTCCTGTTTGGACAAGTGACCGGCCGGTAACCGGGCGTCGAGGGGCGACGCCTCTAGGCTTCTTTAGAGATTGTGGGCCACCAGCTCCAGCCCGATTACCAGCAGGCTCAACACGACTTCGGCGAACATGATGGCGGCCTTGTGACGGAGCGGGATCTCGAGGCGGCGGATCGCGAGGAACCCGACGATGCCGAGCGAAACAACCAGAACAGCGACTGCCCACCCGAGGGCAACGGCCGTCGACCACAGACCGAGGCCGGCTGCCGTGAGGAGGAGCAGCGGGGTGACCAGGACGCCGAGGCCGCCCGCGCTGACCGCGATCATGTGGTGCAGCTCCTCACCGGTGGGAAGCTTCGAATGAACAGTCAGGTGGCTCAGGAGGTCGGCGACGAAAATCCCCAGCAGGGAGCCGATCACCACGATGCTGAGCGTCGCCGCCGCTGCCAGCGGCGTGGTCTCGTCCGCGTGACTCCGAAGCGCCAACACCACGGCCAGGCTCGTGAAGATGATGTATACACGTTCTTTGAGGCTCGCCGCGCGTTGGCGGGCTGAGGGTGAAGGAGGCACGGTCGGTTCTGTCGCTTGCATCAGAGAAGGCCTTCCGGTCAGCGTCACGGGAACGAACGAGGAAAGCCCACGGCCGCGACGATCCATATCCATGCCATCCCATAGTCCACCCGGAAATCCCGTCAAGGCCAGCCCCCGGGAGGTGAATGCGCTACTGGTCATTGTTGCCGCAGCGCCCGTTCGAGGGCCCAGACAGCAACAGACAGCAAACGCGGGGCCACTTACGGCCCGTCCGGACGTGCCGGAAGGGCGGTAAGTGACCCCGCGATGCTTTGTTCAGGGGTGCTGCGGCTGATTAGTCCACCGGTTAGTCCACCGGGCTGTAGCGGGCGAGGTCCGCGGCGTTGGTCGCCGCGCTCATCAGCAGTGCCGCCGCCAGCATGTGAGCGCCGACGAGCAGCGCCGGGATGCCGTTGTAGTACTGCGTGAAGCCGATTGCGGCCTGCAGCCCCGTGACGCCCAGGAGCATGAACACCGCGGAGCGGAACGGCCCCCGAATCCGCCCGCGGACCACAAGGACCAACGCGAACAGCGCGCCAGCGGTCACCAGGTAGGCGGGCACGGCGTGGATGTGCGCGAACAGGTCCCAGTCGAGGTCGTTGCGCGGGGCGTTCGCGTCCCCGGCATGCGGACCGGCGCCGGTCACCACCACACCGAGGCAGACCGCGACGGCGGAGAGGACCGCGACGGCGGTCATCACCGGGCGGGCAACGCCCGGCAGGGCGGGAAGCTGCACGGTCCGGGCCTTGCCCGTGCGGCCGTACGCCCGGTTCACCAGAAGGGTCGCCAGGACCACGAGGGCCATGGACACGAGGAAGTGCAGGCCTACGACCCATGGGTTCAGCTGGGTCAGCACCGTGATGCCGCCGATGACGGCCTGGGCCGGGATGCTGGCGAGCAGGCCGAGGGCCAGCAGGAAGAGGTCGCGGCGCTCCTTGCGGAGGTTCCACAGATAGACCAGCATCATCACGGCGACGGCCGCCAGCGCAAACGTCAGGAGCCGGTTGCCGAATTCGATGATTCCGTGCATCCCCATTTCCGGGGTGGTCGTCAGGGATCCCTCCGTGCAGCGCGGCCACGTGGGGCAGCCAAGGCCCGAGGCCGTCAGGCGGACGGCACCGCCGGTCACCACCAGGACGATCTGGCCAATGAGGGACAGCACGGCCAGCCGCCTGATCGTCTTATCGACGCGGACTGGCAGCCGGGAGGTGATTCCGGAGACAATCCGGGGAGTTCGTGACGCCGTGCTCACAGTTTTCTCAATTCCACTTAAACCAACGGGTTGCTGCGCCGCCGGCGATCGCCGTCCAGAGCAGCAGGACAAGAACGGCGGCACCATTGACGCTGCCGTACAGGAAAGCATCCCTCAGCGCCTGGCCCAGCGCGCCGGAGGGGAGGAAATGCACCACGGCCTGGGCCAGCGCCGGGAGCCGTTCGGCCGGAATCACGATTCCGCCCAGCGCGCCGAGCAGGATCCAGAGCAGGTTGGTGATGGCCAGGGTCGCCTCCGGCCGGACCGTCCCGGCGACCAGCAGCCCGAGTGCCGTGAAGGCGGCGGCGCCGAGGATCAGGATGGCCAGTCCGGGCAGCCAGCCCGCGGGATTGGGCTGCCAGCCCAGCAGCACGGCCACCGCGGTCACGATGAGCACCTGCAGGAACAGCACCGCCAGGACGGCCAGGACCTTCCCCGCAATCAGGCCGGTGCGGCCCAGAGGTGTCGTGGAAAGAAAGCGCAGGACGCCGTAGCGGCGGTCGAAGCCGGTGGAGATGCCCTGCCCGGTGAAGGCCGTGGACATGGCGCACAGGGCCAGGATGCCGGGGACGGCGACATTGATGCGGCTCGAACCGAGCCCGTCCAGCAGCGGCGTCACGGTCAGCCCAACCATGGCCAGCAGCGGCAGCACGATCGCGAGGATCAGCTGCTCGCCGTTCCTGAGCATGGTGACTGTCTCGTACTGCCCCTGCAGCAGGATGCGGCGCAGCAGGGAAGCGGGCGCGCTGCCATGCGCGGCGGGGGGCGCGCCGGCACGGCGTGCGCTCTCCAGCGGGGCACCACCTGTTACGCGGTTCATCGGATCTCCCTTCCGGAGATGTCCAGGAAGACGTCCTCGAGGCTGCGCGCTTCAAGGCTCAGGGAGCTGGGCATGATTCCGCGCTGGGCCCACCACGCGGTGATCGCGGCGAGGTCGGCGGGGGTCAGGGCTCCGGTCACGGCGTAACTGCCAGCCCGCGCCTCGGTGACGTCGACGCCGTCGGGCAGCACGCCGGCGAAGTCCAGGCCTGGTTCGGTTTCGAACAACAAGGTGCGTATGTGCTGCGACGCGTCGCCCGCCGGGAGCTGGTGGCGCAGGAGCTGGGCGACGGTGCCCTCGGCGACGTTGCGGCCGGCGTCGATGATGTAGACATAGTCCGCCAGCCGCTGGGCGTCGTCCATCAGGTGCGTCGTCAGGATGATGCCCATGCCGCTGTTCCGCAGTTCGGAGATGAGATCGAAGACCATTTGGCGGGACTGCGGGTCGAGGCCCGCGCTGGGCTCGTCGAGGAACAGGACCTCCGGATTGCCGACCAGCGCCGCGGCCAGGGCGAGGCGCTGTTTCTGCCCGCCGGACAGGCGCCGCACGTTGGTGCGGCTGAAGGAGTCGATGCCCAGGCGGCCGATGAGTTCATCCACCGGCCACGGGTCCTGGTACATGCCGGCGATGTGCCGCAGCAGGGGGATGGGCCGGGCCGACGGCGGCAGGCCGCCGTCCTGCAGCATCACGCCCACCCGGGCGCGGAGGCCCGCGCCCGCCGAATCCGGATCGTGGCCGAGTAGGCTGATGGCGCCGGCGGTGCGCTTTTGCAGCCCCTGGGCGCATTCGATGGTGGTGGTCTTGCCCGCGCCATTGGCGCCGAGCAGGGCCGTGACTTGGCCGCGTTCGGCGATGAGGGAAAGGCCGCTGACCACGCGCAGCATCTTGCCGTCGAGGGTGGGCAGTGGACCAACATCCTTGACAAGCCCGCTGATGGTCAGAACGGGGGATTCGGGAGATCGCACCACAGCATTCTACGCGATGTAGTACGTCGGCTCCCCGGAGGGGGCGTCCCGCAGGCAAGCCATGCCTTACTGGAATGCCGGACTAAATTACGACATGATTGTGTTGTGTATTCCATGAGCCCCCTTGTGTCCGGAGCCGCTGTGTCTGGAGCAGCTGTGTCCGGAGGCCCTGTGTCCGGAGCCGCTGCGTCCGCAGTCCCGTCCGGGCGCGGCGCCGCGCGCGTCCGGCCTGCCCGGGTACACGTGGCGGCCGTTCCGGACGCCGTTCCCGCGGCTGCCGGCACCCACACGCACGACGCCGAAGAGCGCACGCGTGACCGCGTCCTGAACGCGGTGCTGGAGCACGGACCCATCAGCGCGGCCGAACTCGGCGACCTCCTGGGCTTCACTCCGGCCGCCGTGCGCCGCCACCTGGACCACCTCGCGCGCACCGGAGTGATTGAGGTCAAGCGGGTTGCCCGCGCCGGTGCCGGCGCCGGACGGCCCGCCCGCCGCTACGTCCTGAGCTCCCAGGGCCAGTCGAACCTGGGCAACGACTACCTCGACATCGCCTCCGTGGCGCTGCGCCGGCTCGGCGAGGCGGCCGGCCCCGAGGCCGTGCGGCAGTTCGCCGTCGAGCGGTTCGCCGACATGGAGCGCCGCTACGCACCGGAGATCGAGCAGGCCGGACCGGACATCACGGCCCGCGCCCAGGCTCTCTCCGCGGCGCTGAGCCGCGACGGGTTCGTCGCCTCGGCGCAGTCGATCGAAGCCAAGGCCCCGCTCCCGGCGGCGCTCTCCAGCGTCCAGCTCTGCCAGGGGCACTGCCCCATCCAGCACCTGGCTGCCCAGTTCCCCGTGTTCTGCGACGTGGAGACCGAAGTGTTCTCCCGGCTGGTCGGCGTCGATGTGCGCCGGCTGTCCACCCTGGCGCGCGGCGGGCACGTCTGCACCACCCACATACCTACGGGCCGTCCGGCCGCCGTCGGGACTCCCAGTCCCGCTGCACCGGTCAACCCGGACGAAGTATCCAACCATCTCCAAGAAAGGCCGTGATGACGGACCAACTATCAGAGAAGAAGGTTGCTGACTCTACTGTGATTTCGGAGATTCTGGAAAAGAATCCCGAGCTCCACGGAATTGGCACCTATGAGTACGGCTGGGCCGACAAGAACGACGTCGGGGCCAACGCCCGCCGCGGTATCAATGAGGATGTTGTTCGCGATATTTCGGCCAAGAAGAACGAGCCGGAATGGATGCTCGACCTCCGGCTCAAGGGCCTGAAGTACTTCGACCGCAAGCCCATGCCCACCTGGGGCGCGGACCTGTCCGGCATCGACTTCGACAACATCAAGTACTTCGTGCGCTCCACCGAGAAGCAGGCCGCCACCTGGGAGGACCTGCCCGAGGACATCCGGAACACCTACGAGAAGCTGGGCATCCCGGAAGCCGAGCGCAGCCGCCTCGTCTCCGGCGTCGCCGCCCAGTACGAGTCTGAAGTGGTCTACCACCAGATCCGCGAGGACCTGGAAGCCCAGGGCGTCATCTTCCTGGACACCGACACCGCGCTGCGCGAACACCCGGAGATCTTCCAGGAGTACTTCGGCACCATCATCCCGGTGGGCGATAACAAGTTCGCGTCGCTGAACACGGCCGTCTGGTCCGGCGGTTCCTTCGTGTACGTGCCCAAGGGCGTCCACGTGGACATCCCGCTGCAGGCCTACTTCCGCATCAACACGGAAAACATGGGCCAGTTCGAGCGCACGCTGATCATTGCCGACGAGGACTCCTACGTCCACTACATCGAAGGCTGCACCGCGCCGATCTACACCTCGGACTCGCTGCACTCCGCCGTCGTGGAAATCATCGTGAAGAAGGGCGCCCGCGTCCGCTACACGACCATCCAGAACTGGTCCACCAACGTGTACAACCTGGTCACCAAGCGCGCCATCTGCGAAGAGAACGCCACCATGGAGTGGATCGATGGCAACATCGGCTCCAAGGTCACCATGAAGTACCCGGCCGTCTACCTCGTGGGCGAAGGCGCCAAGGGCGAGACCCTGTCCATCGCGTTCGCCGGCGAAGGCCAGCACCAGGACACCGGCTCCAAGATGGTCCACATCGCGCCCAACACCAAGAGCTCGATCATCTCCAAGTCCGTGGCCCGCGGCGGCGGCCGTGCTGCCTACCGCGGCCTGGTCCAGGTCCGCGAAGGCGCCAAGCACTCGGCCAACACGGTCCGCTGCGACGCCCTCCTGGTGGACACCATCAGCCGGTCGGATACCTACCCGTACATCGACATCCGCGAGGACGACGTCACGATGGGCCACGAGGCCACGGTCTCGCGGGTCAGCGAAGAGCAGCTGTTCTACCTGATGTCCCGCGGCATGCGCGAAGACGAGGCCATGGCGATGATCGTCCGCGGCTTCATCGAGCCGATTGCCCGCGAACTGCCGATGGAATACGCCCTCGAGCTGAACCGACTGATTGAACTGCAGATGGAAGGATCGGTCGGTTAATGACTGACATCACTACTGAAAAGGCCCGCATCGGCGCGCCCTCAGCCCAGCCGTTCATCAACGGCTTCACCGAGGAAGGCGAAAGCCTCTCACCGCTGAACGCCGCGGAGTCCAAGGCGCCGCTGGCCGGCGAAGCCGTCAAGCGCCACTCGCACGGCGGCGGCGTCGGCGTACCGGACAGCTCACGCGCCGGCCGCCTGACCTCCTACAAGCTGGCGGACTTCAAACCGCTGACCGGCATGGAGGAGGACTGGCGCTTCACCCCGCTCAAGCGCCTCCGCGGCCTGCACACCGAGGTCCTCACCGGTGCGGCGCCGGCCGTGAGCGTCACCGCTCCGGACAGCGTCAGGGTCGAGACCGTCGGCCGTGACGACCGCCGGATCGGCTCCGCCGCCATCCCCGAGGACCGCGTCTCCGCGAACGCCTGGGAGAACTTCGCCGAGGCCACCGTCATCACGGTCCCGTCCGAGGTCGAGGTGGAGGGCGAGGTCAGCGTGCTGCTGACCGGCCAGGGCACCGAAGCTTCCGCGCAGCACGTCGTGATCGTCGCGGAAAAGTTCTCCAAGTCCGTCGTCGTCCTGGACCACCAGGGCACCGCCGTCGTCTCGGAAAACATCGAAATCCTCGTTGAGGACGGCGCGCAGCTGACCGTCATCTCGCTCCAGGAATGGAACGACGACGCCGTCCACGCCTCCTCCCAGCAGGCGAAGCTCGGCCGCGACGCGAAGTTCAAGCACATTGTGGTCAGCCTCGGCGGCGACCTTGTGCGGGTCACGCCTTCGGCACGCTTCACCGCCCCGGGCGCCGAAGTGGAACTGTTCGGCCTGTACTTCGCCGACGCCGGCCAGCACCTCGAGCAGCGCCTGTTCGTTGACCACGCCGTGGCCAACTGCAAGTCCAACGTCCTGTACAAGGGCGCCCTGCAGGGCCGCAACGCGCACACCGTGTGGGTCGGTGACGTTCTGATCCGCAAGGAAGCAGAAGGCACCGACACCTACGAGGCCAACCGCAACCTGGTCCTGACCGACGGTGCCCGCGCCGATTCCGTGCCGAACCTTGAGATTGAGACCGGCCTGATCGCCGGCGCCGGCCACGCCAGCGCCACCGGACGATTCGATGATCAGCACCTGTTCTACCTGATGGCCCGTGGCATCCCGGAAGAGGTGGCCCGCCGCCTGGTGGTCCGCGGGTTCCTGAACGAGATCATCCAGAAGATCAACGTTCCGGCCATCGAAGAGCGCCTCACGGAAGCCGTCGAGCGCGAACTCGCGGCGACCAACCACTAGTGCGCAGCACCAGAGAACACGGACGACATCAATGACTGAACAGCCAAAGGGCGAGCTAGTCTGCAACGCCAGCGAGATCCAACTCAAGCAGGCGCTGCGGATCCTGATCGACGACTACCCGGTAGCGATCGTGAAGGACTCGATGGGGGAGATCCACGCCATCGGCGACACCTGCTCGCACGCGGACATTTCGCTCTCCGAAGGAGAAGTCGAAGGCTGCAAGATCGAGTGCTGGGGCCACGGCTCCCAGTTCGACCTGCGCAGCGGCGAGCCGCTCCAGCTGCCGGCCTATGATCCCGTTCCCGTGTTTGCCGTGACCGTCCTGGATGACGAGGTCTACGTGGACTTCACCAACGTCCTGAACGGCGCCGAGGCTCCCAACTTCAGCTAGCTGCCTGCAGCCGGCAACCCGCACAAGAAAACTTATCGCCAAGAAAACGCACAGTGCCGAGGGCACGGTGCAGAGGAGAACAAGACACATGTCGACTCTTGAGATCAAGGACCTGCACGTCAGCATTGACACCGAGCAGGGCACCAAGGAAATCCTGAAGGGCGTCAGCCTGACCATCAGGACCGGCGAGACGCACGCCATCATGGGCCCCAACGGCTCCGGCAAGTCCACGCTGGCGTCCACCATCGCCGGGCACCCGCGCTACAACGTCACCTCCGGCACGATCACCCTCGACGGTGAAGACGTCCTCGCCATGAGCGTCGACGAGCGCGCCCGCGCCGGCCTGTTCCTCGCCATGCAGTACCCCGTCGAGGTCCCGGGCGTGAGCATGACCAACTTCCTGCGCACCGCCAAGACCGCGATCGACGGCGAAGCCCCCAAGCTGCGCACGTGGACCAAGGACGTCAAGGCCGCCATGGCGCAGCTGCGCATCGACGCCGACTTCACCCAGCGCAACGTCAACGAAGGCTTCTCCGGCGGCGAGAAGAAGCGCGTCGAGATCCTCCAGCTCGAGCTCTTCAAGCCGAAGTTCGCCATCCTCGACGAGACCGACTCCGGCCTGGACGTCGACGCGCTCAAGGTTGTCTCCGAGGGCGTCAACCGCGCCCACGGCGAAGGCAACATGGGCACCCTGCTCATCACGCACTACACCCGGATCCTGCGCTACATCAAGCCGGACTTCGTGCACGTGTTCGTCGATGGCCAGGTTGTGGAAGAGGGCGGCCCGGAGCTCGCCGACCGCCTCGAAGACGAAGGCTACGACCGCTACGCCACCGGCGCAGGGGCGGCCACCATCGCTGCCGCCACGGCTGCAGCCCAGGCGTAGTTAGGACTCCGCAATGACCGAACTCAATGTGGCCCGCACGGGCCTCGAGGATGTCGAAGAGGCGCTCAAGGATGTGATCGACCCGGAACTCGGGGTGAACATCGTTGATCTGGGCCTGCTGTACGGTCTGAAGTACTCGGACGACGACGGCGCCCTGCTGATCGACATGACGCTCACCACCGCTGCCTGCCCGCTCACCGACGTGATCGAGGAGCAGGTCGGCAAGGCCCTGGACGGGATCGTCGACGACTGGCGGCTCAACTGGGTGTGGATGCCGCCATGGGGTCCGGAACGGATCACCGAGGACGGCCGCGACCAGATGCGCGCCCTGGGCTTCAACATCTAGGTCCCCACCGCCTCCCTAATTACGCCGACGGCGGCCCCACCTCATTGAGGCGGGGCCGCCGTCGTCATTTCGTTCCGGCGTTCCCGCCGCCGTTCCCATATCGTCCCGGCGGTGGTCTGATAAAGACAACGGGTCCACACGCTTCGGGCCGGGCACGCCGTCGAACAGGAGGCACACGGGAATGGATGCCACGCCACCGCCGCGGCCCTCCGATGCGGGCAAGGACTTCGTGGTGGTCGAGGACAGCGGCGAGTTCTCCTACTACCGGTCCCGGGAAGCCCTGCTGGCCGACTTCGAATATGTCGGCGAAGCTCCGTGCATCATGGACCGCAGCGCCACTACCTACCGGCTGGAGCTGGACGAGAACCGCCACCTGCGCATGGGACCGCCCCTGGGATCGGTGGAGTTCCACTGGCTGCGCCAGGCCCTCGCCGAGGCGCGTGACGTGCATCCCGAGTCCCTCCGGCTGCAACGGGTTGACCCCGTCGGGCTCGCCGGGCTCGTGGCCGGACTGTTCGAGACGCTGCAGCTGGAACGCGGAACCGATGCTGAGCTGGGGCTTTGGAGCCTGGACATCGACGGTCTGGCGACGCGGCGCAATGCGCTGGCCGACGTCGACCGCCTCCTGGCCGGAAACGACCGGCTGGAATCGGTCCTCGTGACCGACCCCTTCGGGCACCAATACCGGCCCGTGTGGCACGCAAAGCACCGGCACCTGGGCCACGCCGGATTCCTCAGCTACGTCGAGGTCCCGGTCCGGCGCCGGCCGCGCGGGTGAGGCCTCGGGTTTAGGCCCGAGAGTTGGGCCGAAGGGTTGGGGCCAGGGGGCTGGGGCTAGGGCGTTGCCACCGCGAACGTGTCGCACTTGTTGATGTCCCCGGTGGTGTACCCCTGGTAGAACCACTTCTGCCGCTGGGCACTTGAGCCATGGGTCCATGCCTCCGGTGAGACGCGGCCCGTGGCGGCCTTCTGGATGCGGTCATCACCGACGGCGGAGGCCGCCGACAGGGCGTCCTTCACGTCCTGGTCAGTGAAGGGGTCGAGATAGGGCTGGCCGGTCTTGGGATCCGCCTGCGTCGTTGCATAGTGGGCCCACAGCCCTGCGTAGCAGTCTGCCTGGAGTTCAACCCGGACACCCCCGGAGCCGGGGCCCTGCGGATCCTGTTGCGCCCGGTCGAGGTCGCCAAGCAGGTTCTGGACGTGGTGGCCGAATTCGTGGGCCACCACATATTCCTGCGCCAGGGGACCGCCTGAGGAGCCAAACCGGTCCACAAGCTCCTGGAAGAAGCCGGGATCGAAGTACGCCGTGGTGTCAACGGGGCAGTAGAACGGCCCCACGTCCGAGGTCGCGGCGCCGCAGCCGGTGTTGGTTCCGCCGGTGAAGATCACGGCCTTCGGCCGCGGGTACTTGGTGTTGTACTGCGACAGATAGGCCGGCCAGAAGGCGTTCAGGCTGTTGACCGTGCCGGTGATCCTGCAGTCGAGGCGGGCGTCGGCGTCGGCGCCGGTCTGGCAGGCGGGGGCAGAGCCCTGGCTCTGCGACTGGGGCTCCTGGACGGTGCCGGCCAGACCCTCGAGAAGCTGGGGGTTGATGCCAAAGAGGGCTGCCAGCAGCAGGATGATGCCACCGCCGATCCCGCCGCCGATCATCGGGCCGCGGCCCATCCCGCGACGGTCCTGGACTTGTGACGGGTCCAGCGGGGCGTTGTCGTTAAAGCTCATGGAGTCACAATATCCCGCACACGCAGCCGCGGCGCCCGGCAACGCTAAAGTTGGTTCGATGCCTTTTCTCGACAGACTCCAGCGCTGGGCCGATGACCGTCCCGACGAGACAGCCGTCGTCGTGTCCGGAGAGCACCTCAGCTGGTCGGCCCTGCGGGACAAAGCGGCGGCCCTGGTGCCTTCGGCGCCGGCCATCACTGTGCTGTCCGAACAAAATTCAACCCACTTCGCCATAGCGTTCGCCGCGGCCGTGGCTGGTGAGCGTCAGTGCGCCGTGTTGGACCCGGCCTGGCCCCAGCAACTCCAGGACGGCATCACCGCCCGCATCGCCGGGACGGAAACGGGTCCGGCGCGTGCAGCTCCCGGGCCGGACCCGTTCCTGGTCGACGGGCCGCCGGAGACCTCGTTCCTGGTCGGCCTGACGTCCGGCACCACCTCGGTGCCCAAAGCGTTCACCCGCTCGCGGCGGTCCTGGCAGGAATCCTTCGAGGCCTCCATCGAATTCTTCGCACTGACGCAGGACGACAAGTCCCTGGCTCCCGGGCCGCTCGCGGCAAGCCTGAACCTCTATGCCCTCGCCGAATGCCTGTATGCCGGCGCCGAGTTCCACAGCCTGGACCACTTCGACGTCGGTGCCGCCCACGCGGCCGTCAGCCACGACGGCATCACCCGCCTGGTCCTGGTGCCCACCATGCTCCGGCTGCTCAGCGAGCGGGGCCTTACCGGCGGTGTCGATGCCTCCGGCATCCGCAGCATCATCTGCGCCGGTTCCAAGCTGGACGCCCGGACGCTGGAGGCGGCCCGGCGCTGGGCCCCCAACGCGACCATTTTCGAGTACTACGGCGCCTCCGAGCTCAGCTTCGTCTCGGGTGCAGGGTTGCGTCCGGGCGAGCCAGTCGAGCCGGGCGGGACCGGCATCGGGAAGCCCTTTCCCGGCGTCGAAATCCGCATCCTCGGCGACGACGGCGCCGAACTCCCGGACGGCAGCGACGGCAACATCTGCGTCCGCAGCGGCATGGTCAGCAACGGCTACCTGTGGGGTGACGACGGCCAGGCGCTACGCTGTTTCGACGGCTGGTTCACCGTGGGGGACCAGGGCTACCTCTCCGACGGGACCCTGCACATGCTGGGCCGCCGCTCCGACATGATCATCACCGCCGGCACCAACGTCTACCCGCATGAGGTCGAGATGGCGCTGGCCTCCGTCCCGGGCGTCGCGGCGGCCGTGGCGGCCGGCATGCTTGACGATCTTCGCGGCCAGCGCGTCGTGGCCGGCGTCGTGCCCTCGCACGGGGCGGTCACCGCCACACAGCTGCGGTCCGGGATCGACGATGTGCTGGCCCGGAACAAGCGCCCCCTGGAGTACTTCGTGCTGACTGAGCTGCCCCTGACGGACCGCGGCAAAATCAGCCGGCAGCTGCTGCTGGACTGGGTGGCCCGGAACGATCCCAGGATCCGGCGTCTTGGCTGAGCCGCGCGCGGGCAGCGGGCCCGCAGCACCCGGGCGGCCGACCCGCGGAACGCCGTTCCCCGGGCGGTCTGTTCCCGGGCCGTCGTTCCCGGGGCTGCTGCCCGAGGACAGGCAGCCGGTGATCATCGCCGCGCGCCGGACGCCGCTGTGCCGCGCCAACGGGGCCCTGAAGAAGCTCCGCGCCCACGAACTCCTGGCTCCGGTGCTCCGCGGCCTGCTCGCCGATGCCGGCGCCGGCGCAACCGCAGAGGCCGTGACCGACGTCGTGATCGGCAACGCCGTGGGCGGCGGCGGGAACGTGGCCCGGCTCGCCGCGCTGGAGGCGGGCCTGCCGGTCACCGTCCCCGGCGTCACCGTGGACCGGCAATGCGGCTCGGGTCTGGACGCGATCGTCTTGGCCTCCCGGCTGGTCGCGGCGGGCGGCGGCGGCCTGTACCTTGCAGGCGGCGTGGAGAGCATCAGCACGGCTCCGCTCCGGGCCTACCGCAACGACGACGGCAGTCCGGACTATTACAGCCGGGCCCAGTTCGCGCCTCTCAGTCTCGGCGACCCCGACATGGGGGTGGCGGCCGAAAACGTCGCCGCCCGCTTCGGCATCAGCCGGGAACGCCAGGACGCCTTCGCGCTCCGCAGCCACCAACGCGCCCTGGCAGCCGCCGCTGACGGGAGGTTCGACGCCGAAATCGTGCCCCTCGCCGCCGGCTCCGGGGGGTCCGCGGCAGCCGACGACGGTCCGCGGCCGAGTCTTGGCCCGGCCCTGATGGCCCGTTTCCCGCCTGTATTTGCCAGCGGCGGCACGGTCACGGCCGGTAACTCCTGTTTCGACGCCGACGGTGCCGCCGCTGTCCTCGTCACGTCCATGGAGCGGGCCCGGCACCTGGGTGCCGCCGACGGGCTGCTGGTCCTGGGAACCGACACCGCCGGGGTGGCGCCGCAGCTGCTGGGCATCGGCGCGGCCGCGGCGGCCGGACAGCTCCTCGCGGCATACGGACTGACGGCCGCGGACGTGGGCCTGGTGGAATTCAACGAGGCCTTCGCGGCCCAGACGCTCGCATGCTTTGACCAGCTGGGGATTGACCCAGAGCTGGCGAACCTCGACGGCGGCGCCCTGGCCCTCGGTCACGCCTATGGAGCCTCGGGCGCGGTACTGGTCACCCGGCTGCTGGCACAGGCCCGCAGGTCCCCGGAGCCGGGGCAGCTTTCCCTGGCGATGATCAGCATCGCAGGCGGCATGGGCACGGCCGCGCTGCTGGGTTACGCGCGCCTCAATTAGGCCCCGGGAGGGGGACATGCCCATTCTTCGCGGCGCAGGATGGACATATAGGCCAGATGTCCACTGGCTGCGGGCAGGGGAGGGCATGTCCCTGTACCCGGTGCGGGCATGCCCCGGCGTGGCCTCGGGGAAGGACATGCCCATTCTTGGGCACGGGGAGCGGGCACGTGGTGGCGTGGCGGCGGTGAGGCCGTGCCTAGTAGACGGACCCTTCCAAGAGTTCTGAGAGTCGGCCGGCGGCGCGCCGGAGTTCAGGAACGCCGGCCTCGAGGCCGGCTTCGGTGGCTGACTCAACGGGGCTGGTTAGTGCCATGGACTCACTGGGGCGTCGGGTTCCGTTCGGCACAGCGACGGCGACCGACAGCACGCCGGTGGCACGCTCATCGGCCGAATACGCGTAATCGACGCCGGGCTCAGGCAGGCGTGCGCGGAGCTCGTCGGCAGTAAATGTACTCTCCTCATGGCCGGATGCGACGGCCGCGGCTACCACTTGCCCGAGTTCCGCATCGGAAACGGTGGCCAGCAGGATCTTCCCTGCCGCTCCGACGGTGAGGGGGAGCCGCTTACCCAGCGGCAGGTCATAGCGGAGGGGCGAGTCGCCGTCGACACGTGCGACGAGGATCCTTTCAAAGCCCAGCCTGGTGTACAGCGATGCCGTGAGTCCCGTCTGGGAGGCCACCTGTTGGAGGATCGGCCGCGCGGCAACCACGAGGGGGTCGTTCTCCAGGTAGCTCCGGGCCGCGGGCAGGACCGCGGGGCCGATCCGGTAGGACTTGTCCGTCTGGCTGACCATGCCGAAATCCTGAAGGACCCGCAGGATCCGCAGCGTCGTCGGCAGGCTCATGCCGCAGGTCCTGGCCAGGTCACTGAGGCGCTGGGGCCGCTCCGCACGTTGGAGTTCGGCGAAAACTTCCATAGACCTGGACAGGGAGCGCATGTTCCCGGCCTTGGGGCCGCCCTCTTCAGCGGAGCCGGCCGAATGTGTCGAAGTCACTGTCATTGTTTCATTCTATGTAACTGCACTGCGCTTGACAGCGTTTGTGTCTCCTGTCACTATTTCTTCAGACGAAATGTTCTTTCATTCTATGAAATAGAATGTCTCGAAACGTAAGAAGGAAAACGATGACAACGGAGTCACTACTGACTAAACCCGAGCGCGCCATCCGCGTCGCTCCGTCGGTGCTTGCGGGCATCGGCACGTTCACCGCCGTCGGCGTCTATGTTCTGGTCAGTTCGGTCGGCCTCGGCCTCTGGACGTCGTTGGGGCCAGGCCCCGGCCTGTTCCCGTTCGCCATGGGAGGGGTGCTGGTCGCGATGTCAGCGCTCTGGCTGGTCCAGGAGCTGCGCCGGCCGAGCGAGAGGGCCGAGGGGATCGACAGGGGTCTGGTGATCGCGGTCGCGGTCAGCCTTGTGCTTGTGGCGTCCGTCATGGATTTGCTGGGCTTTCAGCTGAGCATGTTCCTGTTCCTGCTCTATCACCTGAAACTGCGGGGCCGCCGGACCTGGGTGTCCTCCCTGATCATCGCCCTTGCCGGAAGCGTCGGTGCGTTCTATGCCTTCAACTACGGGCTGAACGTCGCACTCCCCGTCTCGGCATTCGCTCCGCTGAACCTGATCGGACTATAGACGTGGACACACTTAACGAACTGCTCGGCGGCTTCGCAGCCGCCATGACCTGGCAAAATCTGATCTTCGCCTTCCTGGGCTGCCTGCTGGGCACCATCATTGGGGTCCTTCCCGGAGTTGGCCCGGTGGCCGGTGTAGCCCTGCTCATCCCGCTCACTTTGAACCTGGACCCCACCGGTTCGATCATCATGCTGTGCGCCATTTTCTACGGCACCCAGTACGGCGGAACCATCACCAGTGTCCTTTTGAACACTCCGGGTGAGGCGTCGTCGGCGATCACCACCATCGACGGTTACGCGATGACCAAGCTCGGCAGGGCCGGTGCGGCGCTGACCCTGGCCGCAGTAGGTTCCTTCGTCGGCGGAACCATCGCCACCATCGGACTGGTCGCTGCTGCTAAGCCCCTGGGCGAACTGGGCCTGCTCGTCGGTCCGCCGGAGTTCTTCGCCCTCATGGTCGTCGGCATCTCCCTGCTGGTCGCCCTGGCTGGCAAATCCATGGTCAAGGCCATCATCTCCGGAGCCCTAGGCCTGCTGATCTCCATGGTCGGCATCGACCCCGTTGCGGGTGCCCCGCGCTTCACCTTCGGGATGGACCGGCTCCTGGACGGCGTTAGTTTCGTGGCCGTCATTGTCGGCGTCTTCGGGCTCTCCGAAATCCTGTCCCACCGCAAGAACGCGGAGACTCCGTTGGTTCATGCCCCCGGACTCCGCTCGCTGCTCCCCACCCGGACGGAATGGCGCCGCAGCGCCCCCGCCATGGCCCGGGGCACCGGCGTCGGCTTCGGACTCGGCCTTATTCCCGGCATGACCGGATCAGTCTCGTCCCTGCTGTCCTATGCCGCGGAAAAGAAGTTCTCCCGCTTCCGCCACCAACTCGGCAAGGGCGCAGTCGAAGGCGTCGCCGGTCCCGAAACCGCCAACAACGCCCACGCCAATGCCGCCCTGATCCCGCTCTTCACCCTCGGCATCCCCGCATCCCCGACCATCGCCGTGCTGATGGGCGCGTTCCTGCAACAGGGCCTGACCCCTGGGCCCGCGCTGTTCACCGACCACTCCGAGATCGCCTGGGCCATCATCGCCAGCCTTTTCATCGGCAACGTGCTGCTGCTGCTCCTCAACGTCCCCCTGGTCGGCCTCTGGACCTCCATCCTGCGCGTCCCCACGCCCATCCTGACCGCACTGATCCTGCTCTTCATGGTCATCGGCGCCTACACCATCAACTTCAGCGTCTTCGACGTGTTCGTGATGATCGGCTTCGGCCTACTCGGCCTGGCCCTGAGGAACCTGGACATCCCGCTGGCACCGATGGTCCTCACCCTGGTGCTCGGCCCCCTGATGGAACGCTCACTACGCGAATCCCTGGAAATCTCCCAAGGCGACTTCAGCGTCTTCACCAGCCGCCCCATCTCCGCCGTCCTGATCGGCGCCGGCGTGCTGATCATCTGCAGCCCGCTGCTCAAGTTCCGCAAACCCAAGGCCCTCACCGAGGATCCCGAAGCCTGACCCTCCTAATACACCGTCCAAACACCCACCAGCCACCAACGCATTTCTTCAAAGGAGAAGACCCTTGTCACGCAATAAAATCACCGCAGCCTTCGCAGCAGCAGCACTTATCGCCCTCACCGGCTGCGGCGCCAACGCCAGCGCCTCCAACACCTCAGGGGAGGACTTCCCCAAGAAGGGCAAGTCCATCGACCTGATTGTTGCCTTCTCCTCCGGCGGAGCCGTGGACACCGCAGCCCGCCTCGTTCAGCCGATCCTGGAGAAGGAACTCGGCACCAACGTCGAGGTCATCAACAAGCCAGGCGCCGGCGGACAGATCGGCTACACGGCACTGACCAGCGCCAAGCCCGACGGGTACACCATCGGCGCGACCGGCTCACCGTCAGTGGTCGTTTCACCGCTGGACCCGGCCCGCGGCGCCAAATACACCCGCGCCAGCTTCCAGCCCCTCGGCCGTCAGGTCATCGACCCCGCCGTCATTGCCGTCCAGCCGGACAGCCCGTACAAGACGCTGAAGGAACTCCTCGACGCCGCCAAGGCAAACCCGAAATCCATGACCGCCAGCACCACCGGACTGCAGACCGGCGAACACTTCGCCCTGGCCCAGATCCAGGAAACCACCGGCTCCGAATTCGCCCCCGTGCACTTCTCCGAAGGCGCCTCCCAGGCCACCACCGCGTTCCTCGGCCGGCACGTGGACGTCCTCGTTGCCAACGTCAGTGACGTGACCGACCTGACCAAGCAGGGCAAGGCCCGGGTCCTGGGCATCATGACCGCCGAACGCTCACCCTCGCTGCCTGACGTTCCCACCTTCCAGGAATCCGGCTACGAGGTGGAAGCCGGTACGGTCCGCGGTTACTCCGCACCGGCCGGGCTGCCGGACGCCGTTGCCAAGAAGCTGGAAGCCGCCCTCCAAAAGGCCATCGAGGATCCTGCCGTCAAGGAAAAGATGAGCGCCCTGGGCCTGCAGACCAGCTACCTCTCCGGCACCGACTACGAGAAGTTCTGGGCCGGACAGGAAGAGGACTTCAAGAAGGTCCTCCCGCTGGTCCAGAAAAAAGACTAGTCCAACCACCAGCCGCCACCCACGGAAGAATCCACCATGACAACTCCTGTCCTTGAGGACATCGACGCAAACTTCGTCCGCCCCGACCGGGACCTGATAGGCCGCCTTGCCAAACTTCCCGCCGCCAACATCGGCGACGCCATGGACCGCCTCGGAATCGCGGACTCAGCCATTCAGGCAATCTGGCCCGGCGCCCGCCTCGCCGGACCAGCCTTCACCGTCTGGACACGCCCCGGGGACAACCAGGGCATCCACCGCGCACTGCAGCTCGCCCGCGCCGGGGACGTGATCGTCGTCGCCGGCGGCGGAGACGAATCCCGGGCACTTTTGGGCGAGCTCATCGGCGAACGGGCCATCAATCTTGGCCTCGCCGGCTTCGCCCTGGACGGGGCAGCCCGCGACGCCGAAGCCCTTCGCGAGATCGGCATGCCCGTCTTTGCCCGCGCCATCACCCCGGCCGGACCATACAAGAACGGACCCTCCCGTCTCGGCACGCCCATCTCCTTCGGCGGGATCCCCGTCCTGCCCGGGGACATCATCATCGGCGACTCCGACGGCGTCGTCGTCATCCCCAGGGAACAGGCAATTGCTGTAGCCGAAGCCGCCGAAGCAGTCTTCGACGACGAAACCACCCGCCGGGCCGCCATCATCGCCGACCGACACTAAAGCAAGAAAGACAGAAAACTATGACCGCGTGCACCATCATCGGCCTCGGCGAAGCCGGAGCCACCTACGCGACTGCACTCATTGCGGCAGGCCACAGCGTCACAGGATTTGATCCCGTCGCACCATCCACCCCGGCCGGCGTCACCAGGGCAGCAACCGCGGCCGAGGCGTGCCTTGGCGCAGACGTTGTCCTGGTCCTCACCGGAGCGGCCGCAGCCCGCAGTGTGGCCCAGGAATGCCTGCCCGTTTTGCCGGAGGGCAGCTGCTATGCCGACTTCACCTCGTCCTCACCGCACGTCATGCGGGAACTTGGGCAGTTGCCCAGTCCGGCACTCTTCGTTGACGTCGCCATCCTCGGGCCCGTAGCCGCGCTGGGCGAGAAGACCCCGCTGATGGTCAGTGGCCCGGGGTCCCGGGCCGTTGCCGATCTCCTGGCGCCGCTTGGTGCCGAGGTCGAAATCGCCGACGGCGAGCCCGGGGCCGCGATGGCCCACAAACTGCTCCGCAGCGTCTTGATGAAAGGCCTGGCCTCCGTGGTGGTCGAAGCCGTCACGGCGGGACGGGCCGCGGGACTGGAAGATTGGATCCGGAGTCAGATCGCCAGGCAGCTGGCGGGGGACGGCCAGGCAGTCATCGACAGGTTCCTCACCGGCACAGCCAAGCACGCCCTGCGCCGTTCCAAGGAGATGCAGGACACTGCCGGCTACCTCACCGACCTCGGAGTCCCCGCCGAAATGACCACAGCCTCCGCTGCGGCACTTACGCGCATCGCCGAGAAATCAGCACAGGCGGCGCCGGCCTTGCGCTGACCCCGACCTCAGGCAGAATCGTTTACAGGAATCAATGATGAACCATCCGCAAACCAGCACTACCCCGTCAGGAGCAGCAGCATGATCGGCATCTGGGCCCTGGCAGCCTATCTGGCCGTCATCCTGCTGTGGACGACCCTTCTCAAGCGCAGCGTTGGAGAGGCCATGATCCTCGGATTCCTGGTCGTCCTGCCTTTCACGGGGGTCACAGCGGCGCAGATCGGCTGGTCCTCCCTTTACACGGCGGTGACTGATGAAATCGTCTACGCCACCATGGCGTTCGTCTTCATGGGGTACCTGCTGGACAAGACCGGAGTGCTGGACCGGCTCATCGACCTGTTGAACTCACTGATCGGCGGTACCAAGGGAGGCCCCGCCTGGGTGTCCACCGTGGCGTCGGCAGGCCTCGGCGGGGTGGTCCACAACCAGGCGGCGATCGCCGCGACCGTGGGTTCCGTGACCATCCCGTGGATGGAAAAGTCCCGGCTCGACAAGCCCGCGGCCGCGACCCTCGTCGCGGGAAACGCCGGAATGGGCATCACTTTCCCGTTCAGCGCTTCGATGTTCGTCCTGGTCGGCTCCGCCACAGTCGGGCCCCTGCTCAACGTCAATGAACTCGTGCTTCCGCTGTTCATCGGCGGGCTGTGGTGCTTCCTGCACCGGCTGATCGTCACCTGGCTGCTGATCCGCAAGAGCGGGATGACACCCTTGGATGCCGCGCACCGGTTGCCGGTCCGGGCGGCGTTCGGCCGCGGCTGGGCCACGCTGCTTTTGTTCGTCGTGGTGGCCATCCCACTGATCATCACCTCCGGCTTCATCGCCACCGCACTGTCGGACTGGACCGGCGGAGACATCACCAAGTCCCTGAGCATCATCGTCTGGATCCCGGTGGTCCTGATCATCACCGGCGCCGTCCTCGGCCGAAAAAACCTCCCACGCAGCGGCCGGGGCTGGTGGACCCTGCTGCAGGAGTCCGCCCCGAGGTTCGGGATCGTCGGCATCACTGTCGTCTTCGCCTTCGCCGGCGCCAACGCCCTCGCCGCCACCGGCCTGCCCCAGCAAATGACGGCACTGCTCAACCGGATGAACCTGCCCCTGTGGCTCCTCGCCATCCTCATCGGGCTGATCGTCATCGCCGTCGCCGCGCCCCTCTCCGCCACGGCCACCATGGCCGCCGTCGGAACCGTCGGTGTCGCCACACTCGTTAGCGCCGGTGTTCCGGCGACCACCGCCGCCGTCGCCGTGCTCGTCTTCTCATCCTGCGAAGCCGCCGTTCCCCCCGGAGGCGCGCCCCTGTATGTCGCCTGCGGCATCGCGGACGTGGACCCGATCAAAACCTTCGCCCGACTGCTCACCCACTACGCCCTGCCCCTGCTGGGCATCGGCGTGCTCATCATCCTCGGCATCCTGCCGATCTAAAGGAACCGCGACATGCACAAGATCAGACGAGCCATCGAAGTCATCTTCATCGTGAGCCTCGCCGCCCTCCTCGCCGGCGGAGTCCTGTTCGTGACGGGCCAGGCCATCGCCCTTGCCGCCGGCCAGAGCGAATGGCTCGTATTCTTCAACGAATCCGTCAAGCCCCCGATGTGCCTTGCGGCATCGATCTGTGCGATCGCCGGGTTCTTCCTCAACTACAAGCGCTACGAAAACAAAGAACAGACTCCCCAGAAGGCAGCGACGCGATGACCGACACCAGGGAATCCGGAACCTACCCGTCCTTCGCCGAACTTCTCGAACGGGAGGGCGCGCTATCCGGGACGTCGTGGGGGCTGTTTCCCCAACCTGACCGCGGAACGCCGTCCTTCATCACGCAGGACACCACCCTGGAGGCCAGGAACTGCATCAGGACCGGCGTGGTCTTCGGCCTGGACTACCCGGCCGATGCCTTCGATCCCGGAATGTCACTCAAGCGCAGCGCCCCTCGTCACACCATCTACTCCTCCCACCCGGCCCACCGGGACGACTACCTGGACGGGTATTACCTCCAGGGATCCACGCAGGTCGACGGGCTCCGGCACCGCCGGGCAGACGACATCGGCTTCTACAACGGCACCCGCGATGACCGGATTACGGAAGGCACCCCGGACCTCGGCATCCAGGAATGGGCTGACAAACCCATCGTCGGCAGGGGAGTGCTCGTCGACCTCGACGGCTACCGCACCGGCGAAGGCACTCCCATTGACCACACAGCAGGTGAGCCCCTCGGGCTTGACCTGATCCAGGCAGCCATCCAGGCCCAATCCCTCACCATCCAGCCGGGCGACATCCTCATGCTCCACACCGGATGGTGTGAATGGTTCCTGGCCCTGACCATGGCGGACAAGCAACAGACCCGGGAGAGCCGCCGCGCCACCGGCATCGCCCAATCACAGGAATTCGTCGCCTGGGCCTGGGACCACCGCCTCGCGCTGATTGCCGCCGACAACTTCGCCCTCGAATGCCTGCCCGTCATTCCCGAAAGCCCCTTTCTGTTATCGGCGCCCAACGACCACGGCATGATGCACCAACAGCTCTTGGCCAAACTCGGCATGCCGCTCGGCGAACTCTGGAAGCTGGGACCCCTCAGCCGACACATGAAGAAGACCGGAACCTGGGACGCCTTCGTCAGCATCAAACCGCTGAACATCACCGGCGGCACCGGGTCACCTGCGAACGCCACCGCAGCGACGTGAGGGCAGGTCCACTGGCTGCGGCCAGGGGAGGGCATGTCCACCGGGGGAGGCAGCGGAACCGCGGCCCGGCCATCCGGGCCTAGTCTTCCGGGTCCTCCGGCTCACCCAGCCCACGGGCGGCGAGGGCCTCGCCGGTCTGCCGGGCGAAGGCCACCGTGCTGATGAAGACGGGCAACACCAGGGCCCGCGGGTTGCGTTCGAGTCCGCGGGCCCTGGCCGAGTCGCGCACGTCCGTGTAGGCCCCGGCAACGAACGGGATGCTGCGGAGCATGATGGCGATGGTCAGGGCGAAGCGTTCCGGGTCCGCACCGAAGCGCCGGAACGGCCGGGCAAGCGACGCCACGCCGTCGAGGAGTGCCTGCACGGGAGTGGTGGCGGTCAGGATTGACGCCGCGACGACGCAGACCAGGACGTTCAGGACGATCCGGGCGGCGGTCGGTGCGCCCAGCTGCCACCACTGGAAAAGCCCGATCGCCACGAGTACCGGAAGAACCGGACGTACCGCGCGGAACAGCCGGGCCGGGCCGGCCCCGCTGAGCAGGAACAGTCCGCAGAGCAGCACCAGCATGACGGCCGACACGGCCCAGTCCGCGATCAGGAACGACGTCATTCCGCACCCAACGACCAGCAGGAACTTCAGCCACAGCGGCGCACGGTGGACCAGGGACGAGCCCGGCACATACGCCGCCAGCAGGAAGCCGTGACCGCTCACGCCTGCTCCCGCCGGGCCTGGTCGGGCACGGCCCGCTCCAGCCGGCCGCCGGCTACGCCGCCGAGCCCACCGCCTGCTGGGACGCCGTCAGCCGCTGGCAGGCCCGCCGCGCTCAGGGCGCGGTAACGGGCGACGGCGGTTGCCGGTTCGCCGTCGAACACCACCTTCCCGGCATCCACCACCAGGACGCGGTCCATGTCCAGTGCCAGCTCGAGGTCGTGGGTGGACAGAATCACCTGCTGGCGGAGCCCGGCGAGGGTGCGCCGCAGGAGTTCGCGGTTCCGCAGATCCAGCAGCGTGGACGGCTCGTCCAGGACCAGCACCTCCGGATCGACGGCCAGGACCGCGGCCAGCGCCAGGAGCTGGCGTTCGCCGCCGGAGAGCTCATAGATGCTTTGGTCCGCCAGCGGCAGGAGACCGAACCGTTCCAGCACCGACTCCGCGTGGGCCCTGCGCTCGGTGGCGTTGCGGATGGAGCGGCGCAGGGACAGTTCCACATCCTCGCGTCCGGTGGGCATGACGAGCTGGGAGAGCGGGTCGGTGAACACGAAGCCCACGCGGCGGCGGACCTCACGGACGGCCCGGACGGTATCGGCGCCGTCGACTCTCACGGTGCCGTCGCTGGGTGCCACGAGGCCGTTCAGGAGCCTCAGGAGGGTGGACTTGCCCGAGCCGTTGGCCCCGATAACCCCGATCCGCCGTTCCGTCAGGTCGAGCGAAAACTCCTGGAGCAGCGTCTTGGGTGCGGGGCGGCCGTCAACCGGCACCCGCACCGAAACCCGGTCCAGGACGATGATGCTCACGGGCGGGTGTCAACCGTCCGGACACGGCGCAGCAGCAGGTCCGGGAAGGCCTTGTGCAGGGCCAAGGCGATGCTGACGGCCAGGACGTTCTTGATGATGTCGCCGGGGTAGAACACGAGATCGGCCAGGAAGGCTTTGGAGAAGTCCAGCTTGGCGTTGACCATCATGCCCAGGATGCCCAGGCCGTGGATGAAGACGATGCTGCTCACCATGGCGGCGGCGAACAAGAGGATGGCACGCAGTCTGCCTTTGCGGTTGGCGGTGCGCTTGAGCACGACGACGGTCAGCCAGCCGACGGCCGTGGCGGCCAGCAGGAACCCGATGATGTAGCCGGCGGAGGGTCCGGCGAGGACGCCCAGCCCGCTGCGGCCGCCACTGAAGATCGGCAAGCCGGCGAAGCCCAGGAGCAGGTACAGGCCGACGGCGGCGAAGGCCCGGCCAGGGCCCAGGGCCAGGCCCGTGAGCATGACGGCTAGGGTCTGCAGCGTGATGGGCACGCCGAGGCCGCCTACGGGAATGGCGGCGATCAGTGCCGAAGCGGCCACCAGGGCGGCGAAGACGGCGATGAGGCCAAGGTCGGTGGCATTCCAGCGGACCCGGCGGCGCGGGGTCCTGGCTGCGGCGGGACGGTCGGTTTGCGTCATGATGTTCCTGTCGGGGTGCTGCTCAGGGAGCTGCGGCGGAAATATGGATTGTGATATTGACTGTACGGCCGCCGCGCGGACGGTTTTTTGTAGGCGCCCCACTAACGCGCGGCCCGGTTGCTGGAGGGCACCGCCAATGAACACGGCCAGCCGGCCGGGCCAGCATCGCGACGGCGGCTGCCTGCTGCCATACGTGCCAATGTCAGGGAGCCGGGGTGGTGCCGGTAGACTTGCAGAGGCCGTGCTCTCGCATCGCCCTGCCCCGGCCCCGCCCAGACTCCACCCGTCGTGCCGCGGCATTCCCTGTTGTGAAAGGCCTTAGCTGCATTGATTACCGTCCAGGATCTCGAACTGCGCGCCGGCGCCCGCCTCCTCATGGACCAGGTGAGCTTCCGGATCGACAAGGGAGACAAGATCGGTCTGGTCGGCCGTAACGGTGCAGGCAAGACAACGCTGACCCGGGTGCTTGCGGGCGAGGGCCTGCCCGCCGCCGGTAAGGTAACCCGCACCGGCGAAATCGGCTACCTGCCGCAGGATCCGCGCACCCCGGACATGGAGCAGCTCGCGCGGGACCGGATCCTGTCCGTCCGCGGCCTGGACATTGCCGTGGGCAAGCTCCGCCTGGCGCACGAAGAGATGGCCAGCGAGGACGCTACGGTCCAGCGCAAGGCGATGAACCGCTATGACCGGCTTGAATCCGAATTCCTGGCCGCCGGCGGCTATGCCGCCGAAGCCGAGGCGGCAGCGATCTGCTCGAACCTCGCCCTGCCGGACCGGCTGCTGAACCAGCCGCTCAAGACCCTGTCCGGTGGACAGCGGCGCCGCGTCGAGCTTGCGCGCATCCTGTACTCGGACGCCGAAACCATGCTCCTCGATGAGCCCACCAACCACCTCGACGCCGATTCCATCTCCTGGCTCCGTGAGTTCCTCAAGAACCACCAGGGCGGGCTGATTGTCATCAGCCACGACACCGAACTGCTTGAAGCGACCGTCAACAAGGTCTTCCTCCTCGACCCCAACCGCGCGCAGATCGACTTCTACAACATGGACTGGAAGCGCTACCTCAACCAGCGCGAAACGGACGAGCGCGCCCGCAAGCGTGAGCGGGCCAATGCGGAAAAGAAGGCCCAGGTCCTCATCGACCAGGCCAACAAAATGCGCGCCAAGGCCACCAAGGCCGTCGCCGCCCAGAACATGGCCAAGCGTGCCGAGCGCCTGCTCGGCGGCCTCGAAGCCGTGCGCGCGACGGACCGCGTGGCAGCACTGCGCTTCCCGGATCCGTCACCCTGCGGCAAGACCCCGCTCACCGCGGACGGCCTCAGCAAGTCCTACGGCTCGCTGGAGATCTTCACCGACGTCGACCTTGCCATTGACCGCGGGTCCAAGGTGGTCATCCTGGGCCTCAACGGCGCCGGCAAGACCACGCTGCTGCGGATGCTGGCCGGCGTCGACAAGCCGGACACCGGCGAAGTCGTTGCGGGCCACGGCCTGAAGGTGGGCTACTACGCGCAGGAGCACGAGACGCTCGACGTGGACCGCACTGTCCTGCAGAACATGCGCTCCTCCGCCCCGGACATGAACGACGCGGAAGTCCGCAACATCCTGGGCTCATTCCTGTTCTCCGGCGACGACGTCGACAAGCCCGCCGGTGTGCTCTCCGGCGGCGAGAAGACCCGGCTGGCGCTGGCCACCATCGTGGCCTCGAGCGCGAACGTGCTGCTCCTCGACGAACCCACCAACAACCTGGACCCCGCCAGCCGCGCCGAAATCCTCGGGGCCCTGAGCAACTACACCGGCGCCGTCGTCCTGGTCAGCCACGATGAGGGCGCCGTCGAGGCGCTCAACCCGGAGCGTGTCGTCCTGCTTCCCGACGGCATCGAGGACCACTGGAACGAAGACTACCTGGACCTCATCACGCTGGCGTAAGTCACCCAACCGACCCGCAGCCGGGGCCGTTCCCGGCACTGAAAACGGCCCCAGCAGCGAGGCAGCCGGGTGGCCCCAGCAGCGAGGCAGCAGGGTCAGCGGACCGGCATCTCTTCCGCGGCCGTGATCCGGTGCAGGTCCGCGTAGCTGATCGAGAACATCGAGTTGTGATCCCCTGCGCCCGCCCAGAGCACACGGTGGGCCGACAACGACTCATCCAGCAGAGTCCGGATCTTCTCCGGGTGGCCTACCGGGGCGACGCCGCCGACCTCCTGGCCGGTGTGGGCCAGGACGAACTCGGGGGAGGCACGACGGATCTTGCCCGTGCCCAGCCGGTCCGCGACCTTGCGGACGTCCACCTTGGCCGCGCCGCTGGCCAGGATGAGCAGCGGGGTGCCCTCGAGCTCAAACACCAGGCTGTTGGTGATCGCCGCGACATCGCAGCCCAGCGCCGCGGCGGCCGCTGCCGCCGTCGGCACCTTCGCGTCGAACACCGTCACGGTGTCCTGGGCGCCCAGGGCGGTGAGGGCCCGCTTGACGTTGGCCACCGGGCCGGGAAAGGCGTCAGGGCTCATCGCTCAGAACCCCTGGGCGTCGAGGATGGCGTCTTCCTCTTCTTCCGCCGTCGCGTTCTTGCGCTTCCGCGGAGCAGGACGACGGCGGGCCACCGGGCCGCTGGAGTGCAGGAACACGCCCTCGGCGGCCTCGGCTTCGGCGTCCTCCGCGTCGATCGCGGCGTTGCGGGCCTGCTGCCTGGCCGCGTAGCCGAACCCGACGAACATCAGCACGCCGAACGCGAACCACTGCAGGGAGTAGGACAGGTGGGTGCCCTCATCAGTGGTCGGTTTAGGGAACGGGAACGGCATGTCCTGCACCGACGGCGACTCGGAGGCCAGCTGTCCGTAGGCGCCCGTCAGCAGCGGATAGCCCAGCTGCCCGGAATAGGCGGAAAGGTCGATCGAGGCCAGCTGTCCGTCAGGGGCGCCGCGCTGCAGCTCGGGCTCGGCCGGCTTGAGGCGGGCAACCACCGTCACCGGCCCCTGCGGCGGGGCAGGCACTGAGTCGGGCCGTCCCGGGGTGTTGTTGCCGATGGGCAGCCAGCCACGGTCGATCACCACGGTTTCGCCGGACTGGAGCTTGAAGGGGACCACCACCTCGTAGCCGGGCTGGCCGTTGAGCGGGCGGTTGCGGACAATGCGCTGGCCGGCGGCGTCGTAGCTGCCCTTCAGTTTCACCTGGGTCCACTCCCGCTCCGGATTCAGCCGGCTGAACTGGTCGCGGACATCGGCGAACGGCACGGGGGTGGCCGAGTAGTTGGAGACAACCCGGTTGATTTCGGCCAGGGTCTCGGCGCGGCGGTCCATCTGCCACCGGCCCAGCCCAACGCAGCCGGCAGCGAAAATCGCGGCCAGCAACAAGTACCCCAGCCATTTACTGGAGAAGAGAAAGCGGTACATTCAGCCGATCCTGCCTGACGGGTCGAGAGGGGCGGTCACTGGCGGGAGGGGGACGTTCTCTGCGCCGAGGACCACAGTCTCTTTCCACAGTCCGCGCGTCTGGAGGTAGTCCTCAAGCCACGCGCGGTGCTCCCCGCACGCCAGCCAGATCTTGCGCCGCTCCGGGGTGTGGATCTTGGGATTGTTCCACAGCAGCTGCCATTCCGCCGCCGCGCGGCAGGCTTTCCGCGAGCAGACGGTGCCCGGGGCCGCGGCCTTGTCCCCACCGGTCCCGGCCAGGTCAAAGAGATTCATGAAGCTGCCCGTCCGTGGTCGTCGTCGTTCTCATCTTCGATCAGCTCACCCTGCAGCAGCGTCCCTGAACCGTCTGCGCCGTCGCTCAGATCCTGCCCCTTTGGATCCTGCCCGGCGGGGCCCGCGGTGTCCGGTGCGTCCAGCTCTGCGAGCGGAGCATAGTCCAGGAGCGAGTCACTGTGGATTTCCGCCTTGTCGCTGCCGTTGGCGATCACCACCGCCACCCAGGGCAGGAAGACGGCGCCGGCAATCGGCAGGAGCTTGAACCAGCCATCCACGACAAAAATCAGGATCAGGCAGACCATGCGGATGCCCATGGCGATGGCATACTTCACCATCCGCTGGTGCATCTCGTCCGAGTGCGCAGCAGCGGCGTCGGTGATGCTGTGCACCTCGGTACCGCCGGACTCGGAGTCCGGCCTCCCGGGCACATGAGCACCGGGTCGGTTTTTGAGTGTCACGGCTGTCAGATCACGCTCCCAAGGCTTACTTCGATTCTCTCACCATCGGCGGAGCCGCCCAAACGGAAGCGAACCGGGCGCTAAGATCGGAGGCAGGAAAATTCCAGCCCCCAGCGCGGCCCTCCCTGCCGCAGAATCCCGGAGCCCCATATGACTGACACATCCACCACTGGCCGCAGCGTTCTGATCACCGGCGGAAACCGCGGGATCGGCCTGGCCATCGCCGAGTCCTTCCTGGCCAACGGCGACAAGGTGGCCGTGACCTTCCGCAGCGAATCGTCGCTGCCCGAGGGCATCCTCGGCGTCAAAGCGGACGTCACGGACGAAGCGTCGGTGGACGCCGCGTTCGCGGAAGTCGAAGCCGCCCACGGCCCGGTGGAAGTCCTTGTGGCCAATGCCGGCATCACCAAGGACACGCTCCTGATGCGGATGAGCGAAGACGACTTCACCTCGGTGATCGACACGAACCTCACGGGCGCCTTCCGGGTGATCAAGCGCGCATCCAAGGGCATGATCCGGGCGCGCAAGGGCCGCGTGGTGCTGATTTCCTCCGTCTCCGGCCTTTACGGCGCGCCGGGCCAGATCAACTACTCTGCCTCCAAGGCAGGCCTGGTGGGCATCGCCCGGTCGCTCACCCGCGAGCTCGGCGCACGCGGGATCACCGCGAATGTGGTCGCGCCCGGCTTCATCAACACCGACATGACGGCCGAGCTGCCCGAGGCCACGCAGAAGGACTACCTGACCAAGGTTCCCGCCGGCCGCTTCGCCGAGGCCTCCGAGGTCGCCAACGTCGTGCGCTGGATCGCCAGCGACGAGGCGTCGTACATTTCCGGTGCGGTCATTCCGGTCGACGGCGGCCTCGGAATGGGCCACTAGCCCCTGACACAGCAGGACGACGCAGGACTCCTGCGGAGCACAGCGGACGACGGCGGATTCCGCCGTCGTCCGCTGTGCTGTGTCCGCTTGTTCTGTGTCCGCTTGTTCTGAGTCCGCTGTCTATTGCAACCCGGACCGGGCCACTGGAGACGCACACTTTTCCGGGCCGGGAACCGTGCCGGGTTCCGCGCCGGGCCTTTTTGCCCTTGGCTCCGGGGCTCCTGGAGCGTGTAATGGGCTCACAGCCCCTGACCATGCCGCGGCAGGGGCGTGGACGCAGGAGGAAATCATGAGTGATCTCAGCAAATGGACGCCCTCGGACATGCTGGAACCGGTCCGCCGCTTCCTTGACGGTGATCTGTCCATAGCGCCAGGGATCAAGATCGAACAGTTCCAGGAGGGCACCACCCTGGTGGTGCGGGCGGAAGCGCCGGGGATCGACCCGGACCGGGACGTCGACGTCTCGGTCGGCGAGGGCGTGCTAAATATTGCGGTGGAGCGGCGGGAGTCGTCCGAGCACAAGAGCAAGGACGGTTACCGCTCGGAGTTCCGCTACGGCCGGGCCGCCCGGAGCATCGCGCTGCCCGCAGGGGTGAGGGAAGAAGACATCACCGCCACGTACAAGGACGGCGTCCTGGAAGTCCGCGCACCGGCGCCCAAGGTTGTGACCGGTGAAGCGACGACGAAGATCCGGATCGACCGCGGCTGACCCACCCCCGGCATGTTCAAGCCACGTGACGACGGAACTACGCCGCCGGGGCTTCTTTGTGGATGCTGAACAACTGTAATGGCGCGGTCCGCTGGCATGATGGATTGCAGACCCACAGTATTTGGACGTTTGGAACAAAGGAGCTCGTATGGGACTGCTGGAAAACAAGACTGCGATCGTGACCGGTTCGTCGCGCGGAATCGGCGCCGAAGTGGCCAAAATCCTCGCCGCCGAGGGTGCGGCCGTCGTCGTCAACTACCGCCAGAAGGCGCCGCGCGCCAACAAGGTCGTCGCCGAGATCGAAGCCGACGGCGGCCGTGCCGCGGCCGTCGGGGCGGACCTCACCACCCAGGAAGGCGTCCAGGCCCTCGCCAGCGCCGCGATGGAGAACTTCGGCTCGCTCGACCTCCTGGTCCTCAACGCCTCCGGCGGCATGGAGACCGGCATGGAAGAGGGCTACGCGCTGAAGCTGAACCGCGACGCCCAGGTGAACATGCTCAACGCCGCCGTCGCGCTCATGCCCCACGGCTCGCGCGTGGTCTTCGTGACCAGCCACCAGGCCCACTTCATCGACACGGTGCCCACCATGCCCGAGTACGAGCCCGTGGCCCGCAGCAAGCGCGCCGGCGAGGATGCACTCCGGGCACTGGTCCCGAACCTGGCCGAGAAGGGGATCACGCTCGTGGTCGTCTCCGGCGACATGATCGAGGGCACCGTCACGGCCACCCTGCTTGACCGGTCCAACCCCGGCGCCATCGAGGCCCGCCGCGCAGAAGCCGGCAAGCTGTACTCGGTCAAGGAGTTTGCCGCCGAGGTCGCCAAGATGGCCTCGGACGATGTCGAAACCGGCCACACGGAATACGTTGGCGGTGCGGATTATTTCGGTAAGACCGCGGACCAGGCAGCGGATAAGAGCTCCAGCTAGGCGCAGGCCGCCACGCGCGCCGGGATGGCGCGTAGAGAAGGCACGTCCCGGCAATGTTTGACTAAACATTGCCGGAACGTGCCTTCCCGGTTAATGCATCAGACTCCGGCGATATACCGGACGGCGTCAAGATAGGGAAGGTTGACGGCGGCGTCCGCGGCAGCGCGGACGGCCGGCTTCGCGTTGAAGGCGATGCCGATCCCGGCGGCGCCCAGCATGTCGAGGTCGTTCGCGCCGTCGCCCACGGCGATCGTGTGTTCCATCGGGATGCCCTCGGCCGCAGCCCATTCGCGCAGGTACTTCTCCTTGGCCGCCCGGTCGATCACGTCGCCGAGCACCTTGCCGGTCAAGGCGCCGTCGACGATTTCGAGTTCGTTCGCGATCCAGTAGTGCAGCCCCAGGTCTTCGGCGATCGGCCGGAGGATCTGGTTGAAGCCGCCGGACACGACGGCCACGGCATGGCCGGCAGCCTGGAACGCCGCCACCAGCTCGGCGGCGCCCTCGGTCAGCCTGACCTCGGCGCGGACCGACTCGACGACGTCCGCGGGCAGCCCCGCGAGGACCGCCACCCGGGCGTGCAGGCTCTGGGCGAAGTCCAGCTCGCCGCGCATGGCCGCCTCGGTCACCGCCGTCACTTCCTCGCGCTTGCCGGCGTAGGCGGCCAGCAGCTCGATTACTTCCTGCTGGATGAGGGTGGAGTCCACGTCCATGATGAGGAACTTCCGGGGCGCGCTGCGCAGTGCTGCCGGAACCAGGGCCGTGTCGACGCCCTCGATGCCGGCGGCCGCCAGCGCACGGCGCGCACCGTCCAGGCGGGCTTCCGCAACCGCGGCGGCTGTGGCGGCGTCGGGCGAGCCTGCCCCCGAGGCGTCCAGTGCGCAGTCGACGGCGTATACCTCGAAGCGGGCGTCGCCGGTCCGGGTTTCCGCCCCGACGCCCAGCCCGGCGGCCGTCAGGAGCGAACGCAGCCGCTGGATGTCGGGAAGGGACAGTTTCAGGCCGTAGCTCACTGCGGTCACGTTCGAACTCATGGCCTCAATCCTAGCGAGCGGGCGGCGGGCGGCCCGAATTCGTTGCGCCCGGGCAGGCGCCGCGTGACGCTCCACGGCAGGGCGCGGCGCCGGTTATCAGTCACCCGCTTTTTTGTCCTAGTGTCTACTCCTATGAGTGATGTTCTTGAAATGGCCGGGGTCAGTGTTGTACGTGGGGCGAAGACGCTCCTGGACAAGGTCGACTGGCAGGTCAAAGAGGGCGAACGCTGGGTGATCCTGGGCCCCAACGGCGCCGGCAAGACCACGCTCCTCCAGCTGGCCGCGGCCCGCATCCACCCGACCTCCGGAATGGCGGGCATCCTCGAGGAAGTCCTCGGCGCCGTCGACGTCTTCGAGCTCCGCCCCCGGATCGGGCTGTCCTCCGCTGCGCTGGCCAGCCAGATCCCCGAGCACGAGAAGGTCCTCAACGTGGTGGTCACCGCCGCGTACGGCGTGACCGGCCGCTGGCGCGAGGGCTACGAGAAGGACGACGAGCGGCGCGCCTTCGGGCTGCTGAACGAGTGGGGGATGGGCCCGCTGCTCAACCGCCCCTTCGCCTCGCTTTCCGAGGGGGAGCGCAAGCGCGTCCAGATTGCCCGCGCCCTCATGACCGATCCCGAGCTCCTGCTCCTGGACGAGCCGGCCGCGGGGCTCGACCTCGGCGGCCGCGAGGACCTGGTCCAGCGCCTGAGCGAACTCGCCCGCGACGACGCCGCCCCGGCGATCGTCCTGGTCACCCACCACCTCGAAGAAGTGCCGCCGGGCTTCACGCACGCGATGCTCATGCGCGACGGCGGCGTCGTGGCTTCCGGCCCGCTGCAGGAGGTCCTCACGGCGGAAAACCTGAGCGAAACGTTCGGCCTGCCGCTGGACGTCAGCGTCAACGCGGGCCGGTACACCGCGACCGCCAGCCGCTGACGGGGCCGCTGACCGCGCGTGGAGCTCCTCAATAGCGCCCTCATATTCTTCGCCGGGCTGTGGGCGGGCACCATCAACAGCGTCGTCGGATCCGGCACCCTGGTCACGTTCCCGGTGCTGATCGCCCTGGGCTACGCCCCCGTCACGGCCTCCATCAGCAACGCCATGGGGCTCGTGGCCGGCAACGCCACCGGCGCCTGGGGCTACCGGAAAGAACTCGAGGGCCGCGGCAAGCAGCTGCTCCGGCTCCTGCCGGCCTCCCTGCTGGGTGCCGTCACCGGCGCTTATCTGCTGTTGCACCTGCCCGAGAAAGTCTTCTACTACGCCGCCCCCGTCCTGATCGTGCTGGCCCTGCTGATGGTGGTCTTCCAGCCGCGGCTGCAGCGGTGGGTGAGGAACCGCGAGGAGAACCCCGAGCACGCGATCCGGGACCGCCGCCACGGTGTCCTGCTCGTGGTGCTGGTGTACCTCGCCGGCGTCTACGGCGGCTACTTCGTCGCGGCCCAGGGCATCCTGTTAGTCGGCATCCTGGGCGTGTTCATGACCGGGACCATCCAGAACGCCAACGCGATGAAGAACTTCCTGGTCCTGGGCGTGAACGTGGTGGCCGCAGCCTCCTACCTCCTGTTCGCCTTCGACCGGATCGACTGGGGTGTGGTCGGGCTGATCGCCGTGAGCTCCCTGATCGGCGGCGTGATTGGCTCCAGGGTGGGGCGCCGGCTCTCCCCGGCGGTCCTGCGCGGGGTCATCTTCACCCTGGGCCTGGTGGCGCTGGGGTTCATGACCGCCAACCTGTTCAAATAGCCCTTCCAACAGCCTCCCAGGAATGACCTGCCCGTGACCTTTCACTTTCTTGAATCCGCCGACGACCCGCGGGTTGCGGACTACACGCAGCTCACGGACGTGCACCTGCGTAAAATCCGGGAACCCGCCGAGGGCCTGTACATCGCCGAGTCCTCCCGCGTCCTGCGCCGGGCCCTGGCCGCAGGGCACCGGCCGCGGTCCTTTTTCCTGGCCGAGAAGTGGGCCGGGGACCTCGCCGACGTCTTTGAGCAGTACCCGGACGTCCCGGCCTACATCGGCCCCGCGGCGCTGCTGGAGCAAATCACCGGTTTCCATCTGCACCGCGGCGCCATGGCCGCCATGCACCGGCCCGCCCCGGTGCCGCTGGCGGACCTGCTCGCCGGAGCCCGCCGGGTTGCGGTGCTGGAGGACATCGTGGACCACACGAACGTCGGGGCCATTTTCCGCTCGGCCGCGGCCTTGGGCGTGGATGCCGTCCTGGTCTCGCCGCGCTGCGGGGATCCGCTCTACCGCCGCAGCGTGCGGGTCAGCATGGGCACCGTGTTCCAGATTCCGTGGGCCCGGCTGGAGGACTGGGCGGAAGGCCTGGCCGCGCTGCAGGAGCAAGGCTTCACCGTGGCGGCCATGGAACTCACGGATGACGCGGTGGACCTCGACGTGCTCGCGGCGCGCCGCCCGGAGCGGCTGGCCCTGGTGCTGGGCACGGAAGGCGCGGGCATGAGCGAAGGAACCCTGGCCGCCGTCGACCTCGCAGTGAAAATCCCGATGCGCCCGGGCGTCGATTCGCTCAACGTCGCCGCGGCGTCGGCGGTGGCGTTCTGGGAGCTCCGCCCGAAGGACTGAGGCCCCTGCATCGTGCGGCGGCCGCGCCGCGCTGACGTGCGCCAATGGTGTTCGTCAGCGGTCCGGGGATCGGCTATCATTGATAGCTGGCCGTCCGGTGCTTTCCGCCGGCCATCCCATTCATACCTGGCAACTGGCAAAATCCAGTTGTGCGAACAAAGGTCCAATTATGAAGTCTAATACTCACCCGAAGTACGAAGCTGTTGTTTTCAACGACCTGGCTTCCGGCGTCAAGTTCCTGACCAAGTCCACCGTGTCTTCTTCGAAGACCATCGAGTGGGAAGACGGCAACACCTACCCGGTCATCGACGTCGAAATCTCCTCCGAGTCCCACCCGTTCTACACGGGCAAGCAGCGCATCATGGACTCCGCAGGCCGCGTCGAGCGCTTCAACGCTCGCTTCAAGGGCTTCGGCGGCAAGAAGTAACTTTCTTCCCCAAGGTCTTATGGAAAGCCCGCACCGGCAACGGTGCGGGCTTTCTGCGTCTCTGCTGCCGTTCCGGCTAACCGGGGGACCCGGGTTCCCGGGTTCCCGGACGCATGCGGCAGGATGGAGGTCATGACATCCCATCCCGCGGCCACCGCCCCCAGCCCCGACGACGACGGCGGCGGCCGTCACCACGGCGAGTACAAGGTCCCGGGCGGCAAGCTCGTGGTCGCCGACTTCGACGTCGTCGACGGCGTCCTGGCCCACGTCTCGCTGAGCGGGGACTTCTTCCTCGAACCCGACGAGGCGCTGCCGGAGATTAACCGGGCGCTCACCGGGCTGCCCGTCGAGACCAGTGCCGCGGACATCGCGGACGCCGTGACGGCGGCGCTGCCCGAAGGCACCGTGCTGTTCGGTTTTTCCGCCGACGCCGTCGCCGTCACCGTCCGCCGCGCCCTGGCGAAGGCCACCGGCTGGGCGGACCACCACTGGAACATCATCGCCCCGTCCGTCCTCCCCACCCACGTCAACGTCGCCCTGGATGAGGTCCTCACCGAGGAAGTCGGCGCCGGGCGGCGCAATCCCACCCTGCGGTTCTGGGACTGGGAGGAGCCCTCCGTGGTGATCGGCAGCTTCCAGTCCGTCCGCAACGAACTCCATCCCGAGGGCGTGGCCCGGCACGGCATCAGCGTGGTCCGGCGGATCAGCGGCGGGGGAGCGATGTTCATGGAGGCCGGGAACTGCATCACCTACTCGCTGTACCTGCCGCAGACCCTCGTGGACGGCATCAGCTTCGCGGACTCGTACCGTTTCCTCGACGCTTGGGTGATGGCGGCCCTGGAAAAGGTCGGCATCAGCGCCTTCTACGTGCCGCTCAACGACATCGCCACAGAGCACGGCAAGATCGGCGGGGCGGCGCAGAAGCGGCTCGCCAACGGCGGCATGCTGCACCACGTCACCATGAGCTACGACATCGACGCCGGGAAGATGGTGGAGGTCCTGCGGATCGGCAAGGAGAAACTGTCCGACAAGGGCACCAGGAGCGCCAAGAAGCGCGTGGATCCGCTCCGCCGCCAGACCGGCCTGGCCCGCGCCGAAATCGTTGCAGCGATGATGGACGTCTTCGCCGAACGCTACGGCGCGACACCGTCCGTCCTCACCGACGCCGAACTGGAGGCCGCCCGCCGCCGCGTGGAGACCAAGTTCGGCACCACGGAGTGGCTGCACCGGGTCCCGTAGAAGCCTGTTCTTTAAAAAACCCGCTCCCTAACAGCCCTCATCCCCACCGGCACCCTCGCCTCGCAAGCTCGGCCAGGGAACCCTGCCGGCGTGGGCCCAGCTGCCGGTTTCAGCCGTCAAAAGGGCCGTTACGGAGCAGTCGATGGTGCCTGGGCCGGTGCCGTCAGTGCCTGCGCCCTGAGGGAACGGTGCAGCTGGCTGCGCTGTTCGATGATGATCCGGCGCAGGGCACGCGGCGCATCAGGGTGGGCGGCCAGCCACTGGTCGGTGCGGACAATCACGGCGTGGGTTTCGGGCGTTCCGCCGTCCAGGTCCTGTGCCGCGGGGTAGAAGCCGCGGATAATCCGGCTGGCGATCTCGATGCTCCGGTCCGCCCAGACGTCCTCGAGGGATTCGAAGTACGGGTCGATGAACCCGGCCAGCAGGGAGGCCGCGCCGGTGTTGAACCCGGCAATCGTGGCGCCGAGGAGCTGGTTGGACAGGCCGGTGCCGTGGACGGCGGCCTCCCAGGCGGCCGCCTTGACGGATGCCTCGGGGCGCGCGGCGAGGGCCGTGGCGTGCCCGGACTTGCCTGCCGCCGTGTTGTCCCGGGCGAGCTCCTGGTCGAGCTGCTCCTGCGGGGCCCGGCCGTTGGCCGCCAGGGCATGCCAGAGATTCCAGCGCAGTTCGGCGTCCACGGCGAGGCCATCGATCACCGTGCTGCCGTCCAGGATGCCCCTGAGCAGGTCCAGCCGGCCGGCGTCGTAGCGGCTGGTTGCGGCAAGGGTCCGGGCCCAGGCCAATTGCTGGTCGGAACCCGGCGCTGCCGCGTGCAGCTGTTCGGCGGCCGTGGTGAGGAAGCCGTGGCGCACGGCATCGCGCTGGCCCCGGGGCACGTAGCGTTCCACTGCCGTCGAGGCATTGCCCAGGACATTGAGGAGGACGCCGATGCCCGGCTCGGCGGGCCCGAAGCGCTCGACGGCGTCGACGTAGAGTGCGGCCGGTGTGACGGCATCCCGGGCCGAGTCCCACAGCGCCGTCCAGCACAGCGCCCGCGCCATGGGGTCGTCCAGCTTGTCCAGGGAGCCGCGGACAGTCGCCTCGGAATGCGGGTCCAGCCGGACCTTGGCGTAGCTGAGGTCCTCGTCATTGACCAGCAGCAGCGCAGGGCGCGGTTTGCCGGCCAGCGCGGTCACATCGGTCCGGGCGCCGCGGACATCGGTCTCGACGCTGTCAGTGCGGACCAAGGCGCCGGCGTCGTCGAAATCGTAGAGGCCGATCCGCAGCCGGTGCGGGCGGGGCTCCTGCCGGCCGGTGGTGGGATCCACGGCGTCCTGCAGGACGGCGACGGAGCTGAGCGCGCTGCTGTCTTCGGTGGATTCGGTGGATTCGGTGATCTCGCTGGACAGGGTGGAGATGCCGGAGGTCTGGAGCCATTGGCGGGCCCATTCGCTGAGGTCGCGGCCGGACGCCGCGCTCAGGGCGGCCAGCAGTTCGGCGAGGGTGGTGTTGCCGTAGGCGTGGTCCCGGAAGTACTGGCGGGACCCGGCGATGAAGGCTTCGAAGCCGACGTAGGCCACCAGCTGCTTGAGCACCGAGGCGCCCTTGGCGTAGGTGATGCCGTCGAAGTTCTGCTTCGCGGCTTCCAGGTCCGGGATGTCGGCGACGATCGGGTGGGTGGTGGGCAGCTGGTCCTGGACGTAGGCCCACGCCTTGCGGTTGTTGGCGAAGTTCACCCAGGCCGTGTCCCAGTCCGTGGTCCGGTCCACACCGAGGGTGCCCATGTAATCCGCGAAGGATTCCTTGAGCCACAAATCATCCCACCACTTCATGGTGACGAGGTCCCCGAACCACATGTGCGCCATCTCGTGCAGGAGCGTGTTGGCGCGGGCCTGGTACTGCGAATCGGCGGCCCGGGAGGTGAAGACGTAGCTTTCGGTGAAGGTCACCAGGCCCGGGTTTTCCATGGCGCCGAGGTTGTACTCGGGGACGAACGCCTGCTCGTATTTGCCCCACGGGTAAGGGAAATCAAAGAGCTCGTTGAAGAAGGACAGCCCGTTCCTGGTGAGGCGGAACAGGGCGTCGGTGTCGAAGGACGCGGCCATGGAGGCTCGGCAGTAGAGCGCCAGCGGTACGTCCAGAACGGTGCCGTCGGCGAGCGTGCCGCGCCAGGCGTCCTCGGCCTTGAAGTACGGTCCGGCGAGGACGGTGGTGATGTAGGTGGACATCGCCTTGGTGGGCGCGAAGTCCCAGCGGCTCGTGGCGGGATCACTCGTCAGTTGGGTGCGCAGCACCTCGGCGCCGTTGGAGGACACCTGCCAGTCGGAGGGGGCCATGACGTGGAAGGTGAACTCGGCCTTCAGGTCGGGCTGTTCGAAGTTCGCGAACACCCGGCGGGCGTCGGCGGGTTCATACTGCGTGTAGAGGTAGCACTGGCCGTCGGCGGGATCGACGAAGCGGTGCATGCCTTCACCGGAGGTGCTGTACAGGGCGGTTCCCGTGATGGTGACCTGGTTCTCCGGCTGCAGGTTTTCGAGCCGGATCCGGGAACCGTCCACGACGTCGGCGACGGCGAGTCCCTTGCCGTTGAGGAAGACGCTGTGCACGCTGCCGGCGATGAAATCCACGAAGGTCGTCGCGCCGGGTTCGCTGGCCGAGAAGGAGATGATGCTGCGGCTCGTGTAGCCGGCGACGTTCGGGTCGGCCGCCTGCCGGACGTCGAGGGAGACATCGTAGCTGTGAGTGGTGATGAGGGCGGCGCGGTCCGCGGCCTCGTCGCGGCTCAGATTCTGGTTTGACACCCCGCTATCTAATCACGGGAGCGTGTGTGCCCGGTCACGCCAGCGGGAACATCAGGAAGGCGGCCGCCAGGCCCAGCAGGGCGATCAGCAGCCAGGACGCCAGCGCGGCCAGCAGCGCGCGTGCGCCGGTGTGCAGCAGCTGGCCCACCCGGACGGCGGAGCCCAGCCCGAACAGCGCCATGCCGAGCAGCAGGTCCTGGACGGCGGCGGCCGCGTCCAGGGCCGCGGGGGAGAGCCACCCGGTGGTGCGCAGGCCCGCCAGGGCCACGAATCCGATGACGAACAGCGGGACCACCGGGGGGCGCTTGGCGCCGTCGGCTGCGGTGCCCAGCCGGTGATGGAAGCCCGCGGCGGCGACCATCGGTGCCAGCAGGATCACCCGGGTGAGTTTGACGACGACGGCGACGGCCAGCGCCGCGGTGCCGGCGGTCTGGGCGGTGGCGACCACCTGCCCGACGTCGTGGACGGAGGCGCCGGTCCACGCCCCGAAGATCTCCGGACCCAAGCCCAGCGGCCGCGCGAGCAGCGGCAGCACACCGATCGCCAGCGTGCCGCACAGGGTCACGAGTGCCACCGGCAGCACGGTTTCCTCCTGCCGGATTCGGCGCACGGCGGCCATCGCCCCGATCGCTGACGCCCCGCAGATGGCGAATCCCGTGGCCACCAGCAGCGCCACGCGGGGCGGCAGCCGGAAGAGTCTGCTGATGCCGTACGTCCCGGCGAAAGCGGCCAGCACGACGGCGGTCACGAGCAGGAGCGCAGCCCAGCCCAGGCCCAGCACATCGCCGAGGCTGACTTTCAGCCCCAGCAGCACGATCCCGGCCCGCATGAGGTGCTTGCCGGCGAAGTCCAGCCCGGGCCGCGCCGGCCCGGCGGTCCAGCCAGACACGCCCGGCAGGTTGGCCGCCAGCAGCCCGAGGAGCACGGCCATTGTCATCGCCGGCAGCGCGGGAAGGAGCAGGTGGGCGGCGACGGCGACGGCGACGGCCGCCGCGGCGCCGGCCAGGCCTGGCGCGGCGTCTGTCAGGGCTGAGGCGGGGGCGGATCTCTTGGGGGGCACGCCCCTACATTGCCGTACCCGGCCGGAAAACCCGTAACCGCGGCCGTCCCGGCAGGCGGCCCGGACTGCGCGGCCAGCACTGAGCGCCGCGCCGCGGGCCGCCGAAATGATTTCGCAACAAAAAAGTGGTTGGCTAGTGACCATGTCTGACCTATTCCAGGAATACTCCGAGGCCGCCGGCCGCACCGGCGCCTACGACGAGATGTTTGCCCCCGGCCAGCAGGCCCGGAGATCTTACGGGCAGGTGGCCCTGGCCCTGCGCGAACTCTCGTTGGCTGACGTCAGCGCCCGCGCCGATTCCATGGCCCGGACCTTCCTGGACCGCGGTGTGACCTTCGACTTCGCGGGTGAGGAACGGCCCTTCCCCCTGGACATCGTCCCCCGCGTGATCCCCGCCGATGAGTGGAGCGTTCTGGAACGCGGTGTGGCCCAGCGCGTCCGCGCCCTAGAAGCCTTCCTCAATGACGTCTACGACAAGATGACCGTGGTGTCCGACGGCGTCATCCCGCGCCAGCTCGTCACGACGAGCGCGCACTTCCACCGCCAGGTGCACGGCTTTGAGCCGGCCGGCGGCGTCCGGGTCCACATTTCCGGAATCGACGTCGTCCGCGACGCCGAGGGCACGTTCCGGGTCCTGGAGGACAATGTGCGCGTGCCCTCGGGCGTCAGCTACGTCCTCGAGAACCGCCGGGCCATGGCCAAGGGCCTGCCCGAGGCTTTCGGCCAGCAGCTCATCCGTCCGGTCGAGGAGTACCCCCGCCGGCTCCTGTCCGCCCTGCGGAAGACGGCGCCCTCCGGCGTCGACGATCCCACCGTGGTGGTCCTGACCCCCGGCGTGTTCAACAGCGCCTACTTCGAGCACACCCTGCTCGCCGGACTCATGGGTGTCGAACTCGTCGAGGGCCGCGACCTCATCTGCCGCGGCAACCGGGTCTACATGCGCACCACCGCGGGCGAGCAGCGCGTGGACGTCATCTACAAACGCATCGACGACGAATTCCTGGACCCGCTGCAGTTCCGTGCCGACTCCATGCTCGGCTGCCCCGGCCTGGTCAACGCCGCCCGCGCCGGCGGCGTCACGATCGCCAACGCCGTGGGCAACGGCGTCGCCGATGACAAGCTGGTCTACAGCTACGTGCCCGACCTCATCCGGTACTACCTCAACGAGGAGCCCGTGATCGCCAACGTGGACACGTTCCGGCTCGAAGAGAAGGAAGCCCGGGAACACGTCCTGGACCGCCTGGACGAGCTCGTGGTCAAACCGGTGGACGGCTCGGGCGGCAAGGGCCTCGTGATCGGCCCGGACGCGTCCAGGGAGGAACTCGACGCCCTGCGCAAGCGGATCATCGCCGACCCCCGCGGATGGATCGCCCAGCCGGTCCTGCAGCTGTCCACGGTGCCGACGCTCAGCGGCGACAAGTTCGGCCCCCGCCACGTGGACCTCCGCCCCTTCGCCGTCAACGACGGCGAGGACGTCTGGGTTCTCCCCGGCGGACTGACCCGCGTGGCGCTCAAGGAGGGATCGCTGATCGTCAATTCCAGCCAGGGCGGCGGTTCCAAGGACACCTGGGTCCTGGCCGATTCCCCGCAGGTCCCCGTCGAAGTGATCCCGCGACCCACCATCGCAGTCCGCGAGCGGGTTTCGGTCTGGCCGGTGGAGAGCAACTGGCGCGACAGCCAGAAAGAGCAGCAACAGCAGCAGCAGATTTCTGACGCGCAGGAGGTAACCGCGAATGCTTAGCCGTATTGCCGAGTCACTGTTTTGGATCGGCCGCTACGTGGAACGGGCCGACGGCACCGCCCGGATCCTCGACGTCCACCTCGAACGGCTCAACCATCTGCCCATGGAGGAACAGCGCAGCGTGGCGCAGGAACTCCTCGCCGTCATGGGTGCCCGCGCACAAAGCGACGATTTCGGCCTGCCCGAACTGCTCAACGCCCTCGCCTACGACAAGCAGAGTGCCACCTCCATTGCCGGTTCCCTCGGTGCCGCACGGGAAAACGCCCGCCGAGCCCGCGAGACCGTCTCCTCCGGGCTCTGGGAAAGCCTCAACACGACCTACTACGGGCTCAACCAGCACCGCAAGGACGTGGTGGGCACCTACCGGTTCTGCAACTGGGTCCTGGAGCGCACCGCCATGGTCAGCGGCCTCGCCGACACCACCGTCAGCCACGACGAGAGCTGGCAGTTCCTGGTCCTGGGCCGGTCGCTGGAGCGTGCGGACATGACCGCGCGCATGCTCTCCACCCGCGATGTCCTCTCGGCCGGCATGTCCTGGGTGAACATGCTCCGCTGCGCCGGGGCCTACGAATCCTTCCTGCGGACCCGCCGGGCTGCGTTCGGGGACCAGCACGCGGCCGAATTCCTGCTGCTGGACCGGCTGTTCCCGCGGTCCATCGTCTACGCGCTGCGCGACGCCGACGAGTGCCTGGCGAAGCTCGACCCCTCGGCCCAGCGCGTCGGCTTCATCAACGACGCCCGCCGGATCGTCGGGCAGGCCCGCACCTTCCTGGAGTTCCACCGCACCGATGACCTCATGTCGGAGCTGCCGGAGCACATGGAGCGTGTGCAAAAGGCCGTGTCGCAGGCCTCGGACGCCATTTCCCGTAAGTACTTCAATCAGGCAGACGAACTGGCCTGGGTGGGAGAAGTTTCATGACCCGGCTGAACATCGTCCACAAGACGGCCTACAAGTACAACAAACGCGTGACCCTGTCCTACAACGAGGCCCGGATGACCCCGCTGACGGACCCGCAGCAAGTGGTACTGGAGTCCTCCATGAAGGTTTCGCCCTCGCAGGCGGCCCTGAGCAGCTACCGCGACTACTGGGGCACCCGGGTGACCGCCTTCGACATGCAGATGCCGCACGAGCACCTCGAGGTGCTGTCCACCACCACCGTCGAGGTGCACCGGGTCGAGAAGATCGCAACCGAGGCCGACATCGTCGGCTGGGACGTCCTGGCCGCACCGGAAACCCTGAACCAGTTCAGCGACTGGATTCCCCAGTCCCAGCTGACAGGTCCCGGCTCCGAGGTGCTCGCCATCATTCCCGGCGTCGTCGAGGGGAAATCGCCGCACGAGGCCGCCATGGCGGTCTTTGCCTGGATGCGCGGTGAAATGACCTACATGAAGGGCTCCACCGGCGTCACCACCAACGCCGAACAGGCGTGGAACCAGCGGCAGGGCGTCTGCCAGGACCTGGCGCACCTCGCCATCGGGTCACTGCGCAGCTGCGGTATCCCGGCCCGCTACGTGTCCGGTTACCTTCACCCGCGTTCGACGGCGGAGCTCGGCGAGACAGTTGCCGGCCAGTCGCATGCGTGGCTCGAGTGGTGGGACGGCGAATGGCGCAGCTGGGACCCGACCAACCACAAACCCGCGGGGGACTTCCACGTCACCGTGGCCCGGGGCCGCGACTACCGCGACGTGCCGCCGCTCAAGGGCATCCTGTCCGGCGGCGGGGGATCGGCCCTCAGCGTCAGCGTGGAGATCACCCGCGTCGCCTGACCGCACGCCGCGCCCCACGTTGCGCTATCAGATCGGGTTGCCCTGAAGCCCTCAGGGCAACCCGATCTGAAAGCGCAAGATGTGTTTTTAGGGGGGCGGATTATTCGAGGCCGGAGCGCGTGGCGTCGTCCAACGGCGTCCACCACGTCTGGGGCGGCACCACCTTGAACCGCCGGCCCGTGACGGTGTCCGGAGCAATCCGGACGAAATGTTCTTTCTTTCCGGCCTGCCACGGGAACAGCAACAGGCCCACCGTGTCCATGACTTCCTGGGGGTTCTGCACTGGCGCGGCCTGGCCCTTGATGACGACGCTCCAGGCGACGCCGGTGTCCGCGTTGATGCCGTCGGCCTCCAGCGCCACCGGCGTGCCGCCTGTGGCCGCCTGCAGCTTGGTGCCCTCCGCGGTGCGGAACACCAGCGTGCCGTGGTCCACTTTGTAGTTAATGGGGAAAATGTCGGGATGGTCGTCCACCCAGACCGCCAGCCTGCCGACGGAGACGCTGCGCAACAGCCGCCAGCATTCGTGGTGGTCGAGGTCTTCGACGGCGTGGGTCTGGTCCTTTGGCTCGTGACGGCCCGGGCTCGATTCAGTGCTCATGCCGGCGAGCGTACGCGGCCGGGCTGACGGCGGCTAGGGCAAATGGACCCAGCCGCCGGGTTAATCTGCGAATTCTGAGGCTTTCCTGAGTGGTTCGCGGTATTCTGGCAAAAGGCCGTCAGCGTCTACATTGGCCGGAGCGAATGGGGGCAATGACATGCATTCAGCGGGTGAGGGCTCAGGCCATACCGTGTCCGAACCAAATCCCGTCGTTGAGGAACTGCTGATGGGGTTCGGCGCCCGGACGGAAGAGCTGCTCCAATCCAAGGAACGCATCACCGGCCTGCTGGAAGCCGTCGTCGCCCTGGCCGAGGACCTGAGCCTGGATGCCGTCCTGGAACGCGTCGTCGAATCGGCCTGCCGGTTGTTGCACGCCAGGTTCGGCGCCCTTGGCGTCATCGGTGATGACCACGCGCTCAGCCACTTCATCACTGTCGGCATCGATGGCCAACTGGCGCGTCAGATCGGTCCGCTGCCGACCGGCCACGGCGTCCTCGGCCTCCTGATCACAGACCCGCGGCCGCTCCGGCTGCATGAATTGAATAAGCACCCCGAGGCCTACGGGTTCCCCGCGCACCACCCTCCCATGCAGTCCTTCCTGGGGGTACCGGTCCGCGTCCGGGACGTGGTGTTCGGCAACCTCTACCTCACGGAAAAAGAAGGCGGAGACGACTTTTCCGCCGAAGACGAGGCCCTGGCCGTCGCCTTGGCGGCGGCGGCCGGCGTCGCCATCGAAAATGCCCGGCTCTACGACGACGCCCGCCGCCGGGCACGCTGGCTGGAGGCCTGCATGGACGTCTCCGGGCTGATGCTGAGCACGGACCGCGACTACACCTCGGGCGGCCTGGACCCGATAGCCGGCCGCGCGCTCCAGGAGTCCGCGTCCTCACTCGCCCTCCTGGTGGCCCCCGCCGCCAACGCCATGGCCCACGTGGTGATCGGCGTTGCGGGTGAGCGCGGCACGGCGTTTTCGGGACGGTCATTGCATTTGGAGTCAAAGCTCCTGGAAGGTGTCCTCGAAGGCGGCGAGCCAGTGCTGTTCGACGACGCATCCGAAGTGTTGGGGGAGGTCGACGGTGCAGTCACCGGCCCGCTGCTGGCAGTGGCCCTGAGTACCCAGGGCGCCCACCATGGCCTCCTGCTGCTGGCACGGGACAAGGAGTCGGTGCGCTACGCCCGGACCGACATCGAAATGGGGGCCGTCTTCGGCTCCCACGTGGCCCTCGCCTTGGAACTTGCCCGGGTGCACCGGCTGCGCGAGGAGCTTCTGGTCTTCACCGACCGCGACAGGATCGCCCGGGACCTGCATGACCTCGTCATCCAGCGGCTGTTCGCCGCCGGGCTGAGCGTACAGAGCCTGACCCGTTTCACCAAGGAGGATCTGGCGCTGGAGCGCATCCGCAACATCACCGGCGAACTCGACGAGGCGATCCGCAGCCTGCGCGACACCATTTACTCGCTCAAGAGCAACACAGGCGAGATCGAACTGCTGAGCGGCCGGATCCGTCGGGTCACTCGCAGTTCGTCCAAGTCCATGCCGTTCCCGCCGCGCCTGACCATCACGGGACCCGTGGATGCCGTGACACCGGACAAGGCCGACAACGTCGTGGCCGTGGTTTCCGAGGGGCTCAGCAACGCCATCCGGCACTCCGGGGCGGATACAATCTCGGTCTCGGTTGCGGTCGTTAAGGGCAGGGTGACGGTGGTGATCAGCGACAACGGCGCCGGATTCACTCAACCCGAAAAACGCAACGGGCTAAGCAACCTCGAGGACCGGGCGCGCATGCTCGACGGCGAATGCACCATCACGAGCGTGCCCGACTCCGGTACCAGCCTGGAATGGTCGGTGCCCCTGTAACCGGCACGCCCGAAGGTCCGGTTTCCGCGGAGCCTATCCGACGCTGCGGGGCCGGATTACTTCGCCGGTCCTCCCGCCGGCGGCCGCCGGAAATGCCGGGCTGGCGATGAAGACGGCCGCCTGCGTGCGGCGTTCGAATCCGAGCTTGGCCAGCAGGGACGACACATAGTTCTTGACGGTCTTTTCCGCCAGGAACATTTCGGCGGCAATCTGCCGGTTGGTCAGTCCGCCGCCCACCAGCTCCAGGACCTTGCGTTCCTGGGGCGTGAGGGAGGAGGTGCGCGGGTCGACCTCTTCGGCCTCCACCAGGCTGTCCACGACGCCGGCGGCCACGCCTTCCTCGAAGAGGGACTCGCCCGCTGCTGCCCGCCGCAGGGCGCCGATCAGGTCCGTGCCGCCGATCTCCTTCAGCACGTATCCGCGTGCCCCGGCCAGGACGGCGCCGCGCAGGGCCTGTTCGTCGTCGAAGCTCGTCAGGATGATGCAGTTCAGGGACGGGTCCACCGACCTCACGTCCCGGCAGACCTCGATGCCGGTTCCGTCCGGCAGACGGGCGTCCAGCACACAGACATCAGGATGCAGCGCGGGAATCCGCCGGGTCGCCTCCACCGCGGATCCGGAACTGCCGACGACGGCAAACCCCTCGCCTTCGAGAAGTTCCTGCAGCCCGCGCCTGACAAGTTCGTGATCATCAAGGATAAAGACGCGGATCACCGCCTGCCCGCCATCAGGTGCAGTGAGACCTGCGTCTGCCCAGGCAATCATGATTCTCCCGTCCGGCCGCTCGCGCGACCGCTCGATACTGTTAATGACACCATGCTCTTTGTCACGAGATGCTGTCCTTCGTCTGCTGACCCCAGCCTCTGCCATTCTTGTGCACCGGGGCCGCGCGGACAAGGGTCATAGTGCCCAACAGGCCGCCTCCGGCCAGTCGCCCGGAACGTTTTCGGGTGGCCCGCCAGCCGGGCTGCGTGCATGCCCTTTGGCCCTAGGCGTCATGCCGGCCGAAGGAAATCATGGGAGCGTCGCCATCTGGCGCGGGAAGCTCGGCCGGTACGAGGGCAAAGGATTGCGATGAACGAAGTCAGGGACGTCCGGAAGATCGTGGTAGGCGTTGACGGCTCGGACGCTTCGGTGTCCGCGTTGCGGCATGCGCAGGCCCTCGCGGTGCCCCTGGCCGCCAAGGTCGTCGCAGTGGCATGCTGGGACTACCCGCCGGTGTACGACGGCTATGTCGCCGTCGGCATCGAGGACTTCGACGTCCGGGCCGGGGAAATCCTGGCCGATGCGGTGGCGAAGGCCTTCGGCCCGGACACCCCGGACAACGTCGAGGCCCGCCTCATCCAGGGGCACCCCCGCCGCATGCTGATCGAGGAGAGCAAAGCCGCGGACATGCTCGTGCTGGGCCGCCGCGGCCACGGCGGATTCGGTGGACTGTTACTGGGATCTGTGAGTTCCGCCTGTGTGGCACATGCGCATTGCCCGGTGCTGGTGGTCCACTCGCCAGAACACGGCTGACGCCGCAATCCTGCCGGGAGGGTGCCCGAGGGTTCTATTCGAAGGTGGCCCGGCGCGGATCCGCGAGCCGGGTGGTCCACACGTCGGGCCGGTTGACCTTGAAGCGTCGTCCGGTCAGGGCTTTGGGAGCCACCCGCACGTAGTAGGCCTTCTCGCCGGGCTGCCAGGGCTCCAGGAGCAGGGAGTCAATTTCGTCCTTCTCCTCCTGGCTCTCGATGACCTCGGCTTCCCCGCGCGCCATTACGCTCCAGGCCGTCTCGTCGCGGGCGTCGTAGCCGTCGATCTCGAATGCAACCGGCTTGCCTGTGATCGCGCCCCACAGCTTCGTTCCGCCGGCGGTGCGGAAGGCAATCGCCCGCCGTTCGAGGACGAAATTCACCGGGAAGATCTCCGGATGGTTGTCTACGATCAGCGCTACGCGCCCCACAACTTCGGTGTCGAGCAGCGCCCAGCACTGGTCCATGGTCAGCGAGTATTCCGGCGAGGGCGTGGTTGAGTCCATGTCGAGCCACACTACGGGCCGGCCCGGACCCCGATTAGGGCCATAGGTCCCGCAGCGGACACGTAAGTGACGGATGCCGCGGCCCGCCGGCGCCGGTCACCAGGGACTGGGCTTGTAGTCCTTGAGGAACACGCCGTACTGGTCCTCGCCGGATTCGCCCATCACGATGGGGTCGTACACGCGGGCGGCGCCGTCAACGAGGTCCAGGGGTGCGTGGAAGCCCTCTTCCATGAGGCGGACTTTGGTGTAGTGCGGCCGTTCGTCCGTGATCCAGCCGGTGTCCACGGCCGTCATGAGGATGCCGTCGGCGTCGAGCATTTCCTGGGCGCTGGTTCGCGTCATCATGTTCAGCGCCGCCTTGGCCATGTTCGTGTGCGGGTGCCCGGGGCCCTTGTAGGCGCGGGAGAACTGGCCTTCCATGGCGCTGACATTGACGATGTATTTCCGCCGCGCGGTGGAGCGCTTCATGGCCCCCCGCAGCCGGCTGACCAGAAGGAACGGAGCCGTCACGTTGCACAACTGCACTTCGAGCATCTCCAGCGGGTCCACTTCGTCCAGCACCTGGGTCCAGCTGTTGATGGTGGCGAGGTCCGGGACCAGTCCGCCCGCGTCGATCGCGGTGCCGGAGGCAATCCGCTCCAGCGACGCCGACCCGGTGGACAGGGCCAGGGACGTGATCGCGTCCCCGGCCAGCACGGGATGGTCGAGCACGCTGCTGGCGAGGGCAAGCGGGTGCTTGTCGTGGGCGTGGCCGAACGTGACGAGCTCCGGGCCCCCGTTGGCAGCCTGGAGGGCGGCGGGCAGCGGCTCGTCCTCGGCGTCGACGAGCGGCTTGTAGGCGTTGCCGGAGCGCCGCACGGTCTGGGCCGCGTTGTTGATGATGATGTCCAGCGGTCCGGCGGCATCCAGGGAATCCGTCAGGGCCATCACCTGGGACGGGTCACGGAGGTCGATGCCCACGATCCGGAGCCGGTGCAGCCAGTCGGCGCTGTCCTCCATCGCAGCGAAGCGGCGGGCGGCGTCCTTCGGGAACCGGGTGGTGATGGTGGTGTGCGCACCGTCCCGGAGGAGCCGGAGCGCGATGTACATGCCGATCTTCGCCCGGCCGCCGGTCAGGAGGGCCCTGCGGCCGGTGAGATCGGTGCGGGCGTCGCGCTTGCTGTGGCTGAACAGGGCGCACTCGGGGCACAGCTGGTGGTAGAAGGCATCCACCTGGGTGTAGTGCTGCTTGCAGATGTAGCAGGGCCGGGACCTGATCAGGTGGCCGGCGATTTCCCCGGTGGCGGACGTGGCGAGCTTGTTGCCGCGCGTCTCGTCGTCGATCCTGTCGGGGGCCGCCGTCGCCGTCTGTGCCATCACGGCGCGGTCCGCCTCGGCGATCTCATCGCGCTTGCTGACCCGCCGGTGGCGCTTGACGGCCTTGAACATCTTCCCGGTGGCGCGGCGCACTGAGACGTAGTCCGGGTGCTCCTCGTCATAGGCGTGGATCGTGTTCAGGACCTTCAGGCAGGCCTGGATTTCCTCCGGGGTCAGTCCGGCGAGATCAGACCCGGGAAGACCAGATTCGGCAGAGGGAAAGTCGGAGGACAGATCGGGGGAGCTCATTGCCCTAATTTTACAGGGTGCGGGGAGCCCGGCCGGACGTGCCTGCCGGGCCCCCGCCTGCCTATGCCGTGGGTGAGTGCTTGACCGGTGCGTCTGTGCCCACAGCGGCGGCCTGCACGTCGGCAACCTTGTCCACGGACTCCCGCAGCTCGGGCCAGTTCTCGGTGGCGGTCCGGACGGCGTCGGGCACCAGGCGCAGGTTGGCCGCAGAGAGCGCCCTTTCCGCGTCGCTGGGGTCCGGGACGTGCTGGCCCTTGGACAGGACCGTGATTCCGGAGTCGGTGACCTTGAACCCGCGGGCTCGGTCCAGTTCGGGGTCGAGTCCGATCGTGGCCCCGGCCGGGATCTTGACGTTCTTGTCGATGATGGCGCGTTTGATCACGGCGCCTTCGCCGACATTGACCTTGTCCATCAGGACCGAGTCCAGGACCCGGCTCGAGGTGCCCACGTAGACGTCGTTGGAGAGCACGGAGCCTTCCACGATGCCGCCGGAGACGACGACGCCGCTGGCCACGATGGAATCCAGTGCCGTGCCCACGGTGTTGGACTTGCCGCGGACAAACTTGGCCGGCGGGGAGATGGTCTGGCGGGTGTAGATCGGCCACTCGGAGTTGTAGAGGTTGAACACCGGGACGGGGGAGATCAGGTCCATGTGGGCGTCGTAGAACGAATCGATGGTGCCGACGTCGCGCCAGTAGGTGCGGTCGCGTTCGGTGGACCCGGGAATGTCGTTGAGGGTGAAGTCGTAGACACCGGCCTCGCCCTGGTTCACGAAGTAGGGAATGATGTCCCCGCCCATGTCGTGCTTGGTATCGAGGCGCTCGGCGTCCACGTGGAGGGCTTCGATCAGGGCATCGGCGTCGAACACGTAGTTGCCCATGGAGGCCAGGAACTGGCTGGGGTCGGCCGCGAGGCCGGGAGTCGACGACGGCTTCTCCACGAACGCGGCAATTTTGTCCGGGTTGTCGGCATCGGTTTCGATCACGCCGAACTGGTCCGCCATGTGCAGCGGCTGGCGGACCGCGGCGACCGTGGCCTTGGCCCCGCTCGCGACGTGCTGCGCCACCATCTGGGAGAAGTCCATCCGGTAGACGTGGTCTGCGCCGACCACGACCACGATGTCGGGGTTGGCGTCGTGAATGAGGTTCAGCGACTGATAAATGGCGTTGGCGCTGCCGAGGAACCAGCTCTTGCCGACGCGCTGCTGGGCCGGAACCGAGGCCACATAGTTGCCGAGTTGGGTGGACATCCGCCACGTTTCGGAAATGTGCCGGTCAAGGCTGTGGGACTTGTATTGCGTCAACACCACAATTTGCAGATAGCGGGAATTCACAAGATTTGAAAGGGCAAAGTCAATGAGCCGGTAGCTTCCGGCAAACGGGACACCAGGCTTGGCCCGGTCCGCCGTCAACGGCATGAGCCGGTTTCCCTCGCCACCTGCGAGGACAATTGCCAAAACTCTCTTTTGATGCGGCATGGTGATAGCTCCTGAACGCCTTCGTTACTCCCCAATACAGTCCGGCATGCCCGAACGTCTTCACACTAGATCAGTTCCACCGTAACGACTACCTTGGTGCATGTGCGAATAGATATTGTGACCAAAGAATTCCCGCCGGAAATTTACGGCGGCGCCGGGGTCCACGTGGCCGAGCTCAGCCGAGTGCTGGCCCAACGCGTGGACCTTCAGGTGCGTGCCTTCGGCGCGCCCCGCGAGCCCGGGTACCACGGAGCGACCGTCACGTCGTATCCCGTGCCCGAAGACCTGGGCTCTGCAAACGCCGCCATCCAGACCCTCGGGGTGGACCTGAGGATCGTTCCGGACATCGCCGGCGCGGACCTGGTCCACTCCCACACTTGGTATGCCAACATGGCCGGACACATCGCGTCGCTGCTCCACGGCATCCCGCATGTCCTCAGCGCGCACAGCCTGGAGCCGCTGCGCCCGTGGAAAGCCGAGCAGCTCGGTGGCGGCTACGCGGTGTCCTCCTGGGTGGAAAAGACCGCCTACGAGGCCGCGGCCGCCATCATCGCCGTCTCGGAAGGCATGCGCCAGGACATCCTGCGCAGCTATCCGGACGTTGACCCGGCCAAGGTCAAGGTGGTCCACAACGGCATCGATGTCAGCCAGTGGAACCGGGACGAGGCTGATGACATCATCCGTCCGCTCGGAATCGATCCGGAGCGCCCCAGCGTTGTTTTTGTGGGCCGGAACACCCGGCAGAAGGGCGTGCCGTACCTGTTGCGGGCCGCCGCCAAGCTCCCGGCCGACGTCCAGCTGGTGTTGTGCCTCGGTGCCGCGGACACGCCGGAACTGGCGGCCGAGACGGCACGCCTGATCGAGGAGCTGCAGAGCCAGCGCAGCGGCGTGATCCTGATCGAGCGGATGCTGCCCCGCAACGAGGTCATCCAGGTGCTCAGCCACGCGACCGCGTTCGCGTGCCCGTCCATCTACGAACCGCTGGGCATCGTCAACCTTGAGGCGATGGCGTGCGGTGCCGCCGTGGTGGCCAGCGCCACCGGCGGTATCCCGGAGGTCGTCGAGCACGGCAAGACCGGACTGCTTGTTCCGATCGAGCAGGTCACGGACGGCACCGGAATCCCTCTGGACCCGGAGAAGTTCGTCACCGACTTTGCCGAGGCCCTCATCGAAGTGGTGTCCGATCCTGCCCGGGCCCGCGCCATGGGCGAAGCCGGCCGGCGCCGGGCCGAGGAGCACTTCTCCTGGGAATCCATCACGGAGACCACGCTCGAGGTCTACCGCTCGGTGCTCCAGCAGGGCTCCTGACCCCGCGACGGAACAGCACCACAGCGTCACTGCAGCACGGAGTAACTGCACTTCAGAGTCACAGCACTGCGACGACGGCGCCGCCCCGGCTGAGGGGGCGGCGCCGCCGTCGCATTTCGACTGGGTCAGCCGCGGGTCTTGGTGCCCTGGGCCTTGGTGCCGTGAGCTTTTGTGCCGTGAACGGCGCGGGCAAGCAGGATCTTTTCGTCCAGTGGCGCCTGGCCGCTGGCCCGCTGCTTGCGGAAGTAGTCCCGTACCTCGTCCTGGCGGACCTTCTCCGCGCCGGTGGAGATCTCAGCGCGGAGGTGCTCCGGGCCGTACCCGAACGCGTCCACCAGGTCCAAGGCGTGCGGACGGATCTTCACGAGCAGGCGGTTGATGTATTCGCCCACAGTGCGTCCGCGCTGCATCGACAGCCTGCCGTTCATGAGGTACCAGGACAGGTTCTTCTCGATCAGGGACAGGCCGAAGAGATCGCGCAGCCACGTCAGGACTTTGTGCGTGCCCGGGTCTGTCACCTTGCCGAGGGCTTCCGTAAAGGCCTCCCACTGCAGCAGCTCCGCATGGGCCTGGGCGGCTTCGATGAGTTCGTGCTGGTGGGCGTTGAACAAGGCGGCGCCCTGCTGCTGCGGGAGCTTGTTCGCGCCCTTGAGGGCCGTGGCCACCTCCGCGACCATGGTCTGGACGCGGTCCGTGAGCAGGGTCCGCTGGCTTGCTTCGTCCTTGATCGCCAGCGCCGCTTTCTGCACTGATCCGGTGTCGGCCACGAACTGGGCGACGCCGCGCAGTCCGGTGCGGTGGATTGCCGCACCGGTGGCCTGGCCCACGACATAGCGGGCCAGCACGCCGACGTTGACGGTGCGGAATTCCTTGGCGTAGTCCGCCAGCAGGCGCTTGGCGACCAGCTGCAGCAGGACGGTGTTGTCGCCTTCGAACGTGGCGTAGACGTCGAGGTCGGCGCGGAGCGAGGCGAACCGGTTCTCGATCAGGAATCCGGCACCACCGCAGGCCTCGCGGCATTCCTGCAGCGTATCCAGGGCGTGCCAGGTGCTCAGCGGCTTCAGGGCCGCGGCCAGGGTTTCGAGGTCCTGGCGGTCCTGGTCGGTGTCGTGGCGGCCGGAGAAGACATCGTCGAATTTCTGCAGCAGTTGCTCGCTGGCGAAGCTGGCGGCGTACGTGGTGGCCAGCCGGGTGAAGAGCCGGCGCTGGTGCCGCTGGTAGTCCAGCAGCACTTCCTCGTCGGTCTGGGAGGAGGCATTGAACTGCCGGCGTTCGGTGGCGTACTGGATGGCGGTCTTCAGGGCCAGCTTCGACGCCGTCACGGCGGCTCCGTCGAGGGAGACCCGGCCCTGGACCAGCGTGCCGAGCATGGTGAAGAAGCGGCGGCCCGGGCTGGCGATGGGGGACGTGTAGTTGCCCTCGGGGTCGACGTCGCCGTAGCGGTTCAGGAGGTTGGTGCGGGGAATCCGGACGTTCGTGAAGTGAATCCGGCCGTTGTCGATGCCGTTCAGGCCGCCCTTGACCCCATCGTCCTCGCCCCCGATGCCCGGCAGGAAGTCCTTGGTCCCGGGGTCCCGGAGGTCCATGTAGAACGCGTGCACGCCGTGGTTGACGCCCTTTGTCACCAGTTGGGCGAACACGACGGCGGCCAGGCCATCGGTGGCGGCGTTGCCGATGTAGTCCTTCCACGCTGCCCGGAACGGCGTGTGGACCACGAACTCCCCGGCGGCGGGGTCGTAGGTGGCGGTGGTGGCAATGCTGGCCACGTCGGAGCCGTGCCCGGTCTCGGTCATGGCGAAGCAACCCGGGATCTCCAGGCTCATGATGCCGGGCAGCCATTTCTCGTGGTGTTCCGCGGTGCCGAGGTGGTTCACTGCGGAGCCGAACAGGCCCCACTGCACGCCGGCCTTGATCTGCAGCGACGGGTCGGCGATGACCAGTTCCTGGAAGCCGGCCACGTTGCCGCCGTGGTCATCGGAGCCGCCCACGGACTCCGGGAAGGCGCGGTGGACGGCCCCGTTGTCCACCAGGATCCTGAGCTGCCCGAAGACGCGCCGGCGGTGTTCTGTGTGGGTCTGGCCCTCGATCTTGTGCAGTTCCGGGCGGCCGGCGAGGCCCCTGGACTTCAGCCGGATGTCGGCCCACTTGCCGAGCAGCTGTTCGCCAAGGGCCGCGACGTCGACGGCGGGCGCCTCAGGGGTACCGGGCTGGCCGGAACGGCCGGTTGCCGTGGTTGCCGCCGGCTGTTGTGGTTGCGGCCGGCGCCGGGGTGCGTTGCCGGTGGTGCGGTCGGCTAGTTCAGTCATGTCGCTTCCTTCTGTGGTTCTGACAATCTTTAGTGCTGACAGTTCAGGTCGCGGGCGGGGACCGGTGTGCCGCTGCTACGGCGCGCCCTGGCCTGCCGGGTCTGTTCGTTCCGTTTGTGCTGCTTCTGCGGGAGGAGGTGCCTGCAGCTCGGGGGCGATGCCGAAGCAGAGCCAATCGGTGATCTGCCGCGCCATGGCCTCCTGGCCGGGCTTGGCCGGCCCGGGCGGGCTGGCGAGCCACTGTTCGCCGGCATTCCGGACCAGGCCGATCGCGGCGTTGGGCCAATAGCCGATCATGGCTTCCTTGTCCTGGCCGCCGCCCAGATGGCTGCGCATCGGCCGGGCAATCATGTCGCTGATGGCGGCGAAGAAGTGGCTCAAGGCTCCCGCCGTGGACATGGACGGGCCGGCCGTTTCGGCCTCGCCGGAAGCATGGCGCGTCACGAACGTGTAGACATTCGGGCTGGTCTCGGCCATTTGCAGGTACGCGGACACCATTGCGAACAGGCCTTCGCGGGGCGTCTGGGCGCTCTGGGCCGCCTCCTGGATGCGCCGCTGCATCTGGCTCAGGACCACCTCGCCCACGGCCTGCTGGAGTCCGGCTTTGTCGCCGAAATAGCGGTAGAACACGGACTTCGACGTTCCCGCGGCTGCGGCAATGTCCTCCATGGATGCGTCGCTGCCGAGGGCATGCACCGCCTTCCGGGCGGACTTGATCAGCTCCCGCCGCCGTTCCTCGCGGTGGGACTGCCAGCGGGAAGCGCGGCCGTCGACGGCGGCCTGCCCGGCGGGCACGGCGGCTTTGGGGATGTTCACGATACCCAGCGTATCAGGTACGCTGGGTATCGGTAATCGCTTTGATCGAAGGAGACAGCCCATGTCCGTCAACGGACAGTCAGTGCCCCGCCCCCAGCCAGCCGCCGCACCCGCCGCCGGGAAGACACAGCACGCCGGCGCGGGCCCGGCGCAACTCCGCAAGGCCGTGGTCGTGGGTGGCAACCGCATCCCGTTCGCCCGGACCGGAGGCGCGTACACGAAGTCCTCCAACCAGGACATGCTCACGGCCGCCCTGGATGGCCTGATCGCCCGCTTCGGCCTGCAGGACGAGCGGATCGGGGAAGTCGCTGCGGGGGCGGTCCTCAAGCACTCCCGGGATTTCAACCTCACCCGGGAAGCGGTGCTCGGCTCGGCCCTCTCCGCCGAGACCCCGGCGTATGACCTCCAGCAGGCCTGCGCCACCGGCCTGGAAACGGTGCTTGGCCTGGCGAACAAGATCAAGCTGGGCCAGATCGATTCCGCGATCGCCGGCGGCGTCGACTCGGCCTCTGACGCCCCCATCGCCGTCAGCGAGGGACTCCGCGAGGTGCTCCTTGACCTCAACCGCGCCAGGACGATGTCCCGGAAACTGCAGGTCCTCAGCCGGCTCCGTCCCAAGGATCTGGCGCCCGATGCCCCGAACACGGGGGAGCCGCGCACCGGCCTGTCGATGGGCGAGCACCAGGCGCTGACCACGGCGCAGTGGAAGATCACCCGCGAGGCCCAGGACGAGCTGGCCTTCAACAGCCACCGGAACCTGGCCGCGGCCTACGACGCCGGCTTCTTCGATGACCTCCTGACCCCCTACCGGGGACTGAGCCGCGACTCCAACCTGCGCGCCGACACGAGCCCGGAGAAACTGGCCACCCTCAAGCCCGTTTTCGGCAAGAACCTGGGCGCCGAGGCGACCATGACGGCCGGCAATTCCACCCCGCTGACAGATGGCGCCTCCACCGTTCTGCTGGCGTCCGAGGAATGGGCCGACGCCCACGACCTCCCCAAGCTCGCCGCGGTGATCGACGGCGAGGCTGCCGCCGTCGACTTTGTCCACGGCAAAGACGGGCTGCTCATGGCCCCGGCCTTCGCGGTGCCCCGGCTCCTCGCACGCCACAATCTCAGCCTCGCGGACATCGATTTCTTTGAGATCCACGAGGCTTTCGCCGGCACGGTGCTGAGCACCCTCGCTGCGTGGGAGGACGACGAATTCGGCCGCACCCGCCTGGGCCTGGACGGCGCCTTCGGCAGCATCGACCGGGCCAAGCTGAACGTCAATGGCTCCTCGCTGGCCGCCGGACACCCGTTTGCGGCCACGGGTGGCAGGATCGTGGCCTCGCTGGCGAAAATGCTGCACGAAAAGGGCGACGTCAACGGGCGTCCGGCCCGCGGCCTCGTGTCCATTTGCGCCGCCGGCGGCCAGGGCGTCGTCGCAATCCTCGAAGCACTCTAGGGAGAACCGGATGAGCGACAAGTACACCCGGCTGGTCAGCCACGGACTCGGCAAAGACCTCGCCAAGCGTCTCGGCCTCCCGCAGCCAGTGGTCCTCCGGCGGCACGAGCCCGGCCGCCGCCTCATCGACGGACCGGTCCTGGTCCAGGGATCAACCGGCGGCGCCGACGAGCTCGCCGCCACCCTGCTGGACTGGAACCTCGATGTCCGTCGCCACGCGATACCCAAGGAGAAGCTCGGCGCCATCATCCTGGTGCTGGACGAGCTGGCCCACCCGGGCGATCTTGAGAAACCGGTCCTCACCGCCGCCGCGTCGCTGCGTGACCTCGCCCCGAACGCCCGAGTCATCACCGTGTCCCGCACGGCGGGCTCGGCCACGGAACCGGCAACGGCGGCTGCCAGGCAGGGCGTGGACGGTCTGCTGCGGTCTTTGGCGAAGGAACTCCGTGCCGGCGCCACCGGCAACGGCATCCTGCTCGCCGACGGCGCCCGGACCACGAGCCCGGCAACACTGGGGGCGGTGAGGTTCTTCCTCTCGGGCCGCTCGGCGTTCGTGGACGGGCAGTTCCTGACCGTCAGCTCCGGCGCCGGCCAGCTGCCCGACGACGTCGAGAAGCCGCTGGCCGGCAAGGTGGCCGTGGTGACCGGCGCCGCGCGCGGCATCGGGGCCGCGATTGCCCGCACCCTGTACCGCGACGGCGCCACGCTCATCCTCGTCGACATTCCGGCTGCGGGAGAGCATCTGGCGGCAGTGGCCAACGAGGTCCATGGGACGGCCCTGCAGCTGGACATCAGCCGCGACGACGCCGGCCAGCGGATCATCGGCCACGCCGCGGCACGGCACGGCCGGCTGGACATCATGATCCACAACGCAGGGATCACCCGGGACAAGCTCCTGGCCAACATGGACGCTGGCCGCTGGAACTCCGTGCTCGCCGTCAACATCGCCGCGCAGCTGCGGATCAATGAGGCCCTCCTGGCCTCGGAGCACTTCCAGGACTCGCCCCGGATCGTGTCCGTGGCCTCCACCAGCGGGATCGCCGGAAACCGCGGCCAGACCAACTATGCCGCGTCCAAGGCCGGCGTGATCGGCATGGTCCGCGCCACGGCGTCTCTCATCGGCGAGCGCGGCGGCTCCATCAACGCCGTGGCTCCGGGGTTCATTGAAACCGAGATGACTGCCAAGATCCCGTTCGCCACTCGCGAAGTGGCGCGCCGGCTCAACTCCCTGCAGCAGGGCGGCCGGCCGGGCGACGTCGCCGAGGCCATCGCGTTCCTGGCCAGCGACGCCGCGGGCGGGATTTCCGGGGAGGTGCTGCGCGTCTGCGGGCAGAACCTGGTCGGCGCATGAACGGTTTCCAGACCGTCATCCTGGGCGAGATGCCCGCCCTGTCCAAGCTCTACGTGAACGCGGCCGCCGCCGCGGCACGACGCCGGGTCCTGGGCACCCACGGCGGCACCGAACTGCCCGCCTACATCCACGAGGTCCGTGGCATGCGGGCCGACGTCGCCAATCTGACGGCGTATCAGCACCTGATCGGCGAGACCGCGAGCGATATCCTGCCTGCGGGCTTCATTCATGCCCTGGCCTTTCCGCTGGCCATGAGCGTGATGAACCGGGACGATTTCCCGCTGCCCCTGCTGGGCATGATCCACCTGACGAACAGGGTGGTGCAGTCCGGGCCGGTCCTGTTCACGGAGGCCCTGGACATCCGGACCCGCGTGGAGAACCTGCGGGGGCACCGCGCCGGTACGCAGCTCGATGTCGTCGCGGAGGTGCGCGCCGCCGGGCAGGAAGAGGTCCTCTGGCGCGGGGTTTCGACCTACCTGGCCAAGGGGGTGTTCCTCCCGGGGATCGACAAGGCCTCGGTGGCCGTGCCGCCGTCGCCGTTCTCCGTGCCGGATCCCACGGCCCTGTGGCAGCTGGGCGTCGATACCGGGCGTGCCTACGCGGCTGTCTCCGGAGACTTCAACCCCATCCACCTGAGCGTCCTGACCGCCAAGGCCCTCGGGCAGCGGCGGTCCCTTGCCCACGGCATGTACCTCGCGTCGCGGGCACTGGCCGACGTCGGTGCCGTCAAAGGCGACGCGTTCAGCTGGGAGGTGGCCTTCGAGGCGCCCGTGTTCCTGCCCGCCCGGGTGGCGCTGGACATCAGCACCGTCCAGACCGAGGGCGGCGGCTGGCGGCGTTCGGACTACGTGGCGTGGAACCCGCTGTCCGGTCGCCGGCACTTCAGCGGATCGGTCGCCGCGCTGGACTAACCGGTACTGCCATAGCCGGGCAGGACAGACAGTCCGACGGCGGCATCCGCTGTGGGGTTACCCCGGCGGGAGCCGCCGTCGTTGTGCCTGCCGGTTGCCTAGGTTGCGGACGGGGTTTCGGACGGGTCCGCCGGTTGCTCTTCCGGCCGGCCGGGCTTCGCCACCCGCAGCATGCGGTGCATGCTCAAGAGAATGGATTCCACCGCGCTGGGGGCGTCGTGGGTGTGCGGCACCGAGCCAAGCCTGGCGGTGAGCTCGTTGATCGCCGCGTCGGCGGTGCGGGCCAGCTCGGCCTGGCGATCCGGGTTGTCCTCCTCCGTGGCTCGCAGCACGTCGCCGACGGCGGACATGGCGTCACCGAGGGGTGCCGCGTATGCGTCCGGAATCACGAACGGGGTGTCCTCGGCCCAGATGACGTCGGAGAGCACCTGGGTGACGTCCTGGACGTGGAATGTGAGCCGCTCCAGGTCCCGCAGGTTGCGGTAGTCGAGGGTGATGTCGCGCGGATGCAGCCGGCGGCGGGGATTGGCCCGGCGGCTGGCGTCAGCTTTCTCGACGGCGAGCCGCACTGAGCGGGCGTGCGCCGCGAGCGCTTCCGAGCGCCGGGACCAGTCAACATGCTCCGGCGGCCAGCTCTCCTTGAGCGCCTTGCCCATGTCCCAGAGCTGCTGGGCGAGCGCCTGGCGCAATTCCACGATGCTCAGGGCCGCGGCCCGGAAATGCAGCGGCGGGAAGACCAACAGATTCACGACGATGCCCACCGTGACGCCGACCGCCATCTGGAAAAGGTACCCGAACGAGAACGAGTCCGGGTTGTGGCCGCCCACCAGCAGTACCAGCAGGGCCGCCGTCGGGATCCAGTCCCGGCCCGAACCGATCTTGGGCAGGCCGGCGAGGATAACGCCCAGTCCCATGACCACCGCGACCGTCCACGGCGACGGCGAGCCGAGGCTGAAAAGCATGAACGCCAGTCCCACCCCGATCGCCAGACCGACCAGCGCCTGCAGGCCCTGGCGCATGGAACCGGCAACGTTCTCGTACATGGCCACCAGGGCGCCGAGCGGGGCGTAGTAGGGGTAGTCAGCGGCGGAGCCCGGCATGAAGGGCGCGATCGCGAAAGCAATGCCCGCTGCCAGCGCCGCCTTCAGAGCCAGCTGGAGCCGCGGCCACACGAGCGCCGCCGCGACGCCGCTGGCCGCGCCATGGGCCCGTATGCGCAGCCAGGAGGGCGGCTTGTCTGTTGTCTTTTCTGGAGTGACCATCCCGGCTCACCCTAGGGCCGCGTGGTTGCTGCTACAAATGGACGAACCTGCTGCGGCGCCGCAGGAGCCTGCAGGGGGCCGGTCAGGACGCGGCGCGGGCGGCCCGCCGCACTGCCGCGGACAACCGCTGGGCCCGGCCGCTGGTCCGGCCTTCTTCGCTGCGGCGCGGCACGTACCCGAATCCGAGCCCGTAACCGGGATCCGCGAAGCCGAGGGCCGCGTTGGCGCCCTCGTGTCCGAAGGCCAGGTGGCTGCCGAAGTTCCGCCCCGGCTGGGGTTTCATGAACACGACGGCAAAGGCGTTGTCCTGCCCGGAGCACCGGTCCAGTCCCCACACCTGCTCAGCGGCCATGAGTTCGATGGTGGCCGGGCTCAGGAACGCGGGACCGCCGTCCACCCCGGTCGTGGCGGCGGCGTAGAGTCTGGCCAGTCCGTCGGCCGAGCCCACGCCGCCGGCGCTGCTCATTCCCGCGGCACGGACGACGCGGTGGTTGGGCAGTTCCATGATGGTGCTGACCGGCGCGTTGCTGTTCAGGCCGTCGAGGCTGAGCGGGTCCAGCCACGGCTGGGCCGGGTCAGGGTCGTAGAGCACCTCGCGGTACCGCGGTTCCTGGTCCTCGGGCAGGCCCAGGAAGAAGTCGATGCCCCGCGGGCGGCGGATACGCTCGTCGTAGAGCCGCTGGAGCGGCACTCCGGCGGTGCGGCGGCAGAGTTCCTCCATGAGGATCCCGATGGTCAGGGCGTGATAGCCGAAAGCCGTGCCCGGCCGCCACAGCGGCGCTGAGGCCGCGAGACAGCGGGCCGCCTCGGGTTTGGTGAAGTCGGCCAGGGCGAACCCGCCGGCGACGCCGGGCAGCCCGGCCTGGTGGGACAGCGCCTGCCGGACGGTGAGCAGGCCCTTGCCGTGGACGCCGAACTCCGGCCAATAGGACGCGACGGTCCGGTCCAGATCGAGAAGGTTGTCCTGGACGAGCACGGCGATGACCATGGCGGCGGCGCCCTTGGAACACGAGTACGTGCCCGTGATGTCGCCGGCAGCGAACCCCGGGCCGCCGCGGAGGTCCACCACCTTCGTTCCCAAACGGTAGACGGCCAATTGCGCGCTGTAGTCCTGGTCCTCGGAAAGGAAGGAGTCGAAGAGCTCACGCACCTCGGCGAATTCCCGGGTGGCAAAGCCGGCCGAGAGGGACTGCGCTGCGTGTTCCATGGACCCCATATTCATGACCAACACCCTAACGGCCGTCCCGGGCGCCGGCGGCTTCAGGCTGCGCCGTGTCCCGGGGCAACCTCTTCGCCGGCCCGGACCGGTCCCGGGGGTGTGCCGTCGCCGAACGGCCGGCCGCCGAGTTCTTCGCGGCCGTGCCCGGTGAGCCAGCTGCCCAGTTCCGGCCCGCGCGGGACGATTCCGGTGGGGTTGATGTCCTCATGCACGATGTAGTAGTGCTGCTTGATCTGCACAAAGTCGGTGGTGTCGCCGAAGCCGGGGGTCTGGAAGAGGTCCCGTGCATAGGCCCACAGCACCGGCATTTCGCTGAGCTTTTGCCGGTTGCACTTGAAGTGCCCGTGGTAGACGGCGTCGAAGCGGGCCAGTGTGGTGAAGAGCCGGACGTCGGCCTCCGTGATCGTGTCGCCGACCAGGTACCGCTGGCCCGCCAGGCGTTCCTCGAGCCAGTCCAGGGCCGTCCAGAGCCGATCGTAGGCGGCGTTGTAGGCCTCCTGGGAACCGGCAAAGCCGCAGCGGTAGACGCCGTTGTTCACCTCGGTGAAGACACGCTTGTTGACGGCGTCTATTTCTTCCCTCAGGTGCTCCGGGTACAGCTCCGGCGCGCCGGCGCGGTGGTACTGGGTCCACTCCGTGGAAAAGTCGAGCGTGATCTGGGGGAAATTGTTGGTGACTACCTGCCCGCTGGGGACGTCCACGATCGCCGGGACGGTGATCCCGCGGGGGTAGTCGGGGAAGCGGCGGAAGTAGGCGTCCTGGATGCGTTCGACGCCGAGGACCGGATCCAAGCCGTCCGGATCGAGGTCGAACGTCCAGGACCGGGCGTCGTGGGTGGGGCCGGGCTGGCCGAGCGAGATGACCGCCTCCAGGCCGAGGAGCCGGCGCACGATCACCGTGCGGTTGGCCCACGGGCAGGCGCGCGCTGCGATGAGGCGGTAGCGGCCAGGTTCCACGGGCCAGCCGGGTTCGCCGTGGGCGCCCGTGGCACCGTCCCGGGTGATCCGGTCCTCAATGTAGTTGGTATCCCGGGTGAATTCCTCGCCGCCGGTCACATACGCGCCCTTGGTGCTGAATCCCGGATCGTCGGTGTGGGTACTCAGGCTCATGGTCCCAGCCTAAGGCCGGGAAGGGAACGGCCCGAACGCGGCCGTGAACACGGGCGCCATCGGCTGCCAGGCAAACCACCATGCCCCGGCCACAACCACGGCGAAGAGGGCAATCCACACCGCGGCGGGGATGGAGGTGGCCCGGGCCAGCAGATAGGCGTCCGACGTCGGGAGCCTGTCCCGGTGCCGCAAATGGACGTTGGCCAGTTTGCCGAGGTCCCTGACGGCAGCGACCAGTAGCGCCAGGCCCAGCACGATCATCACGTGGCCGTTGAATACCGGCGGCACGAACAGCACCAGGAGCGCCGAGGCCAGTACGGCGGCGGCGGTGATGAGGAGGCCCACGCCGTTGCGGAGGAATAGGAAGGATGCCAGGAGGATGAGCGTGCCCACCGACATCGCGGCCGGCCCCCAGCCGTTGAAACCGCACCAGACCATCGCCGCCCCGACGACGGCCGGCACGGGGTAGCCCCAGAACGTCGACCAGGCGGCGGAGAGGCGGCTCCTGCTGTACGTCGTGGTGGTGCCGGAGTGGTCCAGGCCCAGCCGGATGCCTCCGAGCCGCTGGCCGGTGGTAAGGGCGGCAAACGCGTGGCCGAGTTCGTGGGTCACGGTGGCGAGCAGGCCAAAGTAGCGCCAGGACAGGCGGGGCAGGGAGACGGCCACTGCCAGCAGGACCACCGCAACGAGCTCAATACTGCTCACATGCGGGCTGGGGGCGTGGGTGAATCCGGCAACGATCCGCTCCCACCATGTCAGGGCCAGGTTCGGTTCCCCCAGCAGGCCGGGCGGGGTCATGCCCTGCCCGAGGCATGCGCGATGCAGTACGCGGTCCAGGGCCTGGCCTCCAGCCGGTCCTCGGGGATCGGGGTGGCGCATACAGCGCAGATTCCGTAGGTGCCCTCGTCCATCCGCGCGAGAGCGGCATCGATCTGCAGCAGGGAAGCCCTGCTCTGTTCCAGGAGCGCGGAGGCCTGGGATAGTTCGAAGGCGATCGTTGTGCCCTCGGGGTCGTGTTCGTCGTCGACGTTGGAGTCGAGGCGGGCGGCATTGACCGAGGTGATGTCCCGGCGGAGGGCGGGCAGGAGGGCAAGCTTCCGGTCACGTTCCTCGCGCAGGAGGATCCGGAACCGTTCGACGTCAACCATAGGCTTCAAGGCTAGCGCGGCCGCTGCGGGGGCGCCTAAACGGGCCGAAGGAGCCGTCCGCGCCGGGAGCCGGCCAAGGACTCAACGAACTGGTAGATGATTCCCACATCCACGGAAAGAGCGCGGGCGGTGGGGGCAGCGTCTAGAGTGGGCGCATGGTGGACCAGACGCACCCCGAGACCCCCGCAAACCCCGAGGACCGTCCAAACCCCGATCATCCTGCAGACGCCGGCAACGCCGCGGCCCCCGGGAGTCCCGGGCAGACCGGGGACGCTGATACGGCCGACGCGCTCCTGCGCGAACTCGCCGCAGCCTATGGCGTCGACACCAGCTACTGGGGCTGGGACGGAGTGCAGCGTTCCGTGGCCGCCGGGACCCTGCAGGACGTGCTGGCGGCCCTCGGAGTCCCCGCCAACGGGCCCCAGGAACAGCAACGCTCCCTGGCCGAGTCCCGGCTGGCACCCTGGCGGCGCATCCTGCCCCCGGTCCTTGTAGTGAGGGAGGGACAGGAGTCCCACGTCGAGGTCCACGTCCCGCACGGAAGCGAGGTCCGCGTCTGGATCGACGCCGAGGACGGAAGCAGCTATGAGGCCGCCCAGCGGGAGAACTGGGACCAGCCGGTCGACGTCGACGGCGTTCTCACGGGACGTGCCACGTTCGCCATACCCGGCGGCCTCGGTCTCGGCTGGCACACCTTGAGAGCCGACGCCGCGGGCACGGCGGCGCAGTGTCCGCTGGTTGTTACGCCAGACCGGCTCCGCGCCTCGGCCCTGCTCAAGGAACGCCGCACCTGGGGACTGACGGCCCAGCTGTACTCCGTGCGGTCCTCCCGGTCCTGGGGGATTGGCGACTTCGCCGATCTCGGGGACCTCGCCGAGGTTGCCGGAGAGCAGGGGGCCGGCTTTGTGCTGGTCAATCCGCTGCATGCCGCCGAACCAGTGCCGCCGGTCGAGGACTCCCCGTACCTGCCCACCACGCGGCGCTTTTTCAACCCGCTCTACCTGCGGGTGGAGGAAATCCCGGAATACGGTTACCTGGACGCAGCCGGCCGGGCCGAGGTGGCACGCCTGGCCGACGGCCTGCAGGCGGCCAACCGTTCCCCGGACCTCCTGGACCGCAACGCCAGCTACGCGGCAAAGCTCGCGGCCCTGGAACGCGTGTTTGCGGTCCGCCGCGGGCCGGCCCGCACCCGGCAGTTCGCCGACTTCTGCGCAGAGCAGGGGCAGGGGCTCGAGGACTTTGCGCTGTGGTCTGCGCTCGCCGAAGAGCTGCCGCCGTCGGCGCCGGAATGGGCCGGAGCGGCGGCATCCCCGGCGTCGCCCTACTGTGTCGAGCAGCGGCCGAGGCTGGCAGCCCGGATCGAATTCCACTGCTGGCTGCAGTGGCTCTGCGACCAGCAGCTCGAGGCGGCCCAGCGTTCGGCACGCCAGGCGGGGATGGGGATCGGCGTCGTCCATGACCTGGCTGTCGGGGTAAAACCCGGCGGTGCCGACGCCTGGACCCTCTCCGGCGTTCTTGCCCGGGGCGTGAGCGTTGGTGCGCCTCCGGACATGTTCAACCAGCTGGGCCAGAACTGGTCGCAGCCGCCATGGCATCCGGGCCGGCTCGCCGAATCCGGCTATGCCGCCTACCGGGACATGCTCCGTACCGTGCTGCGGCACGCCGGCGGCATCCGGGTGGACCACATCCTCGGCCTGTTCCGGTTGTGGTGGATCCCCGAGGGCGGGGGGCCGGAGAGCGGCACGTATGTGCACTACGACCACGAGGCGCTCATCGGTATCCTTGCCCTCGAGGCGCAACGGGCCGGGGCGATCGTGATTGGCGAAGACCTGGGGGTGTTCGAGCCGTGGGTCCGCGGCTACCTGGCCGAGCGGGGGATATTCGGCACGTCGATCCTGTGGTTCGAACACGACGCCGATGGCCCGATTCCGCCGGAGCACTACCGCGAGCAGTGCCTGACCAGCGTCAACACCCACGATCTGCCCCCGACGGCGGGCTACCTCGCCGGTGAACACGTCACCTTGCGCGAATCGCTCGGGCTGTTGCGGCGGCCAGTGGCGGAAGAACGCGCCGAGGCCGCGGCCGAGCAGGAGGCCATGCTGGCCCGGGTCCGGGCACGCGGCCTGCTGGCGGAAAACGGCACGGACGTCCGGACCACGGTGGAGGCGCTGTACGCCTACACGGCGCTGGCCCCGTCAGCGCTGCTGGGGGTGGCGCTGGTCGACGCCGTGGGGGAGACCCGGACCCAGAACCAGCCGGGCACCAGCACCGAATACCCGAACTGGCGCATTCCGCTGGCCGCTCCCGAGGGTGTGGTGCTGATAGACGACCTGCCGGACAACGAGCGGTTCCTGTCCCTGCTGGGCACCGTCCGCGGCGCGCTGCATCCCGGAGGGTGACCGGACACGGGGGAGCCGGGCCGTGGACCGGGCGCGGGCCCCTTCTTGACCTGAGCCTGGCCTGAGGCCGGGAATGCAGACAGCATTGGCCGCACCAATACCGGCCGCTAGCATGGACCGATGACGCGGATCGGCCGACTCTCCCTGGCCGGCGGATGGGCGCTGGCGATGCTGCTGGCGGGGTGCACGTCGGTGCAGCCCCTCCAGGCCGGCCCGCCTTCGCAGCCCCCATCTGCCGGGTCCCCACCGGCCGGGTCCCTGCCTGCCGGGCCGGCGGGGACCGAATCGCCGCCCACGTCCCCCGGCCAGGACACGCCCGCCGCGACCCCACCACCATCCCCGTATTTCGCGCAGCCGGCCCCGCACCCCGCTCCGGGCGGGCAGGCCAGCGGCGGAATCGCGCACATTGTGGTCATCGTCCAGGAGAATAAGGCGGCCTCGCAGATCATGGGCGCCAGCGAAGCGGGCTACTTCAACAAGCTTGCAGCGGAATTCTCCGTGGCCGCCAACTACCGGGCCATCACCCACCCGAGCCTGCCCAACTATCTCGCCCTCACGAGCGGAACCAGCGCGGGGATCACCAGCGACTGCAAGCCGGACTCGTGCACCGCCGATGTGCGCTCGATCGCCGATGAGATCACCCAATCCGGACGGACCTGGAAAATGTACGCCGAGGGCATGCCCGCGCCCTGCGCCGCGCATGACTCCCGCCGGTATGCGGTGAAGCATAATCCGTTCATGTATTACCCTGCCGTGACGGACGACGTGGCCTCCTGCTCGGACCATGTTGTTCCGTATGACCGGCTGGGGCAGGACCTGCGGTCGCCGTCGACCCTGCCGGACTACTCTTTCATCAGCCCGGACATGTGCAACGACACCCACGACTGCTCCATCGGCACCGGAGACGACTGGCTCGCCCGCGAAGTGCCCAGGATCCTGGGATCCCCGGCCTTCACGACGCAGAACTCCCTGCTGGTGATCACGTGGGATGAAGGCAGCAAAGACGACAACCGGGTGGCTACGGTTTTTGCCGGCCCGGCAGCGCGGAAGCACTTCACATCCAATGCCGCCTACTCGCACTATTCCTTGCTGCACACCATCGAGGACGTGTGGGGGCTGAGCCCCCTGACCGATGATGTCCGCAATGCGCCGCTCATGGGCGAATTGCTGAACCACTAGCGGTCAGCCTATTCCCGGCCAATACACAGGAACCACTGCCCATAATGGACCCGAAGCTCCGGTCAACCGCTATTTGACCGGAGCTTCGCCACATCCGCCTGCACCGCCGGCGGTGTCCGCCCGGGTGAAGCTAGGGCTTGGCCTCGACGAGGAAGACCAGGGTCTCGGGCAGTACGCCGTCGTAGGCCATCGCCTCGCCCATTACGTCATTTTGCATCGCGGCCATGAGGGCATCCACGTCAGGGACATCCATCATCACTGCGACTTGCGTCGGATTCTCGGGGTTGACGAACGTACGAATGTTGGTGATCCCCAGTGGGCCGAACACCTCTTCGCGCTTCGGCGAGGCAAGCCAATGATCCTTGTCCTTGACATCGTGGTGGCCGATTATGGTTGGCATGGCGGTCCTCTCGCAGGGGGCCAGCGGTCCGCCGGTCCACTGCTCCGAAAGTTACTCGCCGCCGCATGCCCGGGCAAGTCATTTTTCCAGCCTCATACCGCCGCGTCTGTGTGCCCTCCGGAGGGCCGCGGCCCTGAACTGGACGGCCGCCCGTCCCCAGCGCCCGGTTCCCGTGACATTCTCCTCCGATAGGGGCCTTTGGGCACACGCCCGGCGCGTGCGGGAGTTCCTAAAATGAAGCATGGCCGCCGACGCGATCGAGGTGGAACGCAAGTACAGCCCTTCGGAATCCGACGCCCTCCCGCCACTGGCATCAATCCCAGGGGTAGATCGCGCCGGGCAGCCCGTCAACGAAATGCTGGACGCCGTCTACTTTGATACCAAAGCACTGGCATTGGCCAGGCAACGGATCACCCTGTGCCGGCGGTCAGGCGGTCCGGATGCAGGATGGCATCTCAAACTGCCGGTCGCCGTGGGGGAGCGCCGGGCGATTCGGGAGCCGCTTGGCGGCGATCAGGATGCCGTGCCGGAAAATTTGCGGCAGCTGGTGCTCGTCCACACCCGCTGCCACGCGCTGATGCCGGTTGCACACATCCGGACCAGCCGGAGGGTCACGCGGTTGTACGCCGCCGACGGCGCAATCCTTGCCAACTTCAGTGACGACCGTGTCGAGGCCCAATCCCTGCTAACCCGCGCGGGACCGTCGCGGTGGCGGGAATGGGAACTGGAACTCGCCGGCGGCCCCCGTCGGCTGCTGCAGGACGCCGACGCTCTGTGCGCCGCAGAGGGAGTCACCATCGCCACCCACCCGTCCAAGCTCGCCCGGGCGCTCGGACCGGACTATCCGGAGAATCCGGGCACGGTTCCGAAACCGAGCCCGAGCGGGCCGGCCTCGGACGTCATGCTCTCGTACGTATCCCAACAGATACGCGCCGTGAAGCTGCATGATCCTCGCGTCCGGGTCAATGCGCCCGATGCCGTGCATCAATTCCGGGTGGCCGCCCGCCGGCTGCGGTCGGCACTGGCAACCTTTCGAACGCTCACAGATACGACGTCGACCAGGTTCCTTAGGGGCGAGCTCCAGTGGCTCGCCGGCAACGTGGGCCAGGCCAGGGACGCCGAGGTCATCCGTGCCCGGCTGACGCAAATGATCAGTGCCGAACCTGCGGAGCTGTTGATCGGGCCAGTCGCGCAGCAGATCCAGGAGCACCTCGGCACTGTCCAGCAACAGGGCCTTGCCGCCGGACTGGCGGCGCTGGACAGCGCCCGCTACTTCCGCCTCCTCGATGCCCTCGATGCCTTCCTTGCGGTACCTCCGCTGAGCGGCGGGGCAGGCAATGATGCGCCGGGGACGGTTGGCCGGCTCGTTTCCGCGGAACGAAAACGCCTCAAGGCGGCGGTCCGGTCCCTTGACGGCGGCACAGGCGGGACACCGCAGGATGCCGCATTGCATGAAGTTCGGAAGGCTGCCAAGCGGCTGCGCTATGCCGCAGAGGCGGCTACCCCCATTTTCGGCACTCAAGCAACGAACGTTGCCCGGGCCGCGGAGGGCATCCAGGAGATCCTCGGAGACTTCCAGGACAGCGTCGTCACCCGGGAATCCCTACTGGTGCTGGCGGGGCAGGCCGCGGATGCCCCCGGCAGCGGATTTACCTTCGGGCGCCTGCACGCCCTCGAGCAGCAGCGCGGCAACGAAGCCCGCTTGCGGTTCTACGATGCGTGGCAACAGTCCAGGCCGAAGCCCCTGCGCTGGGCCTAGCCGCCGCGTCCGAACGCCGGGAGAACCCCTATGATCGAACCCCGCAACGCAATGCCGGCCATCTGGTCGGACGGACTGGGCCGCGCCAGCATCCGCTCCGTGCAGGTCCTCGCCGTGTCCGCCCTCGCGTGGGCAATCATCTGGGCCGCCAGCCGCATCCCGCTCGTCATCATCCCCGTCCTCATCGCCGTTATCCTGGCCGCAGCGATCTCCCCGCTGGTCCGCTGGCTCACCGGGCACGCCTGGCCGCGCGCCCTCGCGGTGGTTGCCTCGTTCGTGGCCATTCTCGCCGTTTTCGGCAGCGTCATCGCCGGCATCGTCATTCTGGTCTCCAACCAGTGGGGCGAGCTCACGGCCCGGGCCGCGGCGGGGGTCGAGCAACTGCACTCATTCCTGAACCACGGACCTGTCCCTGTCAGCGACCAACAGATCACCGCCGTCATGGACTCGGTGCGGGAGTTCTTCACCTCGAGCACGTTCAGTGCAGAAGCCCTCACCGGTGCCCGCACCGCGGTGGAAATCTTCACCGGCGCGGTGCTGATGGCCGTCACCCTGTTCTTCTTCCTCAAGGACGGTCCCGAAATCCGGGCCTTTCTCATTGGCATGCTGCCGGCCGACCACCGCGCCAGGGCACGGCTGGCGGCGGATCGCAGTACCGTCGTCCTGGGCGGGTATGTCCGCGGCACGGCCATGGTGGCCGCGGTTGACGGTCTCGTCGTCGGGATCACCCTCGCCATCATGGGAGTGCCGCTGGCCCTGCCGCTGGGAGTGTTCATCTTCATCGGCGGATTCATCCCGATCGTCGGTGCTACCGTCGCAGGAACCCTGGCCATTGTCGTCGCGCTGGTCTCCAACGGGCTGGTCCAGGCGCTCATTGTTGTGGCCGTGGTCATCGGCGTGAACCAGCTCGAACACCACTTCCTGCAGCCGGTCCTGATGGGCAGGGTCCTCAGCATCCACGGCCTGGCGATACTGCTCGTCCTGGCGGCGGGCACCATACTGGCCGGCATTGTCGGCGCGCTGCTGGCCGTGCCGATCACCGCCGTCACGTGGACGGTCGTGAAGACATGGACCGGCAAGGACCCGCTGCCCGGACTTGAGCCGCCCGGGCCGGAGCTGGCCGGACCTGAGCTGGCCGGACTTGAGCCGCCCGGGCCAGAGCTGCCCGGACCGGAGCCGCGGTAGGCCCGCCGTTCCGGACGCTGCCTGAAGCTGACCGCGGCAACGGGGGCCCGGCACTACAATTGACCGGTTCCCAGGACTTGCTCCTGCCCGGCACACGCCCGGCCACCAACAGAAAGATCCGATGCAGACCACTTCTGACCACGCCGTCCCGGCGCAAGTTGACCTGAAGCAGGCCGACCGCCCGGACCACAAGCCCCTGGTCCGCTGGCTACTGGCCAACCAGGTCGCACCCGCCGGCCCCGAAGCCGAGGAAGATCACAAGCCCAACGCCTGGTGGAAAGTCATGTGCCTGACCGGCGTCGACTATTTCTCCACCCTGTCCTACCTTCCCGGTATCGCCGCCCTGGCCGCCGGTGCCCTCTCGCCGCTGGCAACCCTGCTCATTGTGGCCCTGACCCTGCTGGGCATGCTGCCCATGTACCGCCGGGTCGCGCAGGAGAGCCCGCACGGGCAGGGCTCGGTTGCCATGCTGGAGAAGCTGCTCCCGTTCTGGCGCGGCAAGTTCTTCGTCCTGCTGCTGCTCGGGTTCGTTGCGACCTCGTGGATCATCACCATCACCCTCTCCGGAGCCGACGCGACGGTGCACCTGCTCGAAAACCCGATCGTGCCTGCGGGATTGAAAGGCAGTGCCGTGATCATCACGGTGATCCTGCTGCTGATCCTGGGTGGGGTGTTCCTGCTCGGCTTCAACGAGGCCGTCGGCGTCGCCATTCCGCTTGTGGCCGTCTACCTGCTCCTGAACGCCGCGGTCGTCGCCGCAGGATTCGCCCATGTTCTCTCCGAACCGTCCCTGATCGCCGGCTGGACCGACCGGCTGCTCGCCAGCGCCGGCGGCGGCCCCATGGACCTGATCGGGCCCGCCGTCATCGCCTTCCCCCTGCTGGTCCTGGGCCTGTCCGGGTTCGAGACAGGCGTCTCGATGATGCCGCTGATCAAGGCCACCGGCGACAGCCCCGAGCAGGTCATGGCGTCCCGGGTCAGGAACACCCGCAAGCTGCTCACCACGGCGGCGGCCATCATGAGCGTCTACCTGATGTCCACCAGCTTCCTCACCACGGTCATGATCCCGGCCAAGGAGTTCGAGGAGGGCGGACAGGCCAACGGCCGCGCCCTGGCGTTCCTCGCCCACGACCTGTTCGGCGCCGGGTTCGGCACCGTTTACGACATTTCCAGCGCCCTGATCCTTTGGTTCGCCGGGGCCTCCGCCATGGCCGGGCTCATCAACATCGTGCCCCGGTACCTGCCGGCCTACGGCATGGCGCCGGAATGGGGCCGGGCCGTCCGCCCGGTCGTCATCGTCTACACCGTGCTGAGCGTCGGCATCACCATCGCCTTCAACGCCGACGTCAACGCCCAGGCAGGTGCCTACGCCACCGGCATCCTGGCCATGATGGTATCCGGAGCCGTCGCCGTGACCGTCTCCGCGATCCGCCGGCACAGCCGCGCCGGAACCATCGGCTTCGGTGCGCTGACCCTGGTCCTGCTGTACGCGCTGGGCGCCAATGTCATCGAAAAGCCCGACGGCATCGCGATCTCGGCGTTCTTCATCGCCGGCATCATCGTCGTCTCGCTCATCTCCCGGGTCCAGCGCACCACCGAACTGCGGCTGGAAACTATCGAGTTCGACGAGGCAGCCCGGCAGTTCATCACCGATTCGATTGCCTTCGACGGGCAACTGAACGTCATCGCCAACAAGCGCCAAGCCGGTGACAAGGCTGAGTACGCGGACAAAGAGTACGAACAGCGCGGGCTGAACCCCGTCCCGGGCCCGGCGGATGTCATCTTCCTGGAAGTGGAAATCTCCGATCCTTCGGCGTTCAGCCACACGCTCCGGGTCGAAGGCGTCGAAGTGGACGGCTACCGGGTCCTGCGGGTGGAGTCCCCGGCCGTGCCGAACGCGATCGCGGCCGTCCTGCTGGCCATGCGCGACTCGACCGGCACGAAGCCCCAGTGCTACTTCGAGTGGTCCGAGGGCAGCCCCGTCGGCCACCTCATGCGGTACCTGTTCCTGGGCGAGGGCGACACCGCGCCGCTGGTGCGCGAAATCCTCCGCGAGACCGAACCCGACCAGGCACTCCGGCCCGCCATCCACGTGGGCTAGGCAGAGCGCACTCTGACCACAACGAACAGCCCGCCGGGATTTGAGCAGTTCAGGTTCCGGCGGGGCTGTTCGCGCGTGGCCGGGATCCGCGCCGTCGCCTTCGGTCAGCACGCAGGCCCGTCTCGGGTGCGTCGGGTCCACCCCAGGGTCGACGGCGGCCGGCAGCCCGGCCGTCCCCGGGCCTCAGACGTTGGCTGATTTCCCCCAAGGGCCGATCTGGTCCAGGGTGTATCCGTCCGGGTATGCCACGACGTTCATCCTTCCCGGCACAAATATGGGCTCGGTCGGCAAGGGACGCAGCCTGGCCTTGAGGGAGCGGAACCGCAGCACCGCGTTGAACGGTACGCGCAGCACTGCCGGGGCAGGTTTCAGGCCCAGGGCAACAGCGACCTGGGGTTTGTCCATCATCAGCGCCAGGATGGTCGGGGTGAACCGGCGAAGCAGGGCGGGGATACGGCTGGCGAAGGCCGCGACGGTCGCATTGAACAGCATCGAGCCCTCGGGGCTCGGGCCCATGTTCCGGTCCTCGTATTCGTCCAGGAACCGTTCCGCCTCCGCGAAGGTGGCCGGGATGCCCTCGAGCCCCATCTGCCGGCCCAGTTCGGCGTAGAAATCCGTGGCGGCCCGCTTCTCCAACTCCGTCAGCCGGCGCCAGCCGTGACGTTCGGTCCAGCGCAGCGGCAGGACAAGCAAGGTCATGAGGACGTAGACGAAGTCGTCCGGGGTGCCGGGCACCCCGTTGTGGACCCGGCGGAGCAGTTTGATCATGGCCTGGCTGCGTTCGTGCTCGAACCCGTTGGCGATGATCTCGTGAAGGACGATGCCGGTGTCGTAGGAGCGCTTCATCGGCCGGGATTTCATCTCTCCGGTCGCCGCCAGGGTCCTCGCTGTGGAGGGGATGGCGAAGTTGCGGTAATAGGCGACGAAGAAGCCCGAATGGATTTCAGTCTTGAAATCGAAGAGGACCATGTTCCGGTAGATCCCGTACATGTCCGTACCGCTCGGGCGTGTTCGGCGGGTCGGGTGCGTGAGGAGTTGCATGGCGGCTTTCTGTAGCTGTCGCGGGCTATGCCGGGGCGGGGGAGTTATGGAGCTTTGCTTCAACGGAGAGCAGGTAGCTGCGCTCCTCCGCGGTCAGGAAGGTCGCCGAAGTGCCCGCAGCGAGTTCAGCGTCCCGGATTTCGACAACCATCCGGTGCAGCCTGTCCTGTACCGGTGCCTGGGGGTCGGCCTCAAGGGTCCGGTCAAGCGACGTGCTCTTCAGCGCCTTGGACCAGATGGCCTCGACGCGTGCGAGGGTTTCGGTGTTCCGGCGGTGCAGGTTTTTGCGGACAGCCCTGCCGGCAACCGCCGGGATCGTGAGCCCGGCGCCGGCCAGGACGGTCGCAACCAGTTCCAGCTGATGGTACGGGAAGCCAGGCCTGACCAGTACGGCCAGGAATGTCAGGTGCCGGGCCAACAGGGACAGACACATCTCGGCCATCACCAGGAAGCCCATGATGCAGCCGGCGCCCAGCATGGAGAAACCGGCGCGGAACGGGCGGCTCATCCGCGGGACGTAGCGGAAGCAGATCACGGCAATTTCCGCGCTCATCGAACAGATGAAGAGGGTGAGCATCAGTGAGAACAGGAGGGCCGGGAAACGGTCCTCGTAGATGCCCCAGGCGGGGGTCGTGACGGTGGGTCCTGTGAGGAGGAAGAACGCGGTCTGCAGGCTCAGCGTGAGCGTCAAAGGCAGTGTGCGGGTCCACCAGGAACGGCGGCCGCCGGCTTCCGGGGCGATGGCGGCGTATGCGGCGAGGCGCAGATACCAGAGCGAGATAATCATCAGGGAGTTCAGGACCAGTTTGACCAGGTTCATGCCGCCCAGGGCCGTATCGACGGGGACGTAGACAATCGGGGACATGAGCAAAGAGCCCACGCCTCCGTACACGGCACAGGAGAACACCAGGTCGCTCCGGCTGCGAAGCAGGGCGGGAATGCGGGCCCCGGCCAACAGGAACAGTGCCGCGGCCATGAGGAACTGCATCATCCGAAGACCGCCCCGAAGTTGCCCGGCTCCGCGTCCGGCTGGTGGTAGGAGCGGCGGATGCGGGAGGCAAGCCGGTCGGCAAGGAGTTCGGCCGTTACCTCGAGCTCGTCGGCGAAGTCGGTGCGTTTCAGGGCCGAGACGACGCGCTCCGGGTCGAGGTCCGGGAAGAAGACCTGGGCGTAGTCGTGCGAGAGGACTTCCTGCTCGTGGCGGAGGATCATGTGGGCGAACTCGTGCAGGACGATCTGCTGGCGGTGCACCTCTGACGCCGACTTGGCGTGGAGGATGAGGTCCAGGCCGTCCAGGCCGAACCACAGGCCACAGACCTTGTCGGTGGGGGTGTTGTCGATCGGCTTGATGACAATTGGACGCCCGCTCGCGGTCTCCAGGTGGCTCTGGATGGAACGCATGGAGACCGGCTCCTGCAGCCGCAGGCCTTCTTCCGCAGTCCGGGCCCGCACTCGGGCGACGCTGTAGTCCATGGCGCTGATCCTTGGGATGGTCCGATAGGGGGCCGGAGTCCCTCCGACTCCAAGGAGGAGCGTATCAGCCCTGTTCAGAGGCCTTTCCGGCGCCCGGCGTGTCGGAAGAAGTGACGTTCGCCTCCGCCAGCTGCTCGTCGATGAGGTCCCGGATCTGAAGGAGCGTCTCGGGTGACAGGCCGCCGAGTTGCCGGGCAGCGAAATTGCGGACCTTGTTGGCCCGCATGCTGGCCAGGAGGTCCAGCTGGGCTTCGACTTTCCGGGGCAGTTCGTCCTGGTCGTGCAGCAGGTAGTCGCGGTTCACGCCGAAAAACTTTGCGAGGTTCTGCAGGAGCTCGGTCTTCTTCACCTCGGGCCCGGACCCGGTGCGCATGTAGTGCCAGCGGGCGCGGGAGATCGGGGTGCCGGCCGTCTTCATGGCGGCGCTGACGTCGTTGAAGGTGATCTTCTTCCCGGCGGCTTCCGAGGAATCAAGGAGAAGGTTCAGCTTCCTTGCGAGTGCCGCGCCCGGCCCGGAATCGACTGATGCGTCATTCATGACAGGGCTCCTTTGCTGCGGTCGAAGGGTGGATCCAGAAGACAATATCATCCGATTGGACATGTCCAATAATTTTGCATTACCCTCTGAAAACAGAATTGGACATGTCTATTTCTGCATCGGGGGGTACCGGGCCACGCCTCCGGTAACGCCTCCATAGTGGAGGCACGCAGCCTAAGGGTTGCCCGTCAGGGGAGCCACGCTCCGGCTGACGCCACGACGGCCGCATTCCTGCAGGAGCTTTTGGGGGGCCGGCAGGGATGCGGTCTTTTGGTCGGCCTGGCCGCGCCGGCTCAGCACCCTTGTACCGGCAAGCGCACAGCGGCCCAGCGGGTCGTTAGTCCTTGGACTTCCGGCCTCGGGCCCGTCGAGCTGCCCAAACCACGAAGACGACGATGAACGCGACGGGCAAAAGCACCAGCGGGTTCCAGCCTCTAACTGTCATTTGTCATCCCTCGATCCGCTTGCAAGTCTCTTGCGCAGACTCTACGCCGGCGGCCACGGGGCGAGAACGCTGCGCGGCCATCCTCTGGCGGGCACGTCCGGTGGGCTCCGGGTCGGGGCAGCGGGTATTGGTATTCAGCGGCAGCGGGGGCGAAGCTGCGGCCCGTCGGCGGGGAAGCAGAAAAAAACCCCTGGAATCCGTGGATTCCAGGGGTTTTCCCTTGTGCGCGGAGGGGGACTTGAACCCCCACCCCCTTTCGAGGACTAGCACCTCAAGCTAGCGCGTCTGCCATTCCGCCACCCGCGCAGGTGGTAATTCCGAGTTCGTTTCGCCTTTCAGCGTTTTGCTTTTCTCGGAAGCAGCGAGAAAGACTCTAGCACGACTTTTCCGGAAACAAATAATCGGGGTCCGCGGGGGTGGTGTGGGTAGGCTGAAGCAAGCAATTGAGCCACCCGCCACGAGGAGCCGCTATGACTGACACCCGGACCGAAACCAGGCCAGAGGATGAGGTCGTCAGGATCTGCCAGGAGCTGATCCGGATCGACACGTCCAACTACGGCGACGGCTCCGGCCCCGGTGAACGCGCGGCCGCCGAATACACCGCCGGGCTCATGGCCGAAGTCGGGCTGGACGCCGAAATCTTCGAAGCAGCCCCCGGCCGCGCCAGCGTGGTCACCCGGCTGGCGGGGGAGGACCCCTCCGCCAGCGCACTGGTGGTCCACGGCCACCTGGACGTCGTCCCGGCCCTGCGCGAACAGTGGTCGGTTGACCCCTTCGGCGCCGAACTGAAGGACGGCCTGATCTGGGGACGCGGCGCCGTGGACATGAAGGACATGGACGCCATGATCCTGTCCGTGCTGCGCAACTTCGCCCGCACGGGACGCAAACCCAAGCGCGACCTCATCTTCGCGTTCTTCGCCGACGAGGAAGCCGGCGGCACCTACGGCGCCCGCTACGCCGTCGAGAAGCGGCCCGAACTCTTTGAGGGCGCCACGGAGGCGATCTCCGAAGTCGGCGGCTTCTCCGCCACCATCGGCGGCCAGCGCACCTATCTGCTCCAGACGGCGGAAAAGGGCCTCTCCTGGCTCCGTCTGGTGGCCCACGGCCGCGCGGGCCACGGCTCCCAGATCAACACCGACAACGCCGTGACCAGGCTTGCCGGCGCGGTATCCCGGATTGGTGCCTATAACTGGCCGATCGAGCTCACGCCGACCACGCGGCAGTTCCTCGACGGCGTTACCGAACTCACCGGGGTCGAATTCGATCCCGACGATCCGGAGAAGATCCTCAAGGAACTCGGCACGGTGGCCCGCTTTGTCGGCGCCACACTGCAGAACACCACCAACCCCACCCTGCTCAAAGGCGGCTACAAGCACAACGTCATTCCGGAATCGGCCGAGGCCCTCATCGACTGCCGGACCCTGCCCGGGCAGGAACAGCAGGTGCTGGAAATCGTGCGCGAACTCGCCGGCACCGGAGTGGACATCAGCTACGTGCACAACGACGTCTCGCTGGAGGTGCCGTTCGCCGGCAACCTCGTCGATTCGATGATCGACGCCCTGCATTCCGAGGATCCGGGCGCCAAGGTGCTGCCGTACACGCTCTCCGGCGGGACCGACAACAAGTCCCTGAGCCGGCTCGGCATCACCGGCTATGGCTTCGCCCCGTTGATGCTGCCGGACGAGCTCGACTTCACCGGCATGTTCCACGGCGTCGACGAACGGGTCCCGGCGGATTCCCTGAAATTCGGCGCACGGGTGCTGGACACCCTGCTCACCAACTACTGAGCGGACACCGCCTGACATGACGCCCGAGGACATCCTGAGTGGTCCGCTGCTGGAACGGATCCGCGGCCGCGCCGCCGGCTACGACCGCGACAACGCCTTCTTCCACGAGGACCTCGCGGATCTCACGGCGGCCGGCTACCTGAAAATTTTCGTCCCGGTGATCGACGGCGGACTCGGACTCGGGCTTGCGGAAGCGGCGCAGCTGCAACGCCTGCTGGCGACCGCGGCGCCGGCCACGGCGCTGGCCGTCAACATGCACCTGGTGTGGACCGGCGTCGCCCACGTCCTTGCCGCCCGCGGTGACTCCTCGCTGGATTTCATCCTCCAGGAGGCGGCACAGGGTGAGGTCTTCGCCTTCGGCAATTCGGAGGCAGGCAACGATTCCGTGCTGTTCGATTCCCGCACGGAGGCCGTCCCGCTGCACGACGGCGGCTACAGCTTCACGGGCCGCAAGATCTTCACCAGCCTGTCACCGGCGTGGACCCGGCTGGGCATCTTCGGAAAGGACGCCAACGCCGCGGACGGCGCCGGGGAACTGGTCCACGGGTTCATCACCCGGGAAACCCCCGGCTACGAGATTTTGCCCGACTGGGACGCGCTCGGCATGCGGGCCAGCCAGTCCAACACGACCCTCCTGGAGGGCGCCGTCGTCCCGGCCGAACGGATTTTCCGGAAACTGCCGGTGGGCCCGAACGCCGACCCACTGATCTTCGCGATCTTCGCCTGCTTCGAGACCCTCCTCGCCGCTGTGTACACCGGAATCGGCGAACGGGCCCTCACGCTCGGGGTGGAAGCGGTGCAGCGCCGGACATCGTTCAAGAACGGCGGCCGCAGCTACGCCCAGGACCCGGACATCCGCTGGAAGGTGGCGGAGGCGGCGATGGCCATGGATGCGCTCTATCCGCAGCTGTCCTCCGTGGCGGCCGACGTCGACGCCCTCGCGGACCACGGCAGCCAATGGTTCCCCCGGCTCGTGGGGCTCAAGGTCCGGGCCACGGAGACGGCGCGCACCGTGGTGGACCTCGCCATCCGGGTATCCGGCGGCTCCAGCTACTTCCGCGGCTCCGAGCTGGAGCGGCTGTACCGGGACGTGCTCGCCGGCATGTTCCACCCATCAGATGACGAGTCGGCGCACAATACCGTGGCGAACGCCTGGCTGGGCCCGCTGGAGACACCCTAGAGGGCCCAGGACTCCCCGCGGCGTTCGCCGCTGCCCGTCCCGGCCGATGCGCGGCCGGGATCCGTGTGCGGCCTAGACGGTGCGCTGGACCTGGATGACTTTCCGGCGCAGCCAGAAACGCCGCCCGCCGCCCACGTAGAGGCGGCTGCGTTCCAGTTCCCATTTGCCGTACTCGGAATGCTCCACGAGCCGGCGGCGGGCCTCGGGGAGCGAATCCTCAGGGCCGACCGTCAGAACGAGGTACTCGTACTGCTTGACATAGTCCCGTTCCCGCCGGACCGAGCTGCTCAGAAAATGTTCTTTCATTGCTCTCCATTTTCGTCTTTTTCCGACTAACGTGAAGTCATGAGCATCGATCCGCGTGTCGCGCTTCAGTCCCTGACCTCTGCACTGGAAGAACACCTGGCGGCGGCCTCCGCCCGCAGAAGTGACGGGGATCCCGCGGTCGAGGCGGCGTTCTTCGCCGTTGCCGATGCCTTTGAAGTCTACGACGACGCCCTGTATGAGGCGTATGGGGAAGTGACGCCGCTCGAAGTGATCGACGGCGACGAAGACGGCGACGAAGACGATGTCGACGACGAAGAGGACCTCGAGATCCTCGAGAATTCGGAGAACTAGGGGGACCTGCGGATCTCCGCGGCCTCAGCCGGGGTCGGACACGTCTTCGAGCGCCTGCGCGATCTCCGGCGGCAGCGGCGCGAGCGCCGAATCCAGGATCTCCTTGAGCTGAACCGGTGTCCGGGGGCCGACGACGGCGGTTGCCACCCCCTGTTGGGACAACAGCCAGCTCAGCGACACATCCAGGGCAGTCCGGCCGAGCCCCTTCGCCGCCATGGCGACGGCTTCCACTACGCTGGACGCCGGTCCCTCGAGATAGGGTTCCACGTACGTCGCCAGCCGCTGGTTGGCGGCCCGGGAATCAGCCGGGATGTGGCCGCGGTATTTGCCGCTCAGGACGCCGCGTCCCATCGGAGCCCAGGCCATCAGGCCCAGCCCCGCGTCCTCGATGGCCGGAATGAGCTCAATCTCCGCGTTGCGCTGCAGGAGCGAGTATTCGGACTGGTTGGCCACGAGGGGGAAGCCCGCGATTGCGGCGGCCTTTGCCGTCTGCCAGCCGTTGAAATTGGAGACACCGGCGTAACGCGCCCGGCCGGACCGCACCGCGTGGTCCAGCGCTGACAGGGTTTCCTCCAGCGGAACATTCGGATCCCACGCGTGCGCGAACCAGAGATCCACGTAATCGGTTCCCATCCGGGCCAGGCTCGCGTCCAGCCCGGAGAGCATGCCGTTGCGGGACGTGTCGACGCTGCGGCGACCGTCCGCCGTCGTCAGTCCGGCCTTCGTGGAGATCACCACTTCGGAGCGCGCCACGACGTCGCCCAGTATTCCGCCGAGCATCGCCTCGGCCTGCCCGTCGGCGTAGGACGCCGCTGTATCGATCAGGGTTCCGCCGGCATCGACGAAGGAGCGCACCAGGGCGGCGGCATCCTGTTCCTCGGTTTCCCTGGCCCAGGACATGGTGCCGAGGGATAGGGCGGACACGCGCAACCCACTGTTGCCGACATAACGCTGCTGCATGTCAGCTAGCTTACGGGGTCGGGCTGCTTCGTAACGTAGGGTCTATAAACGTGAACTGGATACAAGCGGCTCTGTTGGGCCTGGTACAGGGGCTGACCGAGTTCCTCCCGATTTCCTCGAGCGCCCATCTGCGGATTGTCGGCGCCTTCCTCCCGGAAGCGTCCGATCCCGGCGCCGCCTTCACGGCCATCACGCAGCTGGGCACCGAGACGGCGGTGATCGTCTATTTCTGGCGCGACATCCTGCGGATCATCCGTGCCTGGGCCGGTTCGCTGACCGGCAAAGTGTCCCGGCAGGACCCGGATGCGCGCATGGGCTGGCTGGTGATCCTGGGCAGCATCCCGATCATCGTCCTGGGCCTGCTGTTCCAGGACCAGATCGAATCGGTACTCCGAAGCCTGTGGGGCGTCGCGACCATGCTGATTATCTTCGGCATGGTCCTCGCGGTAGCCGACACCATCGGCCGGCAGGACCGTGAACTGACGCAGCTGACCTACAAACATGGGCTCTATTACGGACTGGCGCAGGCCCTGGCCCTTTTCCCCGGCGTGTCCCGCTCCGGCGGCACGATCAGCGCCGGGCTCCTAATGGGTTACACCCGTGAGGCGGCGGCCCGCTACTCCTTCCTGCTGGCAATCCCTGCCGTTTTCGGCAGCGGCCTGTACCAGCTGTACAAGGTGGTCTCCAAGGAAGGCATCACCGGCCCGTACGGTCTCCCGGAAACCGCCCTGGCCACCGTGATCGCCTTCATTGTGGGTTACGTCATCATCGGCTGGTTCCTGAAATACGTCTCCACCCGCGGCTACCGGCTCTTCGTCTGGTACCGGATCATCCTGGGAATGTCCCTGTTCCTGCTGCTCGGTTTCAATGTCATCAGTGCCTAGCACTAGGCTTGGTCTGTGAAATCCTGGACCTCCCGCCCTGTTGCCCAGCTCCCCGGCAGCATGCCCGCCCTGAGCCTCTTCGATACCGCCAAGGGCGGAATTGTGACCCTGGAGGCCACGGGTGAGCAGTCCATGTATGTCTGCGGCATCACCCCTTATGACGCCACGCACATGGGCCACGCGGCCAGCTATGTCGCCTTCGACCTCCTCAACCGCGCGTGGCGGGACGGCGGCCAGCACGTCGCCTACGTCCAGAACGTGACCGACGTCGACGATCCCCTCCTGGAGCGCGCCACGGCCACAGGCGTCGACTGGCGCGACCTCGCCGCGAGCCAAATCGAGCTGTTCCAGACCGACATGGAGGCCCTGAACGTCCTCGCCCCGGACCACTACATCGGTGCCGTTGAGGCCGTTCCCCTGATCGTTCCCGCCATCGAGCGCCTGCTGCGCAACGGGCTCGCGTACCGCGTCCCCGGCGCCGGCGGCGAGCCCGACGGCGACGTCTACTACGACGTCGAAGCCGCCGGGAAGCACTCGACGGACGACGTCGACGCCTGGACCCTGGGATCCATTTCCGGACTCTCCGACGCCGAAATGCTGGAGCTCTTCGCCGAACGCGGCGGCGACCCTGGCCGGGCCGGGAAGCGCCAGGCGCTGGATCCGCTGCTCTGGCGGGTTGCCCGCGAGGGCGAGCCCAGCTGGCCCGGTGGCGAGCTGGGGGAGGGCCGGCCCGGCTGGCACGTCGAATGCACCGTGATCGCCCAGGAGTACCTGCCCAAGCCGTTTACCGTTCAGGGCGGCGGCTCGGACCTTATTTTCCCGCACCACGAAATGGGCGCCGGCCACGCGTACTCGCTGGCGGGCGTGCCGCTGGCCCGCCACTTCGCGCACGCGGGCATGGTGGGCCTCGACGGGGAGAAGATGAGCAAGTCCAAGGGCAATCTTGTCCTGGTTTCCAGGCTCCGGGCTGACGGGGAAGAACCTGCCGCGATCCGCCTCGCGATCCTGGCCCACCACTACCGCACGGACTGGTCCTGGACCGCCGCCGGATTCGCCGAGGCCAAAGACCGGCTCCGCACCTGGCGCGAGGCCCTCGCCGTGGCGCCGGAAGGCTCCGCCGCGGCCCTGCTTGGCAGGCTGCGGACCGAACTGGCCAACGACCTGAACGCGCCCGGCGCACTCGCCGCCGTCGACGCCTGGGCCAAGGCCGCCCTGGCAGCCCCGGGGGAGGCCTCGGCCACGGACGCCGCGCTGGTGAGCGACGCCGTCAACGCCCTGCTCGGCGTCGAACTCTAACCGGTCTTCGGTCGGCCCCGCCCGGAGGAAGATCCCAAAACCCAGCGGCCGTCTCCACGGTGGCTGCGTCGGCCGGTCAGGACGAAGCGGCTTCGATGATCTTCTCGTCGCCCTCGTTCACGGCTTTGACGACGGCGTCGTAGTCACCACTGTCGACAGCCTTGCTGACCTTCTTGGTGGCCTTGCTGATCGCCTTGTCGACGCGGTCGAGGTAGAGGTCATCGACGATGGCAACGATCGCCGAGGAGCCCGGCGGCAGAAACTCCTCCGCGTTGACGCCGATGGACTTCTCCTCGTGCCGCTTCCTGATGGCACCCACACCGGCGCCGATCCCGGCCCCGATCACGCCGGACAGCAGCAGTGGCGGAGCGAACAGTCCGACCACCAGCCCGCCGACTGCGCCGGCCTTGGTGCCCCCGGCGACCAGTCCGCCGCCGTGCTCCTTGACCTCGGTCTTGCCCGAGGAGTCACGCGACAGGACGACGGCAGCCGCGACGGCCGCGTCATCCATGCCCTTGATCGCCTTGAAATCCTCTGCCGCCGAGCCCTCGTCGGCGTACGACGACACGAACAAGATGTAGTTGTGATCTGTCATGGTGTGCCCTCCACTCGGTGTTGGCCGGCGTCGCGGCCAGGTCCAACTCTCGCCGCGACAGGCGGCCGCCGGCAGGGTCATAAGACTCTGGTCCGGGGGAAGACCCCCATAGGGGAAGTGCGCGGGAAAGGTGGGAGGGGGAAGGGGAAGGGGGAGGGAAAAGCGGGACGCGGGCTAGGGCTTGTCCTTGCCCCGACGCTTGAGGTAGCGCTCAAATTCGCGGGCTATCGATTCACCGCTGGCCTCCGGAAGGTCGGCGGTGTCCTTGGCCTCCTCCAACTGGCGCACATACGCCGCAATTTCCGGATCCTCTGTAGCGAGCTCGTCCACGCCGCGTTCCCACGCGTCGGCCTCCTCCACGAGTTCGGTGGTGTCCAGCGGGACCTGGAGCAGCTCTTCGACCCGGTGCAGCAGGGCCAGCTGCGCCTTCGGCGACGGGGCCTGGGCTACATAGTGCGGCACGGCCGCCCAGAGCGACACGGTCGGGAGCCCGGCCAGCAGGGCCACCTCGCCGAGCACGCCCACAATCCCTACCGGGCCCTCGTACTGCGAGGCCTCCAGGTCCATCCGCTCACGCAGTGCCGCGTCGTCCGTGGAGGTGCTGACCGGAATGGGCCGGCTGTGCGGCACGTCAGCCAGCAGCGCACCGACCAGGATGACGTAGTCGACATGCAGCGCCTCGGCATGCACCAGCAGTTCCGCGGTGTAGGCACGCCACTTGTAGGACGGCTCGGTGCCCTGGACGAAGATGGCGTCCACATTCGAGTCGGGGACGCTGGCCTTGAAGATCCGCGTGGACGGCCACTTGATCTTCCGCTCACCGGCCGCTGTCCGCCGGATCGTGGGCCGGGTGAACTGGAAGTCGTAGTACTCGTCGGCGTCGATTGCCCCGACCTTCTTGCCGCCCCAGAGCTTGTTCAGGAAGCGCAGGGCATCGCTGGCGGCCTCTCCGGCGTCGTTCCAGCCTTCGAAGGCCGCGAGCATGACGGTGATGCGCCGGCCCTCGGGGACCGGCTGCAGCAGCCGCTCCGGCTCGGAGACGGCGCCTGGTTCGGTGGGGTCTGCCTCGAAGCTGTTCATGCCATCACCCTACGTCCAAGAACCCGCCGCGCGCAGGCAATCGCGCGCCAAGGAACCGCAATTTCCGCCCGAAATCCCAGGGTCAGGCGCGCGGAATTCGCCGTAGGCGTAGCGCGGGCGCCCGGCCGCGGGCTTCCCCGTAGACTGGAAGGCATGCGATCCTCAGCTTCCCGGCCCCTCCTTAAAGCAGCGCTCTGGGACATGGATGGCACCATTGTCGACACCGAGCCCTACTGGATCGCAGCCGAACACGCACTCGTCGAAGCCCACGGCGGACAATGGTCCCACGAACAGGCCATGCAGCTCGTGGGACAGTCCCTGATGTTTTCCGCGGGAATCCTGCAGGAAGCCGGCGTGGCCCTGGAACGGCGCGAGATCATCGACACCCTCACGGGCCACGTGATCAGCCAGGTCCGGAGCTCCATTCCCTGGCGGCCGGGGGCCCGCGAACTGCTCGACGAACTCTACAACGCCGGCGTCCGTTGCGCCCTCGTCACCATGTCCGAGGCCCCGCTGGCCCGGGAGATCGTTGCGAGCCTGCCCGAGCCCTACTTCGAGTTCCTCGTCACGGGAGACACTGTGACCCAGGGCAAGCCGCACCCGGAGGCTTACCTCACGGCCGTCGAGCTCCTGCAGCAGCAGGATCCCGAGCTCGGCCTGCACCACTGCGTGGCCCTGGAAGATTCCGTGCCGGGTGTCGCCGCCGCCGTGGCCTCCGGCGTCGTCACGGTCGCCATCCCGCACATCCTGCCCCTCCCGCACGATCCCCGCCGCGCCACCTGGAACACCCTGGAGGGCAGGACAGTCGCTGACCTGGAGGAGCTCGTGGCCCTGCGGCACGACTTCCCCGACGCCACCTTCGGCGCCGCCGCGGACCCAACCGGCCGCTTAGGCACGGTCTCGACCACGGTCTCGACCACGGTCTCGACCACACTCTCGACCGCGGGCCACGCCCGTGGCTGACACCGGCAGCCAGGGGCAACCCGGAAAGACTCCCGCTAACCGCCGGGAAGGGATTCCGCTGGGCCGGATCGCCGGCATTCCGGTATTTCTGGCGTATTCCTGGTTCATCATCGCGGCCTTCACGGTGATCGCCTACGGGCCGGTCCTGCAGAGCAACAATCCGCGCCTCGGCGTCACCGCTTTCTTCGTCGCCTTCGCCTACGCGCTGCTGCTCCTGATTTCCGTACTGGCCCATGAACTCGCGCACGCGCTGACCGCGAAGCTGTTCCACTGGCCCACGGAGAAAATTGTCCTCAACCTCTGGGGCGGCCACACCCAGTTCCAGAGCTTCACGGCCTCACCCGGCCGCTCCGTCCTGGTGGCGATGGCCGGCCCGGCCGCGAACTTCGTCCTTGCCGGCGCAGGCTGGCTCCCGCTTGCCTACGGCAACCTGAACGGCGTGGCCGACATCCTGGCCAACATCTTCGTCTGGGCCAACCTGCTGATCGGCATCTTCAACGTCCTTCCCGGCCTTCCGCTGGACGGCGGTCGGCTGGTCGAATCCGCCGTGTGGAAAGCCACCGGCAGCCAGGAGAAGGGCACAATTGCGGCAGGCTGGGCGGGCCGGATCATCGTGATCGCCCTCGCCCTGTGGTTCATAGTCCTGCCGCTGGTCAGCGGCGCACGTCCGGATATTTCCTTCACCCTCATCACCGCCCTGGTGGGCAGCTTCCTGTGGATGGGGGCGTCGGCCGCGATCCAGCAGGCCCGCCTGCGGGGCCGGCTGCACCTCGTCGACGCCGCGGCCCTCGCCGAACCCGCCCTCGGCCTTCCGGAAACCGCGACGGTCGCGGACCTCCTGGACCGGGCGCCGGCAGGAAAGCCCACCGTGGTGCTGTGCGACCGGGACGGCCGTCCCGTGGCCATCGTCGACGCCGGCGCCGCAGCCAGTGTGCCTGCCGGACTGGCCGCAGCGACCGCCCTGACCGCGGTCTCCTACCCCCTTGGCGCGGGCGCCTATGTCCCGGAATGGTCCAAGGGCCAGGAGCTCGTCCAGTACCTGGCCCAGCTCGAAGGCCAGGAGTACGCGGTGGTGAACCGCGAGGGCGCCGTCACCGGGCTGCTGCGCCAGTCCGCCGTCGTCCGGGCCATAACGGGCAAGTACCGGAACGAACGCCAGAACCAGGGGCAGAACCGGTAGAGTTACTGGGCGGTCGTGAATTTCCGGCCCCCACGCGCAAGGACCGGTGCCCGCCGGCATGTCCGCGGCCACACAGCTTTACAGGAGCGAGGAACATCTTCATGAGCAGCGACACCGCCGCAGGCACTAACACTGCCAACACCACCGCCGCCGCAGGCACCGACACTCCCACCGCCGAGGGCAGCACTGCCGCCAGCGCTAATGGTGCCACCGGCGCCGCGCGCCGCCGCGGACCCTTCCGCGAAGGCGAACGCGTCCAGCTCACGGACGAGCGCGGCCGCATGAACACGATTACCCTCGAAGTCGGCGGGGCCTTCCACACCCACAGGGGCTTCCTGAACCATGACGAGATCATCGGCAAGCCCGACGGCTCAGTGGTGGTCAACAACGTCGGACAGCAGTACCAGACGCTGCGTCCGCTGCTCTCGGACTTCGTGCTCTCGATGCCCCGCGGCGCGGCCGTCGTCTACCCCAAGGACGCCGGCCAGATCGTGACCATGGCGGACATCTTCCCGGGCGCACGCGTTGTCGAAGCCGGTGTCGGCTCGGGCGCCCTGTCCATCTCCCTGCTGCGCGCGGTGGGGGACAACGGCTACCTGCATTCCTTCGAACGCCGCCAGGAGTTCGCGGACATCGCCCGCGGCAACGTCGAGACCATCTTCGGCGGACCGCACCCGGCCTGGAAGATCTCCCTTGGCGACTTCCAGGAGGAAGTGGTGCGCACCGAGGAACCCGGCTCCGTGGACCGCGTGGTCCTGGACATGCTCGCGCCGTGGGAATGCCTCGACGCCGTCGCCACCGTCCTGGCCCCCGGCGGCGTGTGGATCAATTATGTCGCGACTGTGACGCAGCTTTCGCGGACAGCCGAAGCCATCCGCGCGGACGGACGCTTCACCGAACCCGACGCGTGGGAATCCATGGTCCGCGGCTGGCATCTCGAAGGCCTGGCCGTCCGCCCGGACCACCGCATGGTCGCCCACACGGGTTTCCTGCTGGTAACCCGCCGCCTCGCCGACGGCGTCACGGGCATTTCGGTAAAGCGCCGCCCCTCCAAGACCGACTTTAACGAAGAAGACGTCAACGCCTGGACCCCGGGCGCTGTGGGCGAGCGTGCGGTCTCGGACAAAAAGCTGCGCCGCGCCGCCCGCGACGCAATCGCCGGAACGAACGTCGTCGACGCCCCGGAGATAACGAACTAGGCAGCATATTTCGGATGTCTCCAGCGGCACCCGCCTTCTTAGGGCTATGGTCTTAACAGAAGAGCAGGAAGGGGCTGATGCACGATGGAGACTCCGAATACTGACCCGGGCCGCACACCGGCCGAGGACGCAGCGGATGCTGCCGCCCGCACGGATGCGGCCCGCGCCGCAGCCGGCGAGGGTGACCGGTATGCCGCCAATGAACTGTCCGTCGCCGAGCGGCAGGTCAACATCCTCCGGGACAAGCTCCGCCACATTGACCGCCAGCTCGCCGCCGCGACGCAGAACAACTCCAAACTGGTCAGCATGCTGGAAACGGCCAAGGCCGAGATCCTTCGGCTGAAAAACGCCCTCGACCAGGAGGGACAGCCACCGTACAGCTTCGGCACCATCCTCCAGCTCAACCCCAAACGGCAGCCGACGGCCGGGAACAGCGGCCAGGCGGCCACGGAGGAATCCGTGGATATCTTCAACGCCGGCCGCAAGATGCGGGTTGGGATCAGCCCGCTGGTCAACATCAGCCAGCTCGCCGTCGGGCAGGAAGTCCTGCTCAACGAGGCCCTGATGGTGGTCGCCGGACTCGGCTACGAGCGGGCCGGGGACCTCGTCACGCTCAAGGAAATGCTGGGGCCTGACCGTGCGCTGGTGGTGGGCCGCGCCGACGAGGAGCGGGTCATCCGGCTCTCCGGTGCCCTGCTCGCCCAGCGGCTCCGGGTCGGCGACGCGCTCTCGATTGATTCCCGGACCGGGTACGCGCTGGAAAAGATCCCGCGCTCGGAAGTGGAGAACCTCGTGCTCGAGGAAGTCCCGGACATCACCTACCAGGACATCGGCGGACTGGGCCCGCAGATCGAACAGATCCGCGACGCCGTCGAACTGCCCTTCCTGCACCCGGACCTGTACCGGGAGCACGGGCTGAAGGCGCCCAAGGGCATCCTGCTGTACGGCCCGCCCGGCTGCGGCAAGACCCTGATCGCCAAGGCCGTGGCCAACTCGCTGGCCGCCCGGGCCGCCGAGCGCGCCGGCAAGACGGACATGAAGAGCTACTTCCTGAACATCAAGGGACCCGAGCTGCTCGATAAGTACGTCGGCGAGACCGAACGCCACATCCGCCTGATCTTCGCGCGCGCCCGGGAAAAGGCGTCCGAGGGCAGCCCGGTGGTGGTGTTCTTCGACGAAATGGACTCGCTGTTCCGCACCCGTGGCACTGGCATTTCCTCCGACGTCGAAACCACCATCGTCCCGCAGCTCCTCAGCGAGATCGACGGCGTCGAACGGCTGGACAACGTGATCGTGATCGGCGCCTCGAACCGGGAAGACATGATCGATCCGGCGATCCTGCGCCCTGGCCGCCTGGACGTGAAGGTGAAGATCCAGCGCCCCGACGCCGAGGCCGCGGCCGACATCTTCAACAAGTACATCACCACGGACCTGCCGTTCCACGAGTCCGACCTCGGCGAGCACAACGGCGACGTGCAGGCGACCGTGGACGCCATGGTCCAACGCACCGTCGAGGCGATGTACTCCACGGAGAAGTCCAACGAATACCTCGAGGTCACCTACGCCAACGGCGACACCGAAATGCTCTACTTCAAGGACTTCAACTCCGGCGCCGTGGTGCAGAACGTCGTGGACCGGGCCAAGAAGTACGCCATCAAGGACCTGTTGACCATCGGCCAGAAGGGCCTGCGGATCGACCACCTGCTCCGGGCGGTCGTGGACGAGTTCCGTGAACACGAGGACATGCCCAACACCACCAACCCGGACGATTGGGCACGCATCTCCGGCAAGAAGGGCGAGCGCATCACGTACATCCGCACCATTGTCCAGGGCAAGGCCGGCCAGGAGCCCGGGAAGTCCATCGAGACGATGCCCAGCACAGGCCAGTACCTGTGACGGCTGTTGTCCCCGGCAAGCCCGCCGACACCGCGGGCGGGCTGCCGGTCGGCGGGGCGATGCGGGTCATGGGATCGGAGACCGAATACGGCATCCACGCGCCCTCGGCCCCGGGAGCCAACGCCACGATGATGTCAGCCCGGGTCATTCAGGCGTACGCGCAGGTGACCCGGCAGCGGGCCGCCGGCGGCGCCGAGACCCGGTGGGACTACACGGACGAGGAACCGCTGCACGACGCCCGCGGCTGGACCTTGGAGCGTAGCAGCGCGGACCCGGAACAACTCACCGACCAGCCTCCCGTCCTCGACGCCGAGGCGATCGCCCTCGCCTACGGGCGGCAGGAACTCGAGGCCGACGGCGAGGACGAGTCCGGCACGCTGCTGATGAACATGGTGCTGGGCAACGGCGCACGGTTGTACGTGGACCACGCCCACCCGGAGTATTCCAGCCCCGAGGTGACCAACCCCCGCGCCGCCGTCACGTGGGACGCCGCCGGCGACCTCGTGGCACTGGCCGCGGTCCGGCGCCTCGCTGCGGATCCCGAACTGCCGCCCATCAACCTGTACAAGAACAACACGGACAACAAGTCGGTCTCCTACGGCTCGCACGAGAACTACCTGATGCCCCGCTCGGTGCCCTTCGGCGAAATCGTGCGCGGCCTCACGCCGTTTTTCGTCACCCGGCAGATCATTTGCGGTGCCGGGCGGGTGGGCCTCGGGCAGGACAGCGCCCGGGCCGGCTACCAGATCAGCCAGCGCGCTGACTTCTTCGAAACCGAAGTGGGCCTGGAAACCACCATCCGCCGCCCCATCATCAACACCCGGGACGAGCCCCACGCCACCGCGGACAAATACCGCAGGCTGCACGTCATCATCGGCGACGCCAACCTCAGCCAGGCCTCCAACTTCCTCAAGTTCGGCACCACCGCGATGGTCCTGAGCCTGATCGAGGCCGGGCTGGCGCCGCGGATCGAAGTTCATGAGCCCGTCGCCGCGCTGCAGGCCGTCAGCCACGACACCTCGCTCACCGGGTTGCTGCGCCTGGGCGACGGCCGGCGGATCAGCGCCCTGGACCTCCAGTGGATCTATTTCGAGGCCGCCTCCAAGCACGCGCAGGACACCGGCGTCGCGGACGCCGTGGACGGTGACGGCCACACCCACGAGGTCCTGGAGCGGTGGTCCGCCACGCTGAGCGAACTCGGCGGTGACCGGGCGGCGGCCGCATCCTCAGTCGAGTGGCTCGCCAAACTGTCCCTGCTCGAGGGCTACCGCCAGCGTGACGGCCTGGGCTGGGACAACGCACGGCTGGGCCTCGTGGATCTGCAGTGGGCCGACATCCGCCCCGAAAAAGGGCTCTACTACCGGCTGCTGGCGCGCGACCGGATGCACCGAATCGTCGACGACGCCGCGATTGCCCGTGCGGTGACCGAACCGCCGTCGGACACGCGGGCGTACTTCCGCGGGCGCTGCGTCAGCAGGTTCGGTGCAGACCTCGCGGGGGCCAGCTGGGACTCGGTGATCTTCGATGTCCCCGGCCGCGGCAGGCTCCAGCGGGTCCCTACCCGCGAGCCGCTGCGCGGAACCGAAGCCCTCACCGGCGGCCTGTTTGCCCGGCACCGGGAGGCCGGGACGTTCCTGGCGGAACTGCTCGGGCTCAGCCCCGGTTCCTGAAAACAAAGCCCCCCGCGGGCGCCCCGGGCGTGGCACTATTGCTAGAGGATGTCCCTTAGGAGAAAAGGGACGGACATGAAGGAGAAAACAATGGCAGGCCAGGAGCAGCAGCAGCCGCAGTCGCGGGACACCGAGGTTGACGAGGACGTCCCCGCCGCGCCGCCGGCCCCGGCGGACGCCCAGGCGTCGGCAGCCACCCAGGGCGTCGATGATCTCCTCGATGAGATCGACGGCGTGCTGGAGTCCAACGCCGAGGAATTCGTGCGCGCATTCGTCCAAAAGGGCGGCCAGTAGGAGCGCCGCCGGCCGCCGGATGAGGGCGGCGGGAGGGGCTAAGGGCCGGAAGAGTCGTTGATCCACCACGTTGAGGGAGAGCGTTAGTGCAGGAAACAACAGCCAACCGAGTAGCAGCCAACGCGACGTCCTCATTCACCGAGCATCTGCAGCGCGAACGGCCCGATTTGATGCCCTTCGGCCAAGTGCCTTTCAACCAGTTGCCTGCCGGCGGGCACGCCGGCCAGCCGGGAGCACCGCTGCAGGCCCCGCACGGGACGACGATTGTGGCGATGACCTATGCCGGGGGAGTGCTGATGGCCGGGGACCGCCGCGCCACCATGGGCAACGTGATCGCGAGCCGGCACATCGAGAAGGTCTTTCCCGCCGACCAGTATTCAGTGCTGGGCATTGCCGGGACCGCCGGCATCGCCCTGGACATCACCAGGCTGTTCCAGGTTGAACTCGAACACTACGAGAAGATCGAGGGCACGCTCCTGAGCCTGGACGGCAAGGCGAACCGGCTCGGCGCCATGGTCCGCGGCAACCTGCCCATGGCCATGCAGGGCCTCGCCGTCGTGCCCCTGTTCGCAGGATTCGACCGGCCCGCAGGTTTCGGCCGGCTCTTCTCCTACGATGTCACGGGCGGCCGCTACGAGGAACAGGAGCACCACGCGGTGGGATCCGGCTCGATGTTCGCCCGCGGCGCGCTGAAGAAACTCTGGCGTCCCGGCCTCTCGGAGCAGGACGCCGTGGCGGTCGCCGTCGAGGCCCTGTACGACGCCGCCGACGACGACTCCGCCACGGGCGGCCCGGACCCCGTCCGGCAGCTTTGGCCGGTGGTGTACATCGTGAACCGGACAGGTGCCTTCCGGGTACCGGACCGCGACCTTGCCGCCGTGGCCGGCCGCGTCATCGAATCCCGCACTGTCGCCCAGCGGGAGGCCTGAGATGACCCAGCAGTTCTATGTATCTCCCGAACAACTGATGAAGGACCGTGCGGACTTCGCACGGAAGGGCATCGCCCGTGGACGTTCGGTGGTGGTCATCAGTTGCCGGGACGGGATTGCCCTCGTGGCGGAGAACGCGTCCCCGTCCCTGCACAAGATCGGCGAGATCTACGACAAAATCGCGTTCGCGGCCGTCGGGAAGTACAACGAGTTTGAGAGCCTGCGGCAAGCCGGGGTGCGGTATGCCGATGTCCGGGGCTATTCCTACGACCGCGAGGACGTCACGGCCCGCGGCCTCGCCAGCGTCTACGCACAGAGCCTCGGCGCGGTGTTTACGGCCGAACAGAAACCCTTCGAGGTCGAACTGGCCGTGGCCGAAGTCGGTCAGGCCCAGGAGGCGGACCATCTGTACCGGCTGACCTTTGACGGGTCCATCGCCGACGAGCACGGCTTTATTGTGATGGGCGGCCAGGCGGACAAGGTCTCCGAGGCTGTCGCGGCGGGCTGGCAGGGCGAACTCGACTTCGCCGGCGCCATCCGGCTGGCCCTCGCCGGGCTCGTGGCGGACAAGGAAACCACCACCCTGCCCGTATCCGCACTGGAAGTTGCGGTACTGGACCGGGGATCGGAAAGCGGCCGCGGCACCCGCCGGGCGTTCCGCCGGCTTGAGGACCCGGACATCGTGGCATTGCTGGCTGAGGAGAAGTGAGATGGACAAGCGCATATTCGGCATCGAAACCGAATTCGGAATTTCCTATTCAAGCCCGGAGTCCCGGCCGCTGGCACCGGAGGAAGTAGCCCGCTACCTCTTCCGCAAGGTGGTCAGCTGGGGACGGTCCTCCAACGTCTTCCTGACCAACGGCTCGCGCCTTTACCTGGACGTCGGGTCGCACCCGGAATACGCCACCGCCGAGTGCGACGACCTCGCCCAGCTGATCGCCCATGACCGTGCCGGGGAACTGATCCTGTGCGACCTCGTAGACGAAGCCCAGGAACGGCTGGCGGCGGAGGGATTCAACGGCACCGTATACCTGTTCAAGAACAACACGGATTCGGCCGGGAACTCCTACGGCAGCCACGAAAACTACCTCATCCCGCGGCGCGGGGAATTTTCCCGGCTCGCGGAAATCCTCATCCCGTTCCTCGTGACCCGCCAGCTGATCGCCGGGGCCGGCAAGATCCTCAAGACCCCGCACGGGGCGACCTTCGCGTTCTCCCAGCGGGCCGACCACATCTGGGAAGGCGTCTCCTCCGCCACCACCCGCTCCAGGCCCATCATCAACACCCGGGACGAGCCGCACGCGGACGCCGAGTTCTACCGGCGCCTGCACGTGATCGTGGGCGACTCCAACATGTCCGAAACGACGGCGCTGCTCAAAATCGGCACGGTGGACCTGATCCTGCGGATGATCGAGGCCGGGGTGATCATGCGCGACATGCGGATGGAGAACCCGATCCGCAGCATCCGGGAAATCTCCCACGACCTCAGCGGCCGGGCACTGGTCCGGCTCGCCAACGGCCGGCAGCTCACGGCCCTGGAAATCCAGCGCGAATACCTCGGCAAGGTGACCGCGTTCGTGGCCGAACACGGCGCGCACAACCCCCACGTGCCGCTGATCCTGGACCTCTGGGAGCGCACGCTGGACGCCATCGAAAGCGGCGACACGAGCACGATCGATACCGAAGTGGACTGGGCCATCAAGAAAAAGCTCATGGACAACTACCGGGAACGGCACGGGCTGGGCCTTGACGCTCCCAGGATTGCGCAGCTGGACCTGACCTACCACGACATTTCCCGTGGCCGCGGGCTCTTCTACCTGCTCCAGGCCCGCGGGGCCGTGCGCCGGGTGGTGGACGACACCGCGGTCAAGGACGCGGTGGATGCCCCGCCGCAAACCACGCGCGCCAAACTCCGCGGCGACTTCGTCCGGCGCGCCCAGGAACTCGGCCGCGACTACACCGTGGACTGGGTCCATCTGAAGCTGAACGACCGCGCCCACCAGACCATCCTGTGCAAGGATCCCTTCCGGAGCGTGGACGACCGGGTGGATGCGCTGCTGGACTCGATGGGCTGATACCCAGCTTCGCACGTTATTCTGGGGTAGGGCCGCCCTGCGGCCGCCGCTTTCTTTGCCACGGGAAACCGAACGGCACTGAGTCCACCCTGCCTCGACGAAAGTTTCCAATTGCGCCGACTACTAGCAATTCTTCTTCCCGGACTGCTGCTGCTGACCGCCTGCGGCGGCAACGAAGCGCCTCCGGCTCCGGAACCCACCAGCCAGTCCGCCGGTGAGACCGCCAAGCTGGACTCGGTCAAATTGACTGAGAACGGTGACAAGAAGGCTCCCGGTGTCGACTTCACCAAGCCGCTCGACGTCAAGGAACCCACTGTCAAGGTGGTCACCGAGGGCAGTGGCGACCGGGTCAAGGCCAACCAGATCGCCGACATTTCGATTGTGGCGTTCAACGGCAAGGACGGCTCCACCCTCGAGGACACGTTCCCGAACGATCCCGAGCCGCTGGAACTGAACGACGAGCTCAAGGGCAGCAGCCCCGTCATCTACAACGCGTTCGTGGGCGCCAAGATCGGCTCGCACCTCGCCCTCGCCGTTCCCGGCCAGGCCGCAGCCGAGGGTGCCGAGGCCAAGCCGACGCAGCTCCTGATCGTCAAGGTGCTCTCAGCCAAGGACGCACCGCCGGTCCTGGACAAGCCCGAAGGCGACGCCGTCACCCCGCCGGCCGGACTGCCGACCGTCAAGGAAAACGACAAGGGCGTTCCGGTGGTCTCGGTCGCCGGCGTCAAGGCGCCGACCGCGCTGGTCTCCCAGGACCTCATCACCGGCAAGGGCCAGGCCCTCAAGGAGACCGACACAATCACCGTCAACTACGTCGGCGTCGCCCTCGCCACCGGCAAGGTCTTCGACTCCAGCTTCGAGAGTGGCAAGAAGGCCACCTTCCCGCTGACCGGCGTCATCAAGGGCTGGACCCAGGGCCTGACCGGCAAGACGGTCGGCTCCCGCGTCCTCCTGGTCGTCCCGAAGGACCTCGCCTACGGAGATCAGGGCCAGGGCGACGCGAAGGGCGACCTCGTCTTCGTCGTCGATATCCTCGGCGTCAAGTAATCCACCGCTACATCTGCCACCACTACACGTCACCTCAAAGGAGTAACCATGTCATTTGGACAGCGCAACCTCGACCGCGAGAAGCCGGAAATTGACTTCCCCGTAGGAGACGTCCCCACCGAACTGGTCATCACCGACCTGATCGAAGGGGACGGCGCCGAGGCCAAAGCCGGCGACACCGTATCCACCCACTACGTGGGCGTCGCCTGGTCCACCGGTGAAGAATTTGACGCCTCCTGGGGCCGCGGCGCGCCGCTGGACTTCAGGGTCGGCGTCGGCCAGGTCATCCAGGGCTGGGACCAGGGCCTGCTGGGCATGAAGGTCGGCGGCCGCCGCCGGCTCGAGATCCCGTCCGAGCTTGCCTACGGTTCCCGTGGCGCCGGCGGGGCGATCGGCCCCAACGAGGCCCTGATCTTCGTCGTGGACCTCGTCGCCGTCCGCTAGTCCCCACCCGCCCCCCGGGGAACGAAGCGCGGTAACAATCGGAAAAGTTCTTCCGGCTGTTGCCGCGCTTTCGTCATTTTCCGCGACCGGCTTTAGTACCCTTGCGGGGTGTCCGCCTCACGTACAGAACGCCTCCTGAACCTGCTCATCGCCCTGCTCAACACCAAGTACGGCCTGCGCCGCAGCGAGCTGCGCGAAAAGGTCTACCACGACACCACGAGCAGTGACGTCGCCTTCGGCCGCATGTTCGAACGCGACAAGGGCGAGCTGCGCCAGTTTGGCTTCGACGTCGAGGCCGTGACGGACACGGGCTGGGGCTCCGACGACCCGGCAACCACCCGCTACCGGATCGGCAAGGAATCGAACCGGCTGCCCGACGTCACCCTCACCCCCGAAGAGTGCACGGTCCTGATCCTCGCGGCCCAGCTCTGGGAGCACGCCGCCCTCGGCTCCGCCGCCGTCGACGCGGTCCGGAAGCTGCAGGCCGCCGGCGGCCTGGTCGACGCCGAACTCTCCACCGGCGTCCAGCCGCGCATCCGCCCCGCCGGCCAGGCCTTCGAGGACCTGGTCGCCGCGATACACGCCCAGCACCCGGTCCGGTTCAGCTACCTCGCCGGCAGCACCGGCCAGGACCAGGAACGCCTGGTGGAGCCCTGGGGCCTGGGCAGCCGCTTCGGCCAGTGGTACCTCGTGGGCCACGACCGGGGCCGGGGGGACAAACGGTTCTTCCGCCTGTCCCGCCTGACGTCCGCCGTGACCGTCATGGACAAGGAGAGCTTCACGCCGCCGGCCGGGTTCAACGTCCGCGCCGAGCTGGCCGGCCTGGCCGAGCTGCCGGTGCAGAGCGCCGTGGTCGACGTCGAACACGGGCGGCTCCTGGGCCTCCGCAAACGCGCCCAGCCGCTTCCGGACGCAGCGCCGGAAGCCGCAGCGCCGGAAGCCCGAACACCGGGGCATTCGGCCGGGACGGACCGCCTCGCGGTGCCCTTCCGCGATGCCGAGACCCTGGGCGAGGAGCTGGCCTCCTATGGTCCCCGCGTCACCGTGATTTCACCCCCCGAACTCGCCGGCGCCGTCCACCGCCGCCTCACGGCAGCCGCCGAGTTCGCCGACAGGCCCCTGCCGGATGTGGCCTTCCCGGCGGCGGGCCGCGCCGGCCGTACCCGGAAACGAACCTCGGAGGACCAGCTCAAGCGGATGCTGCAACTCGTCCCGTTCCTTGTCCACAACCAGGGACTGCACATCAGCGAGGTCGCCGCCAGGTTTGGCATCACCCGCAAGGCACTCGAGGACGACCTGCGGATCCTGATCTGCTCGGGCCTCCCGGAGGGGTACCCCGACGATCTGCTGGACATCCAGTGGGACGATGACCACGTATTCATCACCCAGGCACTGGACCTGACCCGCCCCGTACGGTTCACCGTGGACGAGGCCTGTGCGCTCCTGACCGGCCTGGAGACCCTCAACAGCCTGCCCGAACTCGCCGAAGGCGGCGCCCTGGAATCGGTGACGCTGAAACTCATGGCCGCGGCGGGGGAGGAAGGCGTCAAAGCGGCGGCGCTCTCCGGCCCCGAGGTGGCCCCCGGCAATTCCGCCGTCCTCGACACCGCCCGCGCCGCCCTCGAATCCGGCGCGCAGCTGCACCTGAGGTACTTCTCGGCGCAGCGCGACGCCGTGTCCGAACGCGACGTGGACCCCCTGCGGCTCTATTCGCTGGACAACACGTGGTACCTCGAGGCGTACTGCCACTCCGCCCAGGGCCTCCGTAACTTCCGGCTGGACAGGATCGAAGCCCTTGAGCCCAACGGCCGGCGGGCGGCCGCGACGGCAAAGCCGGCGGACAGCTTTCCGGTGAAACTGTTCACCCCGAACGACGACGACACGGTGGTGGTGGTGGAACTCGCACCCCGCGGCACCGGCCTCGCTGACGACTATTACGCCGAGCGGACCGCGGCCCTGCCTGGCGGCGGAATGCTCGCCGAAATCCGGTTTGGCAGCACGGACTGGCTGCCGATGTTCGTGGCCCAGCACGGCGGGATGGTCCGGATCCTGCAGCCAGAGGCCCTCGCGGCCGCGTCGCGGGAGTGGCTCGCCGCGGCCCTGACGCAATACGAAGCCTTCCCGGATCGCCCGATAGACTGATCAGCATGCCTTGGTGGTCCTGGATCGTTATTTGGATAGCGCTTGTCGCGTTGTCGCTGTTGTTCTTCGGCGTGCTCGGCTTCCGGCTGTTCCGGCAGGCCACGACGACGCTCACCGAATTGGGTGAAGCCGCGGACCGCTTTTCCACCCTGCCTTCACCAGCGGGCACCGGCACCGTTTCAGCGGCCGGTTCGACAGCGGCCGGCGTTGGTGACCCGGTCAGCGCGGACGAGTCTCTTCGGCCGGCGCCCGGCGACGCCATTTTTGCCTCGCCCGCGCGGATGCGACATGATTACCACGCATCCAAGCTCGCCCGGCAAAACGCCCGCCGGCTGCGCCGCATCCAACGCAAGAAGGACCGCGGGCAACCCCAGGCACTGCGCGACATCGAAACGCGTTAGACATAGGATGTATTCAAACGAAAGGACCTCTCCCCATGAGGCTTGAAGGCTGGCATCTCATCATCATCATCGTTCTGGCACTGGTGCTGTTCGCTGCGCCGAAGCTGCCGGGCATGGCCCGCAGCCTGGGCCAGTCGATGCGCATTTTCAAGTCGGAAGTCCGGGAAATGAAGAAGGACGGCACCACCGATGCCAAGGATGGCTCCGAGCCGGTTGAAGGACGGGTCATCAACCACCCGCAGGCCGGCGCACCGGAAAGCCGCACGGGCGACGGAACCGACGTTCCGCCGTCGACCCGCGCCTAAGACCGCATGGCAGTAACCATGAGCCGTCGATCGAACCCCGAGGGGAGGATGGCGCTCCTCGACCACCTCAAAGAGCTGCGCAACCGGCTCTTCAAGGCGGCAATCGCCGTCGTCCTTGGGACGGTAGTGGGTTTCCTTGTCTACCAGCCAATGCTGGCGGCGCTGATCAAGCCGATCCGCGACCTGAATGAACACGAAGGCCGCCAGGCGACCCTGAATTTCGACGGCGTCGCGAGCTCCTTCGACCTCATGATCCAGGTCTCCGTGTTCCTGGGCCTGATTATCGCCAGCCCCGTCTGGCTCTACCAGCTCTGGGCCTTCATCGTGCCGGGGCTGCACAAGAAGGAACGCCGCCTGGCCCTGTCCTTCGTGGCGGCGGCCGTGCCGCTCTTCGTCGGCGGCGTCCTGCTGGCCTGGCTCGTGCTGCCCAACGCGGTCCGTGTCCTGACCGACTTCACGCCGTCGGGCGGCTCCAACTTCATCAGCGCCCAGGTGTACCTGTCCTTCGTGTTGCGGCTGCTGCTCGCCTTCGGCATCGCCTTCCTCCTCCCGGTGGTCCTGTTCGGGCTGAACCTGGCCGGGCTCATCAAGGGCCAGCAGCTGCTCAAGAGCTGGCGGATCACAGTCTTCCTGGTCTGCCTGTTCGCCGCGATGGCCGCTCCCGGCGCCGACGCCATGAGCATGTTCTACCTGGCCGGACCCATGCTGGCGCTGTTCTTCGCCGCGATCGGGCTGTGCCTGCTCAACGACCGCCGGCGCGAGCGGCGCGCCGTCAAACGCGACGCCGAGACCGAAGCCACCGCCGACCACGCCACCCCCAGCTCCGAGCTGGAGAATCTCTAGCCTTTCGCGCACTAGGCTGGAAACATGTCCTCACACCCCGGGCCGGAATCACCGTCCGAACGTTACCGCGCCAGCGTCGAGCGGGCTGCTGAAGCCAAGACCTATCTGGGCGGGTTCATCCGCTCGCTCGAATTTGAACTCGATGACTTCCAGCGCGAAGCATGCCTGTCCCTGCAGGCCGGCCGGGGCGTGCTGGTGGCCGCCCCCACCGGCGCCGGGAAGACGATTGTGGGGGAGTTCGCCATCTATCTGGCCCTCCAGCGTGGGCTCAAGGCGTTTTACACCACCCCCATCAAAGCCCTGAGCAACCAGAAGTACTCCGAACTGGCCGCCAAGTACGGCGCCGCCCAGGTGGGCCTGCTCACCGGAGATACCAGCATCAACGGCGACGCCCCGGTGGTGGTGATGACCACCGAAGTGCTCCGCAACATGCTCTACGCGGATTCGGACACCCTGGATGATCTCGGCTTCGTGGTCATGGACGAAGTCCACTACCTCGCCGACCGCTTCCGCGGCGCAGTGTGGGAGGAAGTCATTATCCATCTGCCCAGCGAGGTCCAGGTGGCGTCCCTGAGTGCCACGGTCTCCAACGCCGAGGAGTTCGGTGCGTGGCTCGACACCGTCCGCGGGCAGACCGATGTGATCGTCTCCGAGCACCGCCCGGTGCCGCTGTGGCAGCACGTCATGGTGGGCCGGAAGATCGTGGACCTGTTTGCCGGCGACACGAGCTTTGACGAGATCGCCCTGCCTGGTGGGGCAACTGCCAGTGAGACAAGTGCCAGGGGGGCAACTGCCAGTGAGACAAGTGCCAGGGGGGCAACTGCCAGTGAGACAAGTGCCAGTGAGGCGTCCGCCGATGCCGTAGCCGAGGCTGTCGTCGGGGGCCGGGCGGCCGCCGTCACCTCGGAAGTGCCCGGGCGGGCCGGCTTCGAGGTCAACCCGGAACTGCTGTCCATGGCCCGGGCCGAGAGCCAGATGAATTTCCGTGGCCGCTTCGGCCACGGCGGCCGGAACCAGCGCCGGCAGCAACGCAGCCAGCGGGACCAACCGCAGGGAGCCCAGCGCAGCCCGGTGCGGAAAGCCAGCCGGCCGCAGGTCATCGCCAGCCTGGACCGGCAGGACCTTCTGCCGGCCATCACCTTCATCTTCTCGCGCGCCGGCTGCGATGCCGCCGTGGCCCAGTGCGTCGCGGCCGGACTCTGGCTGACCAGCGAAGCCGAACAGCAGATCATCGCCCGGCGCGTCGACGAGGCGGCCCAGGACATCCCCTCGGATGACCTCGATGTGCTCGGCTTCTGGAGCTGGCGGGACGGCCTGCTCCGCGGGCTCGCCGCGCACCACGCCGGCATGCTGCCGACCTTCAAGGAGGTTGTGGAGAAGCTGTTCGTCGACGGGCTGGTCAAGGCCGTCTTCGCCACCGAAACACTGGCCCTGGGCGTGAATATGCCGGCCCGCTGCGTCGTGCTCGAAAAGCTGGACAAGTTCAATGGCGAGGCCCATGTCAACATCACGGCGGGGGAGTACACCCAGCTGACGGGCCGCGCCGGCCGCCGCGGCATCGACGTCGAGGGCCACGCCGTCGTGCTGTGGCAGCCCGGAACGGATCCGGCCGCCGTCGCCGGCCTGGCCTCACGGCGGACCTACCCGCTGAACTCCAGCTTCCGGCCCACGTACAACATGTCGATCAACCTTTTGGCGCAGTTCGGCCGGCCGCGCGCCCGGGAGATCCTCGAATCATCCTTTGCCCAGTTCCAGGCGGACCGTTCCGTGGTGGGACTGGCCCGGCAGGTCAGGAGCCGGGAAGAATCCATTGCCGGGTTCAGCAAGGCCATGACCTGCCACCTGGGCGACTTCACCGAATACGCGCGGTTGCGGCGGGCCCTGGGCGATGCCGAAACCATGGCCTCCCGGAGCACGTCCCGGGCCAGGAAGTCCTTGACCGAGGACTCCCTGAGCAGGCTGCTTCCGGGCGACGTGGTGGATGTTCCGGCCGGGAAGTCGCCCGGGCTCGCGGTGGTGCTCAGCTCCGACCACGAATCCCGCGAGCCCCGCCCCGCCGTCATGACTCTGGACAACCAGCTCCGCCGGATCGGCCTGCACGACGTCGAAGGTCCGTTGTCGCCGATCACGCGGATCAGGATTCCCAAGACCTTCAACGCCAAGGTTCCCAAGTCCCGCCGCGATTTGGCGTCCTCGGTGCGCAACGCCATCCGCGAGCACCGGCCGCCGGCGCCGCCGCGCCGCGACGACGACTTCGGCCGGGCCTCCGCCGCGCCCAACCAGGAGAAGCGGATCGCCGAGCTGCGCCGGGAACTGCGCGCCCATCCGTGCCACGGCTGCAGCGAACGCGAGGACCATGCCCGGTGGTCCGAACGCTGGTGGAAACTCCGCCAGGAAACGGACGGGCTCATCCGCCAGATCCAGGGCCGGACCAACACCATCGCCAAGACGTTCGACCGTGTGTGCGGCGTCCTGACGGGCTACGGCTACCTGGAAACCTCGGACACCGGTGCGCTGTCCATCAGCCCGGACGGGCAACGCCTGCGGCGGATCTACGGCGAAAAGGACCTGCTGATTTCGCAGTCGCTGCGGATGGGGGCCTTCAACGACCTCGACGCCGCCGAGATCGCCGCGCTGGCCAGTGTGCTCGTCTACCAGGCCAAGCGTGAGGACCGCGGCCTGCGGCCCAAGATGCCGAGCGTGTCCCTGGAATCCGCGGTAGACACCGTGGTCCGCGAATGGTCCGCGCTGGAGGACGTCGAGGAAGCCAACAAGCTGCCCCTCACTGGCGAGCCCGAGCTCGGCCTCGTGTGGCCGATCTTCAAATGGGCCAAGGGCCGGCACCTCCAGGACGTGCTGAGCGGCACCGACCTGGCCGCGGGCGACTTTGTCCGCTGGGTCAAACAGGTGATCGACCTCCTGGACCAGCTCGCCGACATCCCGAACCTCGACCCCCGGATTGCGCGGCTGTGCGCGGAGGCCATCAAGCTCGTCAAACGCGGCGTCGTCGCCTATTCCTCCGTGGCCTAGGGCGCGGGCCGGACCGGCCCGCTGCCTGCACCACTCGCTGGGCCGCTGCCGCGGCCTCCCAGATTTTCGAACCCGCCGGCGCTCGGCCGGCCCCAGCAACAAGGAGTTCCCGCCCCATGACCGATTCGCCGGCCGCCCCCGCCCCCCGCAACGTCACGCTGTACCGCAACGGCTCGGTCTACACAGCTGCCGATCCCTTTGCGACTGCGATGCTGGTTGACGGCGACACCGTCGCCTGGGTTGGTTCCGAGCAGGCCGCCACGTCCATCGCCGATTCCTCCATGGAGGTGATCGATCTGCAGGGCGCGCTCCTGGCACCCGGCTTCGTCGACTCCCACATCCACCTGACGGAAACCGGAATCGCGCTGGAGGGCCTCCAGCTGGCCGGGGTGCGCTCCTCCGCTGAACTGCTCGACGCCGTCGCCGCCGCCTCCGCCTCCAGCGCGGACGGTCCCGTCCTGGGCCACGGCTGGGACGAGACCACCTGGGCCGATCCCGCCCTGCCCTCCCGGGACGAAATCGAACGCGCGGCCGGCGGCCGCCAGGTCTACCTGTCCCGAGTGGATGTCCACTCGGCCCTGGTATCGAACTCCCTGGCCGCATCGGCCGGACTGGACGGGCTCGACGGCGGCGGCGCCGGAAGCCAGGTCAAACGCGATGCCCACACCGCGGCCCGCCTGGCGGCCCGCCGGCTGCCGGCGGACGCCCTGCGCGCGTACCAGCAGCGCGCCCTCGCCGAGGCTGCGGCCAACGGCTACGTGGCCCTCGCCGAGATGGCCGCGCCGCATATCGGAAGCATCGAGGACCTGCGGCTCGCGGTGGCCTGGAACAGCACCTCCGGCGGAGGACCGACCGGGGTGGACGGCGTGGCAGCGCCGGAGATCCTGCCGTACTGGGGCGAGCTCGCCGGATCCGCCGAACATGCCCAGTCCATCCTGGACGAATTGGGCCTGCCTGTACTGGGCCTGGCCGGTGACCTGAACATCGACGGCTCGATCGGCTCACGGACCGCCGCACTGCGGGAGGATTACACCGACGCGCCCGGAGAGCGCGGCAACCTGTACCTCTCCGTGGCCGAGGCAGCCGCCCACCTCGCGGCGTGCTCCCTCCTGGGGATCCAGGCGGGTTTCCACGTGATCGGCGACGCCGGCCTGGACGCGGCCCTCGACGCCCTCGACCTCGCCGCGGCTGAGGTGGGGGAGCAGCGCGTCCGTGCCGCGGGGCACCGGTTCGAGCACGTCGAACTCGCCGATGCCGCGGCCATCAGCCGGCTGGCCCGCTATTCGGTCAGCGTCAGCGCGCAGCCGGTCTTCGACGCCCTGTGGGGTGGCGGGGACCGCCTGTACCAGCAGCGCCTCGGCTCCCGCCGGCTGGGAATGAATGCCTTTGGCAGCCTCTACGCGGCCGGTGTGCCGATCTGCTTCGGCAGCGACAGCCCGGTGACGCCGCTCCGGCCGTGGTCCAGCGTGCGAGCGTGCCTGCAGCACACCAATCCCGCCGAACAGATCTCCGCCCGCGCCGCGTTCCTCGGCCACACGCGGGCCGGCTGGCGGGCAGCCCGCTACCCCAACCCCATTGCCGGGCAACTGGTGCCGGGCGCTCCGGCCAGCTTTGCGGTCTGGGAGGTTGAGGAGCTCATGGTCCAGGTGGCCGACGGGCGCGTGCAGTCGTGGAGCACCGACCCGCGCGCCCGCACCCCGCTGCTTCCGGCGCTGGACACCGGCAGCGACCCTGCCTGCCTCCTGACGGTACGGGACGGCCAGGAACTCTATGCCAGCGGCGCCCTCCACGCCTGACCACCTGGCGCCTGATCCGGCCCGTCATCCAGCGTACGGAGCGGAAACATTTCCACCCGCGACCCCGCCCTGACCTGCACCGACAGACGAAACGGCAGGTCACGGCTCGGTTGACAGATCGGCCCGCCCCCGTAGCATTGAGGGGCAACGGAGGGTTGCGTACCGCGCAGACTCCGGCAGTCCCCGGTCCTTCCCAGGTTGCCGCACCCGCGGGAGCTTTACTTGGCCATGACCACGGGCACCCCCAGGGGGCGGGTCTACTTCGCAGCAGAAAACGGTTCCGGCGCCGCAATTCGTGGCCTGCCGGAACTGGCCCGAAGCGGGTGGACCTGCCCGGGCGGCCGCACGGCCGCCCCACGGGCGCCCCACGGGCGCGCAACTCCCTATAATGGGAAGTTGCGCCTGAATATCCGGAACCATTGACTTTCGGCGCACCGACCGCTCCCTTCAAGGAAAGGCCTCGCTGTGCGTGTCCTCACCATCATCCCGACCTATAACGAGCTGGAATCGTTGCCCAAGACCCTCGGTCGCCTGCGCACAGCCGTGCCCGCCTCCGACGTGCTGGTTGTCGACGACAACAGCCCTGACGGCACGGGGCAGCTGGCGGACCGCATGGCCGCAGAAGACGGACAGGTCCACGTCCTGCACCGCGCCGGAAAGGCCGGCCTGGGAGCGGCGTACATCGCGGGCTTCAAGTGGGGCCTGGACGCCGGCTACGACATCCTCGTGGAGATGGACGCTGACGGCTCGCACCAGCCCGAGCAGCTGCCGCAGCTGATTGAGGCCGTGGAGCAGGGCGCGGACCTCGCCATGGGCTCCCGCTGGGTTCCCGGCGGCCGTGTGGTCAACTGGCCGCTCTACCGCCAGGCCATCAGCCGCGTCGGCAGCACGTACGCGCGGATCATGCTCGGAGTGAAGATCAAGGACGTCACCGGCGGCTTCCGCGCCTTCCGGCGGACCACCCTGGAGAAGCTGAACCTGGATGCGGTCGACTCGGTAGGCTATGGCTTCCAGGTGGATCTGGCCTGGCGCGTGGCCAAACTCGGCCTGACCATCGTGGAACGGCCCATTACCTTCGTGGAGCGCGAGCTCGGCGCTTCGAAGATGAGCGGCAACATCGTCGTCGAAGCCATGATCAACGTCACCAAATGGGGACTCACGGCCCGCTGGAACAAGCTCCGGGGCAAGCAGGACAGCAGGCAGAACGCCTGAGGCGTGTCTCCCGGTCCGGGCATCGCCTGGGTATAGGGTCGGGCGGTATGGCGCTGCGACTTGTTCAGGTGAATTTCAAGGCTCGGGATGACTCAACGCTCGGCCGGTTTTGGGCGGAGGCACTCGGCTGGGGCGTGTCCAGCGAGGGACCCGGTGTGACCAATGTTGAACCCCTGGGTTTCGTCTGGCCGGACCCCGCCGCCGTCTGCATCGATGTCGTCACCGTCCCGGACCCCGAGACGGTGAGGTACCGGGCACGCCTCGATCTCGCCACCACCTCTGCGGCCCACCAGGCGGAGCTGGTCGCTCATCTCTTGGGGCTCGGCGCGACGCCCGCCGACGTCGGCCAGGGTGCTGAGCCCTGGACGGTTCTGGCCGACCCGGAGGGCAACCTGTTCCGCGTGCTGGAGCCCCGCCCGATCTACCAGGACACCGGGCCGATCGCCGCGGTGGTGGTCCGCTGCGCAGACCCGCGGGCCATGGCCCGGTTCTGGGGCGGGGCGACGGACTGGACCCTGCACGAGGTGGGCGATGATCATGCGAGACTGCGTTCGGCCCAGGGTGTCGGGCCGTACCTTGAGTTCCTTCGCACGCCCGGCGTGCAGACCGTGTGGGGCCGTGTCCATCTCGACCTGATGCCGTACCCGGGTGATGATCAAGCGGCGGAGGTGGCCCGGCTGCGGGCTCTGGGCGCCACTGACGCCGACGTCGGCCAAGGCGATGTGCCCTGGGTCTGCCTCGCCGACTCGGAGGGCAACGAGTTCTGCGTCCTCACCCCCGGCTGACGCAGAATCCCTGCTCCTGTGCGCGTCCAGACGGTGCAGCCGCAGGATGCGCAGGGGAGGCGCAGAGCATGGAGGCGCAGGAACAGAAAAAGGGCCGGGCCCGCATCATTCGATGCGGGCCCGGCCCTTGCCGTAGCCGGTGCGCTGGGGGACTAGGCCGAGCGGCGTTCGCCGCGGCGTTCGCGCAGGATGGTGAGGCGATCTTCGAGGATCTGCTCAAGCTCGGGAAGCGAGCGGCGCTCCAGCAGCATGTCCCAGTGCGTGCGCACTGCCTTCTCGTTGCTGTTCACGGGACGTTCGCCGTCCACCAGCAACGCCTCCTTGCCCGTCTTCGAAACCCAAACCGGGGGGATCTCGGCTTCCGAGGAGAATGTCACGAACACCTGCTCGCCATCCTCGCAACGGTATTCAACCCGCTGGCGCGGAGCCGGTTCGACGCCGGATTCGGTCTCCATGCTCTGTGCGCCAAGGCGCATACCCCGCAGGCTGCGATCGCTCATCTTTTCTCCCTCTATTCGGTTCGCAGGGTCAAGCCCTGCGTTGTCCGGGGACCGTCAGGCGCCGGACTTCTGGTTGCACCGCGCTGTACCGTACCTGGCCCGGAGTGGCCCGGCCAGATGACAGTCACCAGTGGACAAAACTCTTTGGAACGTCATTGGAATCAACGCTGTGCGGAGCGTTTTTGTTCCGGACGGCTGAACTGACCGGACAAATATTCAAGTATACGGGAGTGGTGCGGGCGCGGTAAAGCGAGTAGCCCCGCGGCGTGAACTGCGTATCCTGTACCCGACCGGGCCGGCCTTAAGCCGGCTGGCCCCCGCAGCCGGGCCGAAACGGCCGGTCTGCGGGGGCCAGGACGGAACTATCCGATCCGAGAGACCCAGTGCGGGAGCAGGATCAGGGCCGGTTCCCTTGGCCGTCGGCTGCGGCGGGCGGTGAGTACGGTGCCACGTCCGGCGTTGAGGCCGTCTGCTCCTGCACCGCGCCTGCACCCAGTACGCTGCCGATCCCCTTGAGCGCCTCGCCAACCTCGCTGGGAATGATCCACAGCTTGTTCGAGGATCCCTCGGCAATCTTCGGGAGGGTCTGGAGGTACTGGTAAGCCAGCAGTTTCTGGTCCGGGTTGCCCTTGTGGATCGCGTCGAAGACCTTCTGGATGGCCTGCGCCTCGCCGTCGGCCCGCAGGATGGCCGCCTTCGCGTCGCCTTCGGCCTTCAGGATGGAGGACTGGCGCTGGCCTTCCGCGGTGAGGATCGCGGACTGCTTGGTGCCCTCGGCCGTCAGGATGGCGGCGCGGCGGTCACGTTCGGCCCGCATCTGCTTTTCCATCGAGTCCTGGATCGAGTGGGGCGGATCGATCGCCTTGAGCTCGACCCGGGAGACCCGGATGCCCCAGCGACCGGTCGCCTCGTCCAGGACGCCGCGGAGCTGGCCGTTGATCTGGTCGCGCGAGGTCAGCGCTTCCTCCAGGTTGAGGCCGCCAACCACGTTGCGCAGAGTGGTGGTGGTCAGCTGTTCCACTGCCTGGATGTAGTTGGCGATTTCGTAGGTGGCGGCCCGGGCATCCGTGACCTGGAAATAGACCACGGTGTCGATCGAGACCACCAGGTTGTCCTCGGTGATGACCGGCTGCGGCGGGAAGGACACCACCTGCTCCCGCAGGTCGAGCAATGGCAGCAGGCGGTCCACGAACGGGATCAGCAGGGTAAGTCCGGGATTCAGGGTGCGTTGGTATTTACCCAGCCGTTCAACGACGCCGGCACGGGCCTGTGGAATGATCCGGACCGACCGGACCAGCACAATAATTACAAACACAATTAGTACCAGCAGCACAATTGCGACTGCGATATTCATACATCACCTATTCCCCAGTTGTTTTGTTTTAGTCTCGCGCCGGCAGCGCCGCACCGGCCGGACAGCAGTGCCCGCCGGACAGCGCCCTTTATTGGACGGCGGATTCCGGTTGCGGAGCCACGATCGCGGTGGCCCCTTCGATGGCACTGACCACAGCCTGCTGTCCGGGCGCCAGCACTCCCGATTCGGACCGCGCACTCCAGACGTCCCCGCCAATCTTGACGAGCCCGCCGTTTTCGCTCACAGCCTCCATGACGACGGCGGATTCGCCGATGAGGCGTTCAATGTTGGTGCGCTGATCCGCCGGTCCCCGGTGGAGATGCTTGAGGGCCACCGGCCGGACGAAGCCGATCATGAGCAGGGACACCACGCAGAAGGCGATGATCTGCAGCCACGGATCGGCGCCGGCGAAGTCCGCCACAAGCCCGGCCAGGGCGCCGCCGCCGAGCATGATGAAGAACAGATCGAGTGTGATCATCTCGACCACGGCAAACAGGAGAAAGAGCGTGAGCCACAACGCCCACCAATTCTCGATCAGCCATTCAGACATCAATTCCCCCTAGAGTTCCGGGAGCTGCAGGCACAGGTCCCCAGTAACTGTGATTCCATCCTAAGCGGAAAGGCAATAGCTGGGACCGGCGGTAGGGAATTGATGGCCAAAGTGGCCAAGTCGTTATTTCGCGGGTCGATTCCCCGGCCTGGCCTTCCGCCCCCGTCCCCGTCCCCTCCCGGGGGTGGTTTCAGGGCGTACCTGACGGCACCCGCGAAGCGGCGGGAGCGGGAATGTTCAGCAGATGGGTTGAAAGACGCTGATCCGGAAGCGGGCCGAGACGGAGGTCCGCTCCGGAAGCGCGGCCTCGAGGGCTACCAGTGCGGGGCGGTCCAGGTGGTGGCCGGCCGGTCCCATGTAGGCCAGGTTGGCGACGTCGCGCGGGCCAAGGTTCAATGCCAGGTCCAGATCAAATGCTGCGCCGGGCGCGAAGTGCTGGCCCAGGGACGCGGCGAGCCGCTCGTCTTTGGCCGGCTCGATCCCCAGCATCCCGGCCGGCCCGGCAACCTCCACCAGGTGGCCGGGCCGCGGTGTGACCACGACAAGGCGGCCGCCGGGGCGGAGGACCCGGGCGAACTCGGGCGCGTTGCGCGGCGCGAAGACCACGGTGACGACGTCGACGGCGTTCTCCGCGACCGGCAACGGCTGCCAGACGTCCCCGACGACGTTCAAAGCCTCGGGGTTCAGCCTGGCTGCGCGACGCAGGGCGAACTTGGAAATGTCCAGGCCGATTGCCGCGGCCGGACCACTGTCCGCGGCCCGGTCCAGCACGGCCCTGAGGTAGTGGCCGGTGCCCGTTCCGGCGTCGAGCACGAGGGGCCGGCCGGCGGGGGCCTCCCGGAGCGCCGGTGTGGCGAGCCCGGCCACGGCATCGGCCAGCGGCTGGTAATGCCCCGCGGAGAGGAAGTCGAAGCGGGCCGCCACCATTTCTGCGCTGTCGGCTTCAAAAACCGTCCCCTTGCCGACCAGGAAGTTGAAGTAGCCCTGTCTGGCCGCGTCAAAGCTGTGGCCGGCTCCGCACACCAGGGTGCGGGCGCCGCCAGTGAAACGGAGGCCCTGGCGGCACACCGGGCACAGGAGGGGGAGATCGGCGGCGGGCATAGCTTTCATCCTATGCGCGGACCCCGGCCCGCCGCGCGGACGGGACATTGGCTACAGGGGTGCCGGGCACCGGGCACGCCGCGGCGTGCCTCGCCGCACCGGCGCAACGTGAGGTGTTTCACAGCGGGCACGCCACGGGCTAGGCTCGCAATCGTGAAATCTGAACATCTTCCGCTGCTCAATTCCGTGTCCGCCCCTGCCGTGCACCCCGACGGTTCCCGCGCCGTGGTCTCCGTGCTCCGCCCGGACTTCGATGCCGATGCCTACGTGGGCCAGCTCTGGACCGTGCCCCTGGGCCAGGACCCGACCCACCCGGACTTCAACGACCCGGACCAGAGGCCACGCCGGCTGACCCGGGGCTTCCGTGACACAGCACCGAACTTTTCACCTGACGGCCGTGCCCTTGGCTTCCTGCGTGCGGCAGCGGACGGAAAGCCGCAGCTGTTCGTGGTGGAAGCCGCCGGCGGCGAACCCCAGCTGTTGACGGCGGCCCCACTGGGGGTCAGCTCCTTCACGTGGTCGCCTGATTCCCGCAGTATTCTCTTCAGCGCCAGGACGCCTGACGAGGGCCGGTATGGCAGCATCGACGGCGTGAGTGCGGGCAGCGAGGACGCCCGGCTGATCACGGATTTCCAGTACCGGATGAACGGTGTTGGCTACACCGCTGACAAGCCGCTTCAGCTGTTCATCCTCGAGGTCCCGCAGCTTGACGCCGAACCGAAGGTGGCGCCGGCCGGACGCGCCCTGAAGGCCCTCGGCACCGCGGCCGATCCCGCGGAGAATGCTGCCGGGCTGCTGCCGGCCGCCAAACAACTCACCACCGCACCAGCGGACCACAACGGCGCCGGCTTCAGCGCCGACGGCGGCACCATCTACTTCACCGCAGCCCTGCACGATGGGCGGGATACTGACCTCGTCAGCGGAATCTGCGCGCTGCCTGTTACCGGAGGGCAGCCGCAGGCTGTGGTGCCGGCCAACGCCGGACGGCAGAGCATCAGCGCCGTGCGCCAATCCGCCGATGGGCTGTGGATCTTCTTCCTGGCCCAGGATCTCGGCGCATCCGGGCTGGACTTCGTGGCCAGGAACACCGTCCTCTATGCGATGCCTGCCGCCGGCGGACACGCCACGGCGCTCAGCGATGCCGAGGCGCTGGACCTGTCCGGCGGCAGCCGGCTGGAGCTGCGCGGCGGCGCGGGCGCCCTGGTGCTGAACAATGCGCGGGGAACCGTGGAGCTGCACGAATTCGTTGCGACGGGCGGCCACACCGTCCTCCTGGAAGGCAGCCGGGTGGTGACCGGCGCCGCGGAGGGTGGCGGAACGCTCGTGGTGAGTTTCAGCGATTCGACGACGGCCGGTGATGTTGCCGTGCTCGAGCGCGGGCAGGTGCGCCGCCTGACGGACTTCTCGGCCCAGCTGCGGAGCGTGGCGGGGATCAGCGAGCCGCAGGAACTGACTTTGCCCGCGGCGGACGGGTACCCGGTCCATGGCTGGCTCGTGAAGCCGGCGGGCCCTGGCCCGCACCCGGTGCTGCTGAACATCCATGGCGGCCCGTTTGCCCAGTTCGGAGTGGCGTTGTTCGACGAAGCGCAGGTCTATGCCGGGGCCGGTTACGCCGTGCTCATGTGCAATCCGCGGGGTTCTGCCGGTTACGGCCAGGCACATGGCCGGTCCATCAAGGAGCGGATGGGAACCGTGGACATGCAGGACGTCCTGGCGTTCCTGGACGGGGCAGTGGGGAAGTTCGAGGATCTGGACTCCGCCAATGTCGGCATCATGGGCGGATCCTACGGCGGCTACCTGACGGCGTGGACCATCAGCCACGACCACCGTTTCCGGGCCGCCATAGTCGAGCGTGGTTTCCTGGACCCCGTGAGCTTCACCGGTTCTTCCGACATCGGCTGGTTCTTCGGTGGCGAATACACCGGCCCGGCGGCGGAGCAAATGGCGGCCCAGAGTCCCATGGCGCGCGTGCAGCATGTACGGACGCCGTCGCTGGTGATCCACAGCGAGGAGGACCTCCGGTGTCCCGTGGAGCAGGGCCAGCGGTACTTCACCGCCCTCAAGCAACAGGGGGTCGAGACCGGATTCCTGGTCTTCCCCGGCGAGAACCATGAGCTGTCCCGCTCCGGCACCCCGCACCACCGGAAGCAGCGGTTCGATGAAATCCTGAAGTGGTGGGCCCGCTACCTGCCGTCCGCATCGAATCCGGCGCCGCAGCCCTAGCCCTGGCCCTGGCCCTGGCCCGCAGGCTTAGTCCGCGGCCGGGTCCGGCAGGAACCCGAGTTCCTGCCGGGCGCGGCTGATGTCCGGCTGGGCCCAGCGGGCGGAGTATTCGGCATTGTTGCTGATGGAGCGCAGCTCGGCCCGGTCCAGGAAGAGGATCCCTTGGAGGTGGTCGGTTTCATGCTGGACAATCCGGGCCTGCCAGCCGGAGAAAGTCTGCTGGAGTTTCGTGCCGTCCGGCGCCGTGAAATCGAGCTGGACTGATTCCGGCCGCACGACCGCCGCCTGCAGGCCGCCAATGGAGAGGCAGCCTTCGTAGAACGCCGCGGACTTCGCGCCCAGGGGACGATAGCCCGGGTTCAGCATGGCAAAGAACGGCAGCGCCTCCCGCCCGCGGACGGCAGCGACGTCGGGATCGACGTCGAACTGGTCCTCCAGGACAGCGATCTGCAGCGGAATCCCCAGCTGCGGGGCCGCCAGGCCCACGCCTGGGGCCTTGTGCATCACGCTGCGCATGAGGTCGATGAGGTGACCGAGCTCGGCATCAGTCAACTGGCCATCGTACGGCGCCGCCACGTGCCGGAGCACCGGGTGTCCGGCCTGGACAATCGGCGGGAGGATGCCGGCGCTAAGGATCTCCTGGACGGTCTCGCTTATCCGGGCGGCGCTGTAGTCAGTGGGCCTGGCGTCATAGGGCATGCCCCCACACTACTGGCGCCCGCACGCCTTTGTAACAAAGTCGTAGATGCGGGCGCGAAGTTGGCTGCCGGCGTCGATCTTCACAATTCCCTCGCGGCCCGCCACCCTGACCTGCAGGGGAAGGAGTGTGCCCACCTTGTCTTCGGCCACTGCATGGGGATCGCAGCGGGAGGGCCTGATGCCGAGGCGCACTTGGGCCGGGGCACCGCCGGCGCGGACCGTCACCGACCGGGGCCACGGGGCTTGTGAGGCCTCCGCCAGCAGCGTGGTTTCCTCGATCCGGTCTATCACCAGTTCACCGGCGCCGGCGGCGCGCGGTTGCAGCAGCAGACGCACGACGGCGGTCTGACCGTCCGCGGCGACCTCGAGCTCGGGATCCAGCGCGATCGTGGCGACGGCCGAGGCTTCCTGGGCAAGGCACAGCTCCGAATTGTTCCGCGCCAGGACGCCGAACGGGTCTGTTGCCGGGGCCATGGCCGGGACCGGCACGGCACCTTCCGGCGTGGCCAGCCGCAGGGATACACGGGCGTCCCCCGCAGCCCCGGAGGTGGCTCCCGGTCCGGCCGGGCTGCCGCAATCCGGGGCGGGCAGCTGCGCCGGCAGGCTCTTGGGCTGTCCGGGCGGAAGCTCGATCCCGCCGGTGCGGGCGGACCAGATGATCGGGGCCGCGAAGAGAGGGCTGGTCAGTTCCGCACCGAGGACCGTCAGGGCATGGCCGGTGGTGTTCGTGAGCTGGATTTCGATGATCTGCTTGCTGTAGTTGTCGCGGAACTGGCTGATTTCCGCGGTCACGGGGCCTGCGGGGATCGGGGTCGCCGACGCCGGCGCGCTTGCCGGGGAGGCGGTGCCGCCGGCCGTTCCGGAGCTGCATGACGCCGCCGCGCCGAGCAGCACCGTGGCGGCCGCTGCCCGCAACACCCAATACGATGCGGCGCCGCGCATCACGGGAAGTCCGTCCATGCGCACAGTCTATTCCGGGGCAAACCCGTGCCAATGCGTTGCCTAGTGCATCGTGAAACGGCGGGCGATCAGGGAATTCACCGGCGGAACTGCGGCGACGCCTGAGATGCCACGGTTCCGCAGCGCCAGGAGACGGTCCGTGAGGGGCCGGCCGAGGGCCATGTTTATTTCCGCCTGGCGTGCGGCTCTCGCCGCCGCCCGCAACCGGGTTCGCTCAAAGCTCCGGAGGCGATCCGTGACATCCTGGCCGCGCACGGCCGCCGAGACGATCGGTGCCAGCTCCGCCGCATCCAGCCAGCCGAGGTTCATGCCCTGCCCGCCGATGGGGCTCACCTCGTGGGCCGCATCCCCGATCATCACCACCCGGCCGGCCACCATCCGGGGGACCAGGCGCGTGCGGACGCCGAAGCGGCTGAGCATGCTGTTGGTCCCGGCGTCGATGGCGAGCCCCGTCCGTTCGCGCACGCAGCCCGTGAGCCACCGGGCGTCGGCGCCGGGTCCTCCGGCATCAGGTCCGCCGGGCGGGGAGCCGCCGGCCGTTGAGTCGCCGGTACCGAGCCGGACCACCCAGCGGCGGAGCTGGCCGGGCAAGGGGAACGACTCCACGATGCCGGCGCCGGAGAGGAACAGTGCCGCGTCCGGACCGAACCCCGTCCCGTCCGCGAAGTCACCCATCAGGTAACTGTCCGGGTACTCTTTCACGCGCACGTCGACGCCCTGCAGCGCCCGCACCGTGGAACGCACGCCGTCGGCAGCAATGACCAGCGGCGCCGAATAGCGCAGGGTGCCACTCCCGGAGTCGGCTTCCACGCTGACCCGGCCGCCGTCGTCGGACAGCCCGGTGAGGCGGACGCCGCGGTGCAGGGCGCCGTCGCCGAGCTCGTTGACCCGCCGTTCCAGGTGCGCCTCAGTACGGGCCTGGGGCAGGGACAGGACGAACGGAAAGCGGTCCGAGACGCCGGCAAAAGACATCCGGGCGAGGCATTTTCCGCCGGCCAGTGCCATTCCTCGGCGGATCTGGACCCCCTCGGCAATCATGGCCTCGGCAACTCCGGTTCCCGCGAGCGCGGCCAGCGCCGGCGGATGGATGCCGATGGCGCGCGACTGCGGCTCCGGTGCGCCCCGCTGTTCCAGCACCTGCACATCCACGCCGTCCTGCAGCAGCAGCGCGGCCATGAACAGCCCCACCGGACCGGCACCGATGATCAGAACCTCAGCCACTGGCACCGGGCCCTGACTGGTTGGCGCCGCCGGGAGTGCCGTGCAGCAGCAGGTTCCGGAAGGGGGCGTGGCGGGCGACGGTCCAGCCCGGGGGAGCGGCGGCGGCCAGCTCCGCGGCGGTGTAGCTTCGGCGGATCGAGGTCAGCCCGTCCTGCCGGATGTAGGAGCCGGTGAGCACCCAGGAGCCGGCAGAGAACAGCGCGTAGGCGGCGGGGCTGCGGCGGATGTCGTTGTGGACCACTGTGCCGCGGGACAACCGGGCCGACTCGGCGAGAAACGCTTCCAGCCCGTCAAGGTGGTGCAGGACATGGTTGGATACCACGAGGTCGTACCGGTTGCCCTCTTCGAGCAGCTCCGCGCTGGCCGCCTGGCGGAACGTCACGTCCGCCGTCGCGTGGCGGGCGCGGGCGAACAGGATCGCCCGCGGATCCGGGTCAATGGCGGTGACCTCGAGACGCAGTCCGTCCCGGGCCGCCCACCGGGCCAACAGCACGGAAACGTCGCCCCCGCCGCACCCGATATCCAGCAAGGACGTGGCGGAAGCGGTGGACAGCCGGGGCCTGATACGGGACCGGTAGATGCCGCGCCAGCCGGCGACGGCACGGTTGACGAGCGCAAACTGGGCATACGTGCGCTCCAGGCGGCCGGGGTCGCAGCCCGGCAGGTCCATTTCCTCGACGGCGTCGGATGCGCGGTCCCGCAGGAGGGCCGCCCGAAGGTGTTCCCTGCCCCGCTTCGCGCTGAACGGTTTCAGCGTGGCCGCTTTCAGACCCGCACCGCTACGGACTGTGCTGGTTCCGCCGTTTCCGCCGCCGGCTCCTGCCGCGGAGCTGCGGCGGGCCGCGGGGCCGCCACCCGGGTGAAGAGCGCCGTCTCGACCGTCAGGCCCGGGCCGAAGGCCATGGAACAGATCCGTTCCGCGCCCGGGCCGGCCCCGGCGTCGTCTGAGGCATCGTCCGCTGCCGGCAGTTCGAGGATGTGCTTGAGGACGAACAGGACGGTGGCGCTGCTCATGTTGCCGAAATTCCGGAGGGTTTCGCGGGCCGGGACCAGCTGCTCGTCGCTGAGCTCCAGCCTGGACTGGACCTTGTCCAGAATGCTCCGGCCGCCCGGGTGGATGCCCCAGTGCTCGATCTCCCGGTAGGGGAGCCCCTTCAGCGAGCCGTCGCGGGACAGGAGCGGTTCCAGCGCGCCAATAATGTGATCATCGATGATGTGCGGGACATAGTTGCCCAGCACCATCTCGAAGCCCTCGTCACCGATGTTCCAGGCCATCGAGTCCTCCCCGACGGGCGTCAGGACGGTTTCGAAGTGGTCCAGCCGCAGCAGGGGCGTTTCCCCGGGGATGTCCCGCGCTGTGATGATGGCCGCGGCAGCGCCGTCGGCGAACAACGCCGACCCCATGATGGTGTCCGGATCATTGGAGGTCCGGACGTGAAGGGAACAGAGTTCGGCGCAGACCACCAGCACCGTCGCCTGCGGATCCGCCTCGCAAAAGGACTTCGCCGCCCGCATCGCCGGGAAGGCTGCATAGCAGCCCATAAAGCCGAGGTGGTACCGCTGGACAGCCGGATTCAGGCCGAGGGCCCGGACAATCTTGTAGTCCGGGCCGGGATTGAAGAATCCGGTGCAGGAAACCGTGATCAGGTGGGTGATGTCCCGCTCCTCGACGCCCGGGCAGGCATCGAGGGCTTTTTGGGCTGCTTCAATGAAAAGCTTGGTCGCTTCCGTGGCGAAAATGCCGTTCCGGGTCTTGGTGCTGGGGCTGAGCACCAGGCCGGTGGCGGGGTCGAAGAACTGGGGGTTTTCCGCCTTGCTGTCCGCGGTGAGTTCCTCCACCGCCGTGTGCCGCGTGTCGATGGCTGCAGAGTCAAAGCACGTGTTGACGAGCCGGGATCCGAGCCGGGTGAGGCCCGGCTGGGCGGCGAACACGGCCCTGGCCTCGGGCTGGACCAGAATGGTTGGCGGGACTGCAGTTTCCAGAGACCTCAGGTAGACCGTCATGGTTCATTCTCAGCGAGCCTGCCGCCAAAGACAATGGAACGGCCGGAGATTCAGGAACACCTCCGGGCTGGACAACTCCGGCACGACGTAGCACGATCGCACTTGTGACCAGCAAACCCGACCGGGCGCAGCGCTTGCGCGACCTCGCGCTGTTACGCCGCGTCCGCGACCGAATGGACCGGGAATACGCACAGCCGCTGGATGTCGAGGCCCTCGCCCGCGGCGCCCACATGTCCGCCGGGCACCTCAGCCGCGAGTTCCGCCTGGCGTACGGCGAGTCGCCGTACAGCTATCTCATGACACGGCGCATAGAACGCGCGATGGCCCTGCTGCGCCGCGGCGACCTGAGCGTCACCGAGGTCTGCTTTACGGTCGGCTGCTCGTCGCTGGGCACCTTCAGCACCCGCTTCACCGAACTGGTTGGCGTGCCGCCCAGCGTCTACCGGCGCGAGGCAGCCAGGGCAACCGCAGGGATGCCCTCATGCGTCGCGAAACAGGTCACCAGACCGGTCAGGAATCGAGAAGTCCCGGCCCCCGAACCGCAACTAGCATGAAGTCCATGGACATCAACATTCACGCGAGTTTCCTCCCACACAACGATCCCGACGCCGCCTTGGCCTTCTACCGGGACACCCTCGGCTTCGAGGTCCGCAACGACGTCGGCTACGGCGGGATGCGCTGGATCACGGTCGGCCCGGCCGGCCAGCCGGACACATCCATCGTCCTGGAACCGCCGGCCGCCGATCCCGGCGTCACCGACGAAGAGCGCGGCACCATCGACGAGATGATGGCCAAGGGCACCTATGCGCGCATCCTCCTGGCCACCAAGGACGTCGACGCCACCTTCGAGCGGCTGCAGGCCAGCGGCGCCGAGGTGGTCCAGGAACCGACAGAGCAGGCCTATGGGGTGCGCGACTGCGCCTTCCGCGATCCCGCGGGCAACCTGATCCGCATCCAGCAGCCGATCTAAGGTGCCCGCCGGCCACCGCCGGACCAGCCGCCAGCTGGTTAGATAGAGCCAGTCGACGACGACGGGGACGCTTGGGGCTGCCCCGCCCAACAGATGGAGACACGATGAGCATTGCCACGAGCACGGACACGCAGCCGCCCGCGCTGCATGAAGCGGACAGCCACGACCTGATCCGCGTGCAGGGCGCACGGGAGAACAACCTCAAGGACATCAGCGTCGAGATCCCGAAGCGCCGCTTGACGGTGTTCACCGGCGTGTCCGGCTCGGGCAAGAGCTCGCTGGTTTTCGCCACCATCGCCGCCGAGTCGCAGCGGATGATCAACGAGACCTATAGCGCGTTTGTGCAGGGCTTCATGCCCAACCTGGCGCGGCCCGAGGTGGACCACCTGGAGGGGCTGACGACGGCGATCATCGTTGACCAGGAGCGGATGGGCGCCAACCCCCGGTCCACCGTCGGCACCGCCACCGACGCGAACGCCATGCTCCGGATCCTCTTCAGCCGTCTGGGCATGCCCCGCATCGGGCCACCCACTGCCTTCTCCTTCAACGTCCCGACGCGCAAGGCGAGCGGGGTGATGAGTACCGAGAAAGCCGGCGGCCGGGTCGAGCGGAGCGTGGTGCGCGATGTGGTCTACCTGGGCGGCATGTGCGCACGCTGCGAGGGGATGGGCTCGGTTTCGGACTTCGACCTCACCGCGTTGTACGACGACAGCAAATCGCTCAGGGAGGGTGCCCTGACGATCCCCGGCTACAGCATGGACGGCTGGTACGGCCGGATCTTCAGCGGCGCCGGCTTCGACATGGACAAGCCGATCGCGAAGTTCACCAAGAAGGAAATGCACGACCTCCTCTACAAGGAGCCCACCAAGATCAAGGTCGAGGGCATCAATCTGACCTACGAGGGCGTGATCCCGAAGATCCAGAAGTCGATGCTCTCCAAGGACGTCGACGCCATGCAGCCGCACATCCGGGCCTTCGTGGAACGCGCCATCACGTTCCAGGCCTGCCCCGAGTGCGACGGCACCCGGCTGAGCCCGGAGGCCAGGTCCGCGAAGATCCAGGGCAAGAACATCGCGGACCTCTGCGAAATGCAGATCAGCGACCTCGCCGCATGGATCCGCGAGCTTGACGCCCCTTCCGTCGCACCCCTGCTGAAAGGCCTGCAGCACCTGCTCGACTCGTTCGCCGAAATCGGGCTGGGTTACCTCTCGCTGGACCGTCCGGCGGGCACCCTGTCCGGCGGCGAGGCCCAGCGCACCAAAATGATCCGGCACCTGGGCTCGTCCCTTACCGACATCACCTACGTCTTTGACGAGCCGACGATCGGCCTGCACCCGCATGACATCGAACGGATGAACCAGCTACTGCTGCAGCTGCGGGACAAGGGCAACACCGTGCTCGTCGTCGAGCACAAGCCGGAGACCATCGCCATCGCCGACCACGTCATTGACCTTGGCCCCGGCGCTGGTACGGCGGGCGGCAGCGTGTGCTTCGAGGGAACCGTGGAGGGCCTGCGGGCGAGCGACACCATCACCGGGCGGCACCTCGACGACCGGGCCAGGTTGAAGGACTCCGTGCGTACCCCGTCCGGCACGCTCGAGGTGCGGGGCGCCTCGACGCACAACCTCAAGGACGTGGACGTCGACGTCCCGCTCGGCGTGCTCTGCGTCGTCACGGGTGTTGCAGGTTCGGGCAAGAGCTCGCTGATCGACGGCTCGGTGGACGGCCGGGACGGTGTGGTGGTGATCGACCAGGGCGCCATCAAGGGTTCGCGGCGCAGCAACCCTGCGACGTACACGGGCCTCCTCGAGCCGATCCGCAAGGCGTTCGCGAAGGCCAACGGCGTGAAGCCGGCGCTGTTCAGCTCCAATTCGGAGGGTGCCTGCCCCACCTGTAACGGCGCGGGTGTCATCTTCACCGAGCTCGGTGTCATGGCCACGGTCGAATCCACCTGTGAGGACTGCGAGGGCCGGCGGTTCCAGGCGGCAGTTCTGGAGTACACGTTGGGTGGCCGGAATATTGCCGAGGTCTTGGCCATGTCAATGACCGAAGCCGCGGTGTTCTTCAGCGAAGGGGAGGCCCGCACCCCGGCGGCCCACAAGATCCTCGACCGGCTCGTCGACGTCGGGCTGGGCTACCTCACCCTGGGCCAGCCGCTCACCACGCTGTCCGGTGGCGAGCGGCAGCGCGTCAAGCTCGCCACCCAGATGGCGGAGAAGGGTGATGTCTACGTCCTCGACGAGCCCACCACCGGCCTGCATCTCGCCGACGTCCAGAACCTTTTGGGACTCCTGGACCGGCTCGTCGACTCCGGCAAATCGGTCATCGTCATCGAGCACCACCAGGCGGTCATGGCGCACGCCGACTGGATCATCGACCTTGGTCCCGGCGCCGGGCACGACGGCGGCCGGATCGTTTTCGAGGGCACGCCCGGCAGCCTTGTGGCCGCCCGCTCCACCCTCACCGGCGAGCACCTCGCGGCTTACGTCGGTTCAGTGGCTGAAAACAGCATCAAGTGAACGAATGCGGTGAATCGGGGGACTAATCTGGGGGGCGTGGCAAGCATTCGAGACGCTCAAAAGCAGATGACCCGCCGGCTTTTCCTCGACAAGGGGCTGGAGCTTTTCGAGGAGAAAGGGTTCGCCGCCACCACGGTGGATGACATCTCCGCTGCCGTGGGCACCACCAGGGCAACCTTCTATTCGCATTTTCCGTCCAAAGCCCAGCTCATGCGCTCGCTCGTCGAGCGGTCCAACGAGATGCTGACGGAGGCCGATGTCCCGCCGCTGCATTCGGTGGTGGAGTCCGGAGACCGCGAGCTGATCAGGGTCTGGCTGGCCCGGAAATTTGACCAGTGGGCCGACATCCGCCCCTATGTTGTGGCGGCTCACCAGGCCGCGGCCAGCGAACCGGACATCCAGGCGGCTTTGGACCAGTGGTTCGACACGGCGATCGACGACATGCAGGCGGGCCTCGACAGCGCCGGGCGTTTTGCCCCGGCCAGCCGCCGGGTCCGCTGCGCGCTGGCCTTCGGCGAGCTGGAGTTCTTTTCCCGGCGCTGGATGCGGCTCGGCTGGACCGTGGACCGCGATACTTCACTGGATCTGATGGTCGAGAACTGGTGCTTCCTGCTGGCTGAGTGAGCAGGCAACACCAGGGCGCAGCCTGTTGGCTGCGCCCTGGTGTTGTCAGCTGCCGCATGGCATCAGCGCGCCTGGACGACCGCCGGCTGGCCCTCCGCCGGTTGGCGGGAGGTGAACGGCAGGACCAGCCTGGACTGGTGGGCGGCGTCGCGGTAGATCTTGTGGGTGACGGGCCGACCCACCGGCAGATGGAAGGCATCCGGCGGCAGCAGCGCGTTGTGCTCGTCGGCCAGCGGCTCGCCGTTCGAGAGCTCTGCGATGAGCTTGTGGCCCGGCTTGAAAGTGTTCGCGAACGGATAGAGGCGCAGGACGTACTCCTCGATCGTCCCCGGCTCCACCGGCACACTGCGGGTGTGCGGGTGGAGCGGGTTGCCCTCGGTGCTGCGGTCGTCAAGTTCGCGGTGCGAGGCCTTCAGGTATCCGCTGGTGATCAGCTGGCGCGCGCCGGTGGGCGCGTAATCCCACAGGCGGAGGATGAAGTTGGTGTCCGGCTGGTCGATCTCGGCGAAGATGTGCGCGGCACCGGTGCCGATCATCTCCGTGTCCTCCTCGAAGGCAGGCGTGGACCAGCTGATGATCTCCACCTTGTCGGTCACTGTCAGCGGCGCCTGGTAGAAGCCGTCCGGGGCGGCGTACTCCGCGCCCATCAGCTCGGGCTCGGTCGACAGTTTGTGCCGCGGGCGCAGATAGAGGGACTTGTACTCGACGTCCTTCGGCGGCCACGCCTCCGCAGTTACCAGCTCACGCGAGCCCTCCACGAAGACGCTCACGGCCGGCTCGTCCATGACGCCGTTGTCGATGCCCTTGATCCAGTAGTCGTACCACCGGAACATCTTGTCGTGTTCTTCGATGAAGGGACGCGACTGCATCGGCGGGTACGGGCCGATGTCCAGCTTCTTGGGGCCCCTGAGGGCGTTGAACAGCTCGATGGTGCCGTCCATCGTCCAGCCACGGCCCTGGTCGATCTGCAGGTAGACCGGGATGTCGATGTTCGGGGCCAGCGTGATGGGGTTGCGCTCCTCGTACCAGTCCCCGTCGAGCTCGTTCATCACAATGTCGAACCAGGCCTCGTGGTTCTTCGGGTAGTTCAGGACATGGACCAGGTTCGGCCAGGCGGCCACGTCCGGGTCCGCAAGACGCGTGGCAACCAGCTTCGTCAATTCCCCGGGGGAGTACTTCTCGATCATGCGGGACTTGACGCCGTCGGTGAACGCCCAGCCGGAGTCGCCGCCGCGGCCCTCGCGGGCGGCACGGGGCATGAACCACATGATGCCGCCGTGGTAGGTGGTCTCGTAGAAGTCGTAGTGGCCGCCGGAGACAAAGATCGCCTTCAGGTGCGGCGGCCGCTCGGCCGCTGCCAGCACCTGCATGGAGCCGAAATAGGAGATGCCGACCATGCCGACGTTGCCGTCGCACCACGGCTGCGCGGCGACCCACTCGATGAAGTCGTAGGCGTCCTGGCCAAGCGACACGCCACCGGCGTTGTAATTGCCGATATGTTCGCCGCCGGAGTGACCCGAGCCGCGCAGGTCGCCAATGACGTGAACGTAGTCCTCCTTGACGATGCGGGCGATGTCGCCGGCCTCGATGCAGCCGTCCCACATCGGGCTGGGGCGCCGCTGTGGCGGGGTTGTGAGGGCCAGCGCCTGCAGTTCTTTGCCGTAGGGGCTCAGGGCTACGAGGGCGGGGCGCGGTTTGTCCCCGGTACCGTGATAGGCGTCCGCGGCGAGCTCGACGCCGTCCCGCATCGGGACCCGGAGGTCCTTGCGGACGGCGATTTTCTCCGCGCCGGCATCCAACATCTTCAGGTCATCCATGGGTGCGAAGCTCCTCATCTTTGGTCAGGCGGTCAAAGGCCGTGCGGTAGCCGTGGAGCGTCGTGAAGAACGGGGACGGCTCGAGGCTGGGGTCGCCCGCGTAGCCGAGTTCTGCAGCGACGTGGGCGAAGGGCGAGTATGGCGAGTCCGTCTCCTGGAGGCCGTCGCGAAGGTACCGGCGGGCGGCGTCGTCGATTCGGGTCTCGAGGTCCAGGCTTCCCTGCAGGGCATTCCGGGCCGCCTCACGGTCCAGTTCAACGCCGTACGGCACGCCGTCAGCGCCCCGGTACGGGTGGCCCAGGTACAGGTGTTGCGGGCGGACGTCGTCGCGCAGGTACCGCAGACTTGAGCGGTAGGCGGCCGGATCCTCGTAGCCGGGGAAGCCGTTGGCCGCTCCGTGGATCTGCACGGCGTCGCCGACGAAGACCGACTGCTGCCCGTCCACGACGTAGGCGACGGACCCGGCCGTGTGGCCGGGGATGTGGTGGACCGAGACGGTGACGTCCCCGCCCAGGGCGATGGTCTCGCCGCCCCTAACCAGCATGGTCGGCTCCATCTCGCCGGAGATGACGTGGTTCGCGGCTTTCGTCTGCTCCTCGATGGCATTCGGATTGTCGATGTACTGCTGGCGCACGTCCACGTACTGGTCGACGTGCGCGCGCCGGGAGCGCAGCAGAGGCGCGTCGGCCACGTGGATCACGACCTTCGCGCGCCGTCCGGTGAGCTCCCATAGGGCGTGCGCACCGCCGAGGTGGTCGATGTGGCCGTGGGTCAGCAGGATCCAGCGCACGTCCTCGATCCGGCGGCCGATCGCCTCCAGTGCCGGGACCATGCCTTCGGCAGGCGAGGACGCGATCCCGGTGTCGACGATGGCGGGCTCGGGAGCGTCGATGAAGAAGCTGTAGAGTCCGAACCGGCCCCACGGCGAGACCAGGGGATGAACAGCGACTGGCCCCGTCATTGCCCGGCCCCCGCGTTCAGGAAGTCGCCTGCTTCCTCGAAGGCCCGGTAGAACTCCGGGATCCAGGAAAAGTTCTGGACGAAGCCGTGGTTGGCCCCCGGGTAGCGGCTGACGGCCGCCACGACGCCGGCCTCCGCCAGTCGCTGGCCGTAAAGTTCGCCCTCATCGCGCAGGGGGTCGTGCTCGGCGGTGATGATGAGCGCCGCCGGCAGGCCTGTGAGGTCATCGCGCTTGATGGGGGAGACCAGCGGGTCCGCCGGGTCCGCCCCGCTCTCCAGGTAAAAGGAGTTGAACGGCTTGAGGCCCGCCGTCTCCAGCCCGAATCCTTCGGCGTTCTCCCGCAGCGAGGCGTAGCGGTCGACGTCGAAGTCCAGGTCCAGGGACGGGTAGAAGAGGACCTGATGCGTGATCCGGTCGAACCCGTCGTCGTGGGCCATCGCTGCGACGGCAGCGACGAAGTTGCCGCCCGAACTGTCGCCGGCGATGGCAAGGTTCTTGCCGTCCCAGCCCAGGCTCGTACCCTGCTCGGCGGCCCACCGGACCACCCCGTAGCAGTCGTCGAGGCCGGCAGGGAAAGCAGCCTCGGGCGCCAGGCGGTAGCCGACAGAGATGACCTTATGACCTGTCTCCTTGGCCAGGGCCCGGGCAACGTGGTCGTGCGTGTCCAGGCTGCCGAGGAAGAACGCCCCGCCGTGGAGGTACACCAGAAGCCCATGAGCGTCGGCCCCGGCCGGCGTGTAGATCCGCACAGGCACCTCGCCCGATGGCGTCACTGCGGTGGCGTCCTCGACGCAGTGCAGCGGCAGACGGTCCTCCAATGCGGGAACCTGCGCGGCCTCGCCGGCGCGCATGGTCCCCGGGTTCAGCGGCGAGCCGTCGGGCGCCGGCAGGGTGCTGAGGATCTTGGCAATTTCGGGATGGATGGTCATGGGTCAGGCCTTCGACTCTGCTGGTGCGTTGACGGCGGCGGGCTTCTGGGACGTGGGCTTTTGCCCCGGGAAGACGTCATTGACCTCGTCCTCGGTCCACCCCTGACGCGAGATGCGCTGCAGCTCGTCCGTTACCGGCTTGCGGGTTGCCTGGAACAGGGCCAGTGCATCCTTGACAGAGCCAGCCTCCGCCAAGGCATCGGCGAGCGCACCGGCATCCTCGATGGCCGAGTTGGCGCCCTGGCCCTGGTGGTGCAGCATCGAGTGGGCCGCATCGCCCATGAGCACGACGGAGTCCGTGTGCCACGTGCCGACCGGGTCGATGTCGTAGACGGCGCGGATGTTGACGGTGTCCATGTCGAGGCCGCGGGCGATGTTGACGATCCGCTCGTCGAAGCCCTCCACCGTCGCCACGAGGTCATCCTTCGTGATGGTGGGGGCCCAGGTGCTGTCCGGGCACAGTGCGGTGATATCGAAGGACATCTGGTTGCGGTGGCGCAGCGGCAGCAGGTAGACCTTCGTGCCCCTGCCCATGTACATCCGCAGGTTGTCGTCCACCACCATGCCGTGGGCGTCGTCGGCGGAGATCACAGCGCGGTAGGCGTGTTCGCCGGAGAACACCGGGCCCTTGTCGCTGAAGAGCTGCTCGCGCACCACTGACTTGATGCCGTCGGCGCCGACCACCAGGTCCGCCTCGACCGTCGTGCCGTTGGTGAAGGTCAGGACGGAACGGCCGCCCTTGTCCTCGATGGTCTCCAGCTTGTGGCCAAGGTGCACCATGCCCTGCGGCAGCACGCTTAGGAGTGCATCGATGAAGTCGCCGCGGTGGATGAGGTGGGTCTGGCTCTGCCCGCCGAACTCCGGCCAGGTGTCCTTCATGATCGGCTCACCCGTGGCGGTGAGGATTTCGAAGTAGTCGCTCGGGGAGCTTACGTTCGCGATCGTGTCGAAGATGCCCCACTGGCTGAACCGGTGCATGGTGGCAGGACGCAGCCCGATGCCGGCGCCGACCTCCCGCATCTGGGATGCCTGTTCGTACACGCTGACGTCGGCACCGAGCAGGCTCAGGGCCTTGGCCGCCGCTGCGCCGCCGTACCCCGCGCCGACGATGGCGATCTTGAGGTTCTTGATGTCTTCAGCCTTCATGGTTTCATCTCTTTCTTGACTCTTTCTGGGCCCGGGCCATGTCTGGCGGAACGGGCAAGTTGTGGGGGTCTGTCCGGTCAGGCGTGAAGGGACAGGAAGCCGGCCGGGTTGTCCTCAAGCAGGAGTTTGAGGGTGGCGTCGTCGATGCCGGCCGCGCGCATGTCGGGGATCATGTCCTCGAAGATGTAGTTGATGGTGTGGCCCTTCACGCCCGGCCAGCCCAGCGGGCTGCAGTTTGCGTCCGCCGAGACGAGGAGCTTGTCCGCATAGCCCTTGTTCACGAGGTTGACGAAGTGCTCCATGCGTTCGGCACGTTTGCGGCCCCAGAACGGCGGATCAGGCAGCTCGAGGTCGTAGCCGAAAGTGTCGAAGCCGATGCGGCCGCCCTGCTCGTAGATCCAATCGTGCGGGGTGACCGGAGCGTTCAGGCCGTCGTCGGCGTGGCCGAAGAGCACGCGGTCCAGCGGGAGGCCTTCTTCGTTGAAGATGTTCACTGCCGGTTCCGGGTCGATGGCCAGGTGGGTCAGGACCGGAGCGCCGGTGACGACGGCGGCGCGGGCCGCGGCCCGGTAAATGCGCTTGTCCAGATCCGTCATGCGTCCGCCGCGACTCACGCCGACCTTGATGACGCCGGCCTTGGCGCCCGTGTTGCCGATGCCGACGGTGATCTCGTGGATGAAGACCTTCGTGAGGTAGTCCACGCTTGCGCGGGAGAAGTGCGGCAGGGCGGTGTCTCCGCCGACGAAGCCGGTGCAGGCAACAATGTGCACGCCCGTCTTCCGGGACAGGGACTTGTAGTAGTCGACGTCGCGGCCGTTGCAGATGCCCGTGGCGTCCACGAAGGTACCGCCGCCGTATTCTCGGAACTTCCGCAGCTTCGGCACGGTTTCCTCGTAAGCCTGCTCCGGCGACTTCCACCACCTGGTATCCAGTTCGGACCCGGGCATGCCGTAGCCGATGTGCTCGTGGACCGCCACGATTTCCAGTTCTTCGGCCGGGATGGTTCCCAGCACGGTGTTGACCTTGGTCATTCGTTCACCTCAGGGTTTCGAAAGCTTGTTGTGTGTGGACCGAGCGGTGCTTAGCGCACGGTCAGCAGGTTGCGCGGGTTATCCACGAGGATGCGCCGGGCGTCTTCGTCGCTCAGGCCGTGGGCCTTGAGGTACGGCATGAACGTCGTCAGGACGTGGCTGTAGGGCAGGTTGTACTCCGGCAGCCCTTTGGCAACGCCGATCGAGTTGCCCGACAGGATGATCCGGTCGGCATGGCCTGCCTTGACGAGCCCGAACACCAGTTCGGCGCGGCCATGGTCGGTGAGGTAGTCCGCGTGGTCGTTCAGGCCCACATGGTCGATGCCGACGAAGGCTCCCCGGCGGGCCACCTCGATGGCGGAGCCGGCAGCGTCCCTGCGGTCGAGGTCGCCGACGAGCACCCGGTCGGCCCCGAGCTGCTCGTCCAGGACGATGTCCAGATCGTGCAGGACATCGGCGCCAAAGCGGATAGAGACCGGGACGCCGGTGTTCCTGGCGGCGCGGGCGGAGCCGCGGAACAGGCTTTCCTCGGTCGGGGTCATGCCGGCGCGGTCGGCAATGGTCGCGACGATGCCGGCGGCGGCGCGGCGCTCGACCCGGGGAACCACCATCCCCTCAGTGACCTCCTTGCCGAAGAGATCGGCGAACTTTTCGGCCGGCCACGGGGTGGGCGGGTTGGTCTGCGGCGTCAGGAAGTATCCGCCGAGTTCTTCCTCCGGGCCCAGGCCCGTGGAGGCGACGATGTGGACGCCGGTGGTGCGGGACAACGCCTCGTAGAGCTTGAGGTCGCGGCCGTGGAACATGCCCGTGCTGTCGACGATCGTCTGCCCGCCGTGCTCGCGGAAGTCCGCGAGCTTGGCCGCCAGGGCCTCGAAGATCTGTGCCCTGTCCATGGAGATCTCTGGTGCGTACTGGGCGCCCGGGACCACTGACAATAGGGCCTCATGGAGCGCGACTACGCCCAGTTCCGAGGCAGGGACGGGACCCAATACCGTATTGACGGTTTGCCCGGTGGGGGCGTGGAACGCGTCCCCGCTATCGACGGGTGTGGTGTGACTCACTTGGCTTCTCCCTTGAAGATCGGGTGCTGAATACAGGGGCGCCGGGGTGCCTGACCGTGCCGTAGCCCCGTTGCGGTGTAGCCAGCATCACATCTTTCTTTACATTGTGTCAAGAAAACAGACGAGCCGTTCACGTCCCTTGGGTGTCGATGCGTTCATGAAGCAAACGTTGAGTATGTTTTCTTGACATCTCGTAAAGATTGATATCAGACTGTGGTGAGCGCCACATCCACCTCCGCCTGCCGGCTCTTGCTCCGGCAGGGCACCAGTCATGGCGCGTCACCGGAGGATCGACCCGGAACAAAGGAGTTTCATCGATGAGTCAGACCATTTCGGTACCGAGCCGCAGCTCGGTGCGAGCCACTTTCATAGCCGCCTACAGCGCGGTCACACTGGCCCAGATCACCAACGCGCTGCCGGGCGCCCTCAGCGGCACGTTCGCCGCGGAATTCCATACTTCAGGCGCGGGCCTGACCTGGATCGCGGGCATGTTCTTGATGGGTATTGTCGTGTTCGAACTCAGCTGGGGCCTCCTGGGCGACCTGTTCGGACGCAAGAAGCTTCTGTACATCGGAGCCGGGGTCAGCATCGTCGGCTCCGTCATGGCTGCGCTGGCGCCGACAACCGAGATGATGATCGCCGCCCAGGCCGTCGGCGGCATTGGGGCGGGCATCCTGTTCCCCATCTCGCTGTCCATGATCGCCGCGATCACCCCGGATCACCGCGCACGGGCGAAGGTCATCGCCACGTGGGCCGGGTTCCTGTCCCTCGGCGCGGTGATCTCCCCAGTGCTCGCTGGCTTCACCGCGCAGTTCTTCACCGTGCCGGGTGCTGCGCCGGGTGCGCCGAACGAGTTCAGCGGCTGGCGGGCGGCCTACCTGATTGCGGCCGCAATTGCCGTGCTCGTACTCCTCGTCGCGCTCCGGGCGAAGGACTCCGCAGCAGCCGAGGGGCGCAAGTTGGACATCCCCGGCCAGATTACGCTCGCGCTCGGACTTATCGCCGTCCTCTACGCCACGGTGACAGCGGTTGATGCCGGCTTCGGCAGCGCCCAGGTGATTGCAAGCTACGTCGCGGGCGGAATCCTCCTGGTCTCCTTCGTCGTCATCGAATCACGCACCGCGCAGCCCCTGATTCACCTGTCGCTGTTCAAGAACAGCGCCTACTCGATCACCGGCATTGTGGCGGTCACCGGCATGTTCGCCTTCCTCGCGATCTGCTTCAGCACCAGCGTCGCCGTCAGTGGACTCGCACTGGCCGAGACCTGGAAGGTCGGTGTGCTGTTCGTCTTCATCCAGGGCCCGGCATTCGCCTTCATCCCGGTGGTGGGGTGGCTCATCCACCACGTAGCACCGCGCTGGGTGCTCACCGCGGGCTTCGTCTTCATGGCAGTCTCCGGTTTCTGGCTCTCGACATTCGCCCTCGGCACTCCGGAGGCCTTCGGCGGCACCCCTTGGACGGCCTTCATTCCGCCGCTCCTGCTGTTGGGTATCGGATTCGCGCTCACCGTCGGTTCCGTCACCGCTGTTGCCATCAACACCGTCCCGCCCCAGCAGATCGGCATGGCTTCGGCGACGACGAACCTCCTGCGCGACCTCGGCTTCGCCCTCGGCCCCGTTGTCGGCTCAGCCATCGCCTTCGGCATCGGAGCCACGGCCTTCGCGGGTCCCCTTGCCGGGATCCTCGGCGGGGCGGGACTGCCCGCAGAGGCCGTCAGCGGGCTGGCGAACGTGCCGCCGCTGGGCTTCCTCGCCGGCTGGGACGGGGTCATCGCCCAGTTCTCCGGCCAGGCACTGGCCGGCGGCGCGCCCACCCCGGCGGTCGACGGTATGGTCCAGGCCCTCAACGCCGCACAGCCGCAAATCCAGGGCGTGGCAGGGACCTCACTGGGCCAGGGGTTCCAGGCTGTATACCTCACCGCGGGCATCGCGGCGATCCTCTCCGCCACTCTCACCCTCTTCATCTCTGCCCGGTCCTCGGCGCCCGCGCCCGAGGCCATCGCCGAGACCACCGAAGTAAACGCCGAGGCCGCCGTCTAAGCCTGACGGCCTCCGGCACTGACCTGACCACCTAAAATCCACAAGGAGAACACCGTGACTGCACCCACCGAATCCGGCATCGACATCTGGGACGACGACGTCCTGGTCGACCCTTACCCCACCTACGCCGCGCTCCGCGAGCAGGCCGCAGTGGTCCACCTGCCCAAGAACGACCTCTACCTCCTGACGCGCTACGACGTCATCCGCGACGCGCTCGGCGATCCGGAGACCTTCTCGTCCACCAGCATCGGCTTCAACCCCATGGTGAACGAGGCCCTGCAGGGCACCTCCCTTGCCTCCGACCCGCCCGTCCACACCCAGCTCCGCGCCACGCTGTCCCAAAACCTCACCCCCCGGGCGCTCCGCGGCCTGAAAGTCGTCATCGACGAAAAGGCTGACAAGCTCGTCGCCGAGCTTGCCGCCAGCGGCAGCTTCGAGGCCATCGATTCCCTGGCCCGCGCCTTCCCGATCGAAATCGTTGCCGACCTCATTGGCTTCCAGGGACACGTCAAGGACAACATGCTGCGCTGGGGCCAGGCCGCGATGCAGGTCCTCGGCCCGCTGAACCAGCGCACCCAGGAGAGCTTCCCGATCGCCGGCGAGCTCTACGGCTGGTGCTCGTCGGTCACCGCAGAAGACCTGGCGCCTGGCTCGATCGGCCGAGGTATTTTCGATGCCGAGACACGCGGCGACATACCCCAGGGTTCTGCGGGGCACATCATCCACCAGTACCTGGGAGCGGGCGTTGACACGACAATCGCGTCAATCGGGAACATCATTGCGCTGTTCGGCCGCCACCCCGAGCAGTTCGACCTGGTCCGGAAGAACCCGGACCTGGTCCCCGCAGCGTTCGCCGAAGTGCTGCGCTACTGGGCCCCGGTCCACATCTGGGGCCGCAAGGCAATGCGCGACGTGGAGATCGAGGGCGTCACGATTCCGGCAGGTGCGCAGGTGGGCATCCTCTTTGGGGCCGGCAACCGCGACCCGCGGCACTACGGGGATCCCGACACCTTCAACGTGATGCGGAACCCGGTGGACCACCTGTCCTTCGGCTACGGACCGCACGGCTGCGCCGGCCAGGGCCTGGCGAAACTGGAAGCGCATGCGATCATTGAGGCGCTTGCCCGCAGGGTGAAAACGCTGACGGTTACCGACGAGGTCCGGGAGCCGAGCAACATCACGCGGAGCCTCGAGTCGCTCCAGGTCGCCAAGGTGGTGGCAGCATGAGGATCGAACTTGACCGGCCGCGCTGCGAGGGTCACGGCCTCTGTGAAGAAGCCGCGCCCCGGCTGATGCACCTCGACGATGACGGCGAGCTGGTACTCGACGTCCCGGACGTCGAAGGCGCTGACCTGGACGCCGCGAAGGCGGCGGTAAGGGTCTGCCCGGTTGCCGCACTGCGATTGGCCGCGGCATGACGATGCGAAAGATCGTGGTGGTCGGCAACGGCATCGCCGGACTCACGGCCTGCGACTCACTGCGCTCGGCCGGCTTCGACGGCGAGCTCACCGTTGTGGGCGCGGAGCGCCACCAGCCCTACAGCCGGCCGGCCCTCTCCAAGGCGCTGCTGCACGCTGTCGACGGGCAAAGCGACGGGAACAGCGACGGCGGACTCCAACCCCATGTGCTCCCCGAGCCGACCCACGAAGCAACGGAGCTGCTCGGAGTCAGCGCCACGGGCCTGGACGTCGGGGCCCGGCTGGTGCGCCTGGACGGGGGAGGGGAGCTGCCGTATGACGGCCTCGTCATCGCTTCGGGTTCCCGGGCAAAGCGACTCGGGGCGGGTGCGCAAGAGACGCAGAAGAAGGGAACAGCCGGACCGCAACGGGACGGCTCCCACCGGGAACTCACCCTGCGCACCATCGAGGATGCGATCCTCCTCAAGGAACGCGTCGCATCGCGCCCGTCGGTTATCGTGATCGGCGGCGGAGCGCTGGGCATGGAGGTCGCGTCCGGTTGCGTGCACGTGGGCTGCGAGGTCACCCTCGTCTCCGACGGCAAGCCCCTGGCGCGTCAGCTTGGCGACCATCTGGCGGACATCTTCACCGCCGCCGCCATCCGGCACGGACTGCGCGTGGTTGGCGGCGGGAAGGCCCGGCTTGTCGATCACGGTGCCGGGGCAAAGGTCGTCCTGGCCGACGGCACCGTGCTGGAGGCTGACCTGGTGGTCACCGCCATCGGCGATGAGCCGAACATCGGCTGGCTCGCCGGCTCGAACCTTCTCGTCGACGGAGAGCTGCGGGTCGATTCGCGCGGCAGGCTCCGGCCGGACATCGTCGCCGCCGGCGATGTGGCGTCCTTCCCGACCCGCCGCGGGGTGGAACGGGTGCCCCTGTGGACCAGCGCTATCGACCAGGCCAGGGTCGCCGGCGTCGGCCTCCTGAAGGGTGACACGGCGCCCGAGTTCGACTTCCAGCCCTACTTCTGGACGGAGGGCTTCGGCCTCTCGCTCAAGTCGGCGGGCTTCGCGCCGGCTGTCGGGCCTCCCGACTACTGCGAGCCCGGCGGGGGCGCGGACTCGATGCTGCTTCGCTGGGACAACACGGACGGTTCCGGTACCGCCGCCGCGCTCAACTACCGGATCCCCGCCCCCAAGCTGCGCCGGTTCGCCGACGCCGGTCCGGCCGCGCTGCGTGCGGCGGCGCCCGCTCGAACCTGACGCCGCACAACACCGTTAGGATTGATCCATGTCGTCGTTGCGAGAAGCCCAGAAGCAGCTGACCCGCGACGTGATCGTCGAGCGGGCGCTGGAGCTCTTCACCGAGAAGGGGTACGCCGCGACGACGATCGATGAGATCGCCGCTGCGGCCGGTACCACCCGGGTGACTTTTTACGCCTATTACCCCACGCGCAGCGACCTGATGCGGGACTTCATGGCCCGCGTCAATGCCGTACTGGACCGCGCGGCCGGCCCCGAACGGGGATCGACCGCGGCCGAGCTCGTCGACGTCGTGCGTGCGGGCGAGCTGGCGGGCATCCTGGCCTGGCTGGAGTCGCGGGCGGCGCTCTGGCCGGTCTTCCGCCCGTATCTCGACGTGCTCGAGGAGGCCGCCGCCAACGATCGCGAAGTGCGCGCCTTGGTCGAGGGATGGCATGAGGAGGTCATCTCGGACCTCGTGCGCGGAATGGAGCTGGCAGGGCGCTTCCCGGAGGAGACGCACCACATTCGCGGCACCCTTGCCTTCACCTCGCTCGACTACGTGGCCACGCTCTGGACCCGACGGAAGTTTGAACCGAACCGGGAACACGCCCTCGAGGTACTCGCCGATAACTGGTATCACCTGCTCTGCGACGAAGGCTAAGCCTGCCCTCGCAGACGGACGCCTATGCTTATGGAATGGAAAGTATTGGCGCAGGCGAAGTGCTGGACGAGGCCGTCGACCACCGGGCCCTGGCCGTCGCCGTGATCGACATTTCCGCCGACGTCCGGCGGAAGTCGCACAATGACACCGGCGTCCGGCCGCTGTCCAACGGCGTCCTGGAAATCCTCCGCGTCATCGAGAGCCACCCGGGCATCACCGTCGCGGAAGTCGCTTCCCGTCTGGGCCGGCAGTTCAGCAATGTCAGCGTCCAGCTGCGTGAGCTGGTCGCCGCCGGCCTCGTCACCCGGATCCGCGACGCCGCGGACAAGCGCTACGTCGCCCTCCACCCCACGGCCGAATCCCAGCGGATCAAGGCGCTCCTCGAGGGCGCCTGGGCGGAGGCGCTGGAGTCGGCCAGTTCCCGGCTGCTGCCTGAAGAGCGCGAGCAAATTGCCGCCAGCCTCCCGGCCCTGCAGCGCCTCGCCTCGATACTCTCCGAACCCGAGTAACCCACATCACCCCCTGCCACGGTCATGACGCGTCGCCCCTGCTAGTTATACTTTTATAAGTATTACTACTTTGGAGGATGGGACATGGGTATGGCAACGCAGTTGGGAGAGGCAGTCGTCCGGCGGGGGAGCAGGCCAGGGAACCGCTGGTGGGCGCTGGTGTTCCTCGCCCTCGCGCAGTTCATGGTGGTGCTGGACGGCACGATCGTGAATCTGGCGCTTCCGCGCCTCCAGCTCGAGATGGGGATCAGCGACTCGACCCGCTCCTGGGTGGTCACGGCCTACGCGCTGGCCTTCGGTGCCTTCCTGCTGCTCGGCGGACGCATCGCAGACTTCTGGGGCCGCAAGCGGACGTTCCTTGTGGCCGCCGTCGGCTTCGCCGCCGCGTCCCTGGTCGGCGGCATCGCGCAGCAGCCCTGGGAGCTGATCGGCGCCCGCGGGCTGCAGGGCGTGTTCGCTGCGCTGCTCGCCCCGGCAGCCTTGGCGCTCCTGACCGTCGCCTTCCCTGGCGGAAGGGACCGCGGCACGGCGTTCGCGATTTTCGGTTCCATTACCGGCGTCGGCGCGGCCGCCGGTGTCCTGCTGGGCGGGTTTTTGACCGAACACGTGAGCTGGCGCTGGTGCTTCTTCGTGAATGTGCCGATTGCCGCCATCGCCCTCTTCGGCGTGTGGTCCCTGGTCAGTGAAAGCAAGGCCCAGGGGTCCACCAAGTACGACTGGCCCGGGGTCATTCTGGCAGCCCTCGGCCCGGGATCCCTTGTCTACGGCTTCACCAACGCCGAGCACAGCTGGGGTGCCCCCGAAGCCTGGGGCTTCATTGCCGGCGGCGCAGTTCTCCTGGCACTCTTCGTCCTGGTCGAGACGAAAGTCAGGCATCCGCTCCTGCCGCTGCGCGTGGCCACCGAACGAAACCGCGCGGCCGCCTTCCTGGCGTCGTTCCTTTCCGGCGCTGTCCTCATTGGCGGCATCCTGTTCATCAACTTCTACATCCAGATCGTGCTGGGCTTCGCTCCGTTCCTCGCCGGGCTGGCTTCGCTGCCGATGACCGTTGCGGTAATCATCACGGCAGCGCTCGTCGCGAAGAACCTGCCGAAACTGGGGGCCAAAATCCCGACGGCCGCGGGGCCGGTCTTCATGGCGGCTGCGATGCTGTGGCTCACACAGGTCAGCGCCCAGGGCAGCTACTTCGTCAACATGCTTCCCGCCCTGCTTCTGCTTGGCATCGGGCTGGGCATGGTGTTCGTGCCCATGCAGAACCTCGCCCTGTTCGGCGTGGACAAGGATGACTCCGGTGTGGCCAGTGCGTTGGTCAACGCCTCGCAGCAGATCGGCGGCTCCCTCGGCATCGCCCTGTTCGGCACCATCGCCGCAGCAGCCACGGCCGGTGGCGCGACGCTATCGGCCCTCTCTGCAGGCTATGCCATGGTGTTCCTCTGGGCCGCAGGCGTCGCGATCCTGATTGCCCCGGTAGCGCTCCTGCTCATCAACATCGACCGCGAGACGTTCACCGGATCAGCTGGCGACACTCCAGTCGTGCACCTGGGCTGAGCCAACCAGGCACGAAAAGCGGAAGGCCCCCTCGGCGAGGGGGCCTTCCGCTTTTACGACCGTTTTACTGCCGTTTAGCCAGTGCTCAAATCCACTTCGGGGCGGCTGGAACCGTCCCGTCGTTCGCTTCAGTGCCGGGCCCGGTGGCGGTGACGCCGCCATTGCCGCGTCCGGCGGCCCATTCGACGACGGCGGCCAGCGGTCCGGAGACCACGGTGGGGGTCGCCGACGCCGTGTCCCCGAAGGTCAGACCGCGGTCTGTGACCGTGACGACGAGGCCTTGATCGGTGCCGCGGGTGGTCCAGGCGCCGGTAATGTCCGTCAGCAGCCGTTCGAGCACCGGCGCCGGGATGTCGGCGAAGCTCGCGCCGTTGGCGAGGTCGACGGCGTGCATCCAGACTTCGCGGCTGCGCATCCACACCGTTTCCGTGGCGGGCACTTCCCGGCCCTGGATGGTGCGGGCCTTGTGGTGCCAGGCGTCCCCAGGCAGGTCGCGCCATTCGACGTTCAGGTGCACGGCGGAGTGGTCGAAGAGGTGCCGGAGCGCGATCGGGCTCAGCGTGGCGCCGAAGTCGATCTCGTGGTCCCGGACCTCCGTGGACGGGTACATCGGGGTCTCCACCCCGGTGGCAGCCCATTCGATGAGCCGGGCGATGGCCCGGGCGTTGTAGCCGATGTGCGCGGTGATGTGGCGGCGGGTCCAGCCCGGCAGCAGCGAGTCGCCGTCGAGTTCCGCGTCGGAGAGCTCGTTGAGCTTGCGGGCGAAGAACGCCGTGCCGCGCCGTGCCTGCAGCAGCGCCGCGAGCAGTTCTGGGTCCGTCGTCTGGTCCTGGCGGGCAACCATCAGGCTTCCTTGATGACGCGGTTCTTCAGCTGGCCCAGTCCCTCGATGGTGGTGACCAGGATCTGGCCTTCCTGCAGGTAGCGCTTCGGGTCCTGGGCGTGGCCCACGCCGCCCGGGGTGCCGGTTGCGATCACGTCGCCCGGGTTCAGCGTGATGATCGTGGAAATGTAGGACACCAGGAACTCCGGGGTGAACACGAGGTCACCGGTCGGGGTACTCTGCTGGACTTCGCCGTCGACCGCGGAGGTCATCAGCGGCCCGGCGGTGAACTCGTCCTTGGTGACCAGGGCGGGGCCGAACGGGGTGGACTTCTCCCAGGTCTTGCCCTGCAGCCACTGGATGGTGCGGAACTGGTAGTCGCGCATGGACACGTCGTTCAGGACGGCGTAGCCGGCGATGTGGTCCGCGGCGTCGGCTTCGCTGATCCGGCGGCCCTTTTTGCCGATCACGACGGCGAGTTCGGCTTCCCAGTCGACGGCGTCGGATTCCTGCGGCAGCGCCAGGTCATCGTTGGGGCCGATCAGGGATTCCTGGTACTTGGCGAACAGGGTGGGGAACTCGGGGACTTCCCGGCCCATTTCCTTGATGTGGTTGCGGTAGTTGTGGCCCACGCAGATGATCTTGCCGGGGGAGGGCACGACGGCGTCCAGGTCGGCGCCCTCGAGAGGGTGCGTGGCGCCGGCCGCCGCCTTAGCGGTTGCTTCCCAGTCCTGGGTGCGGAGCAGTTCTCCGACGTCGGCGAAGCCGTCGATCTCGGTCAGGGTGTCGCCGTCCTGGCGGACAGCCTTATTAACTGTTTTGTCTCCAACAGAGGTGCGGAGGGTGAGGAGTCTCATTACTTGTTGCGTCCTTCGATGTAGGTGCGGTTGAAGTTCAGCCGTTCAAAAATGGGGGCGTCACTGAAGCGGAACAGATCAAACTGGGTTCCGGCCTGCAGCGACCATTCCTGCCAGGACGGGACCACGAAGAGGTCGCCCTTGGCCAGGGTCCGGGTTTCGCCGTTGAGGACCACCGAGCCCGAGCCTTCAAAGACCTGCCAGACGCTGGAGCCCACCTCGCGGACCGCTTCGGTGCTGGCCCCGGCGCGGAGCCGGTGGAATTCGGCGCGGATGGTCGGCATCACGTCCCCGCCGGTGGTGGGGTTGGTGTAGCGGACGGCGGCGTGGCCCTGGGACACAGTGGCCGGATGGCCCTCGTCCTCGAGCAGCAGCTGCTCGGACAGGGCACGGTCCGTGTGTTCCCAGCGGTAGGCCGCGATGGGGGAGCTCGTGGTGTCATCCAGGCCCGACAGCGGGCGCAAGCCCGGGTGCGCCCAGAGCCGCTCGGAGCGGGAGATGTCCGGGGTGGCCTCGTCGGTGACGCGCTCGGTGCCGAATTCGAAGAAGCCGGCGTCAGCGTAGTGCACGAACGGGATGTCCAGGCCGTCGATCCAGGCCATCGGCTCATCGGTGTCGTTGTGGTGCCCGTGGAAGTTCCAGCCCGGGGTCAGCAGGAAGTCGCCGCGGGACATCCGCACCGGGTCCCCGTTCACCACAGTCCAGACCCCTTCGCCCTCGACGACGAAGCGGAAGGCGTTCTGCGAGTGCCGGTGCTCGGGCGCCGTTTCGCGGGCGCCGAGGTACTGGATGGCTGCCCACAGCGTGGGGGTGGCGTACGGCGTCCCGGCCAGGCCGGGATTGGCCAGGGCGATGGCCCGGCGTTCCCCGCCCCGGCCCACCGGGACCAGATCGCCGGCACGGGCAGCCAGCGGGTACAGGTCGCTCCACCGCCAGACGTGGGGGACCGCCCTGGGGGTCGGGACCATCGGCATGAGGTCTGCGATCTCGGTCCACAGCGGGATCAGGTTTTCGCGGTCAAAATCCCGGTACAGCTCCTTGAGCTGGGCAGCTTCTTCGGGCGTCGGCTCCGGAGCAGTGTGCCCCGCGGCCACTGATTCGTGAGTCGTGTTCTCGGCGCTGATGGACACGTGGGCCTCCTCGGTAGGTCAGAACAGTTCGTTGGCGTAGTTCGACTCTACGGATGCCGGTGTGTGACCCCCAACATATTCTGCTGGTCAGAATTCCCGGAACCGGGCTCCCGCGGCGCTCAGTCCGGCTCGGCCGGGTTGGCCGCGATGTCGATCTCCAGCTGCCGGCAGGTTTCCCGCAGGGCGGGGACCAGCCCGGCGTCAAACACGCGGCGGAAGCGGGTCGCGGGGGTGGCGACGCTGAGTGCGCCGACCACGTGCCCGTGCCGGTTGTGCAGGGCCATCCCGAGCGCGCTCACGCCCTCTTCCGTGCCTTCAAAATTGGCCGCGAATCCGTTACTGCGGACGGATTCAAGCTCACGCAGGAACGCCGGGTACTCCGCGGCCGCAATGGTGTCCCCGCCAATTTCGGCATTGTTGCTGCGAAAGAGCTGATCGATCATCGGCGGTTCCAGTTCGGCGAGCATGGCCTTGCCTCCGGACGTTTTGTTGGCGGCCATCACCGTCCCCTGCCGGTCACCAACCCGCAGCACATTGCTCCCTTCCACCGTCGCCAGGAAGCGCACTTTCGTCCCCACCCGCACCATGAGGTTCACCGTCTCGTTGAGCCGTGCAGAGAGAAGCTCCATGTGCGGCTGGGCCAGGGATCGGAGCAGCCGGGTCCAGCTCAGGCCGGCCGGCCCGACGCCCATTGCCGGGCCGGGGACATAGCGGCGCGTTTCATCCTGCACGGCGAATCCCCGGTAGACCAACATCGCCAGCAGGCGGTGGGCGGTGGACGGCGCCACGCCCAGCTCCTCGGCGGCGTCCTTGAGCCGGAGTGCTCCGCCGTCGCGGAGCAGCTGGAGGAGCTGCAGCGCGTTGTCCACCGCCTCGATGGAATAGGTGGGCCGTTTCTGGACGGGCTTGCGGGCCGCTCTGGCGGATGGGTTGTTCTGCACATCAGAATTGTATTGTGGTTCACCTGCGGCGGCTAGGACAGTGAGTGGCATGAATCACACACAATCTGTTGCAGTGCCGCAACGGTCTTCGCCGGGGGCCCCTGCCCCCTTAACCGTTGGTGGGCCCGCATCACGGTTCTCCAAAGGCTCGGCAGCCGCCGTCCTGGTCTGCTGGCTGTTGGTGGTCTTCGATGGCTACGACCTGATCGTCTACGGCACGGTCCAGTCCTCCCTGATCTCCGAGACCGGATGGGGGCTGACCAAGGCCACCGCCGGGACCATTGGTTCCATGGCTTTCGTCGGCATGATGATCGGGGCGATCTTCGCCGGCCGGATGGCCGACTCGTGGGGCCGCCGCCGCACCATCCTGGGTTGCGCCATCGTCTTTTCGATTTTCACCATCCTCTGCGCCTTCGCCCCCAATGCGGCCGCCTTCGGGGGGCTGCGGCTCTTGGCGGGCATCGGGCTCGGTGGCCTGGTGCCCTCGGCGAACGCCCTCGTTGCCGAACTGGTCCCCACTAAGTGGCGGTCCACCATCGCCACCCTGATGATGTCCGGCGTCCCGATCGGCGGGTCCATCGCCGCCCTCGTCGGCATCCAGCTGATCCCTGCCTTCGGCTGGGAGTCCATGTTCCTCGTGGCCGTGCTCGCACTGATGATCGTGGTGCCTCTCGGACTGAAATACCTGCCCGAGACGCTGGCCCCGGTCAGTGCCGCGGACAGGGGAACTCGCAACCTCAAAGAGCCGATCGGCTTCAAGTCCCTGCTCCGCGCCCCTTACCTGGGGGTGAGCCTGCTGTTCGCCCTCGCGACGATCGCTACCCTGTTCGCCTGGTACGGGCTGGGAACCTGGCTGCCCAACCTCATGCAGCTGGCCGGCTACAACCTGGGCTCCGCCCTGACCTTCGCCCTGGCCCTCAACCTGGGTGCGGTGGCCGGCTCGGTGATCACGGCCTGGGCCGGGACCCGCTTCGGTCCGATTCCGACGGCGATCGCCGCGGCCGCCGTCGCCGCCGGCGCTCTCGTGGTCCTGGTTGCGGGACCGCCGGTCACCGTCGTGTACCTCATGCTGGTCCTCGCCGGCGTCGGCACCCACGGCACGCAGTGCCTCATCATCGCCGCCGTCGCGAGCCACTATCCCGGGCACCTGCGCGGGACCGCGCTGGGCTGGGCACTGGGGACCGGCCGCATCGGCGCCGTCGCCGCACCCCAGATCGGTGGCCTCCTGCTGGCTGCCGGTCTGGGCGTCAATTCCAATTTCCTGGCCTTCGCCGGTGCAGCCGCGATAGCAGCGGTCCTGCTGGCCGCCGTCGGGCTCAAACTCAAATCAAAACTCTCAACCTCCCCTTCACTAACAGGAGCAAGCAATGTCTGAGCACGTCCCGTCCACCAGTTTCCTGTCCACCGACGGCCGGTCCACCGATGTCCTCGTCATCGGAGGGGGAATGGCCGGATTGGCCGGAGCCCTCGCGCTGCGGGAAAGCGGCGCCGACGTCACCCTCGTGGAGCGGGCGCCCGAATTCGGCGAGGTCGGCGCTGGGCTGCAGATGGCGCCCAACGCCTCCCGTGTCCTGAAACGCTGGGGCCTGCTGGACAAGGCCTTGGAGATTGGCGTCCAGCCCAAGCACCTGGTCTTCCGCGACGCCGTCACCGGCGAGGAGCTCACGCGCCAGAGCCTCGGCGGGGAATTCGAGGAACGCTACGGTGCGCCCTACGTGGTGATCCACCGCAGCGACCTGCACCGGGTCCTGCTCGAGGGCTGCGAAGCGGCGGGCGTGAAACTGGTCAACGATGTCATGGTCGAGAGCGTGGAGACCGTGAACGGCAGGGGAGTGGCCCACACGGCCGCCGGCGTGGACTACGAGGCCGACGTCGTCATCGGCGCCGACGGGCTCAAGTCCACCCTGCGCCCGCTCGTTGCCGGCGACGAGCCGGTCCCCTCGGCCTACGTCGCCTACCGCGGCACCGTGCCGATTACCGAACACACACCCAAGGCGGACCTCGAGGACGTCATTGTCTACCTCGGACCGGACTGCCACCTCGTGCAGTACCCGCTACGCAAGGGCGAGCTGCTGAACACCGTGGCCGTCTTCAAGTCCGCCTCCTTTGAGCGCGGCGAGGAGCAGTACGGGGGAGTCGACGAGCTCGAGGCCGCGTACAAGGACTGCGTCCCCGCTGTCCAGGCTGCGCTGAAAAACCTGGGCACCAGCATGCGCTGGCCCATGTACGACCGCGATCCGATCGAAAACTGGGTGGCCGGCCGCATGGTGCTGATGGGCGACGCCGCGCACCCGATGCTGCAGTACCTGGCCCAGGGCGCCTGCCAGGCGCTCGAGGACGCGGCAGTGCTGCAGGACGTCACCAACGGCACCGTGTTCACCGCCGACGGCGTCAACCCCGCGGCCTGGGACGGCGCGATCAAGGAATTCAACAACCTCCGCGCCGGCCGCACCGCCAGGGTCCAGCGCAGCGCCCGCGTCTGGGGCGAATCCTGGCACGTCTCCGGGCTGGCCCGGACGCTGCGCAACCTGCTCTTCAAGAGCCGGATGGACAACGATTTCCGGTACAACGACTGGCTGTACGGCCAGGACGGCGACGGCGTGCCGGCGGCCCGCGCGGCACAATCCGGCATGGCGGACAAGATTTCCGCCTAATCCGGGCTCCGGGCGACGGGCCGTCGTTGGGTGACCCGTTACGAGCTCCGGGCCGGCTTCTTCAAGGAGCCGGCCCGGAGCTTCTTCGGTCATGATCCAGTGCGGACTTTCCGCCGATTCCTGGATGTTGTCGACGCACGGTGTTCGTCAACGGCAAGAATTCCCGGTCCCCTAAGCTGGGCTACGTCCGCGGCCCCGCCGGAATCATCATCGGGCTGGTCGAGGAGCTCCGCTGACGTTATGTCACTGCTTCAGGCCGACGCTGTTTCGCGGAGGTATTGGCGGAGTCCGGGGATTGCGAAGTCCACCCTGCCGTAGCCGGCTGACTCGATCAGTCCCGCGGCGATGAGTCTCTTTCGGTACTTGGACACCACGTTGGGCTTGGCCGTCATGATGTTTCCGATCAGGCCCGCTGCCGATGCTCCATCCTGAAGGGCCATGGCGTCGAGGAACTCGCGGTCCTTGTCCGAGATATCCGATAGTGCTGACTCGACGACTACTAATGTGTTTCGTCTTTGAGCGGCGGTGATGGCGCTCTGCACGCTGCTCTCATCCAGTTTCCAGTTGGCCTTTCCCGCCTCCAGCCAGAGGTAGTAGCCCACAAGCTGAATAAGGAAGGGGTAGCCCTCGGTAGCCTCCGCGGCTTCACTGACGAGGCCGGGGGAGACGCCCATTCCTCCCTCGCTGAAGAGCTCGCTGTAGGATGCGGTGACTTCGGCGATGGCTGCCTCGTGGAGATTGATCCTGTCGGCGCGTCGCAGGAAGGTCGCCACTCCTTCATTTAGGAGGTCGGAGACGGCGGATGGCAGGCCGGCGAAGATGAGGCCGATGGGCAGTCCGTCGCGGATGAAATGCTGCACTTCAGCGGCCAGTTGGGATATTTCTGTGCGGTCGACCGCATGTATCTCGTCGATGGTGATAACGAGTCCTGTACCTTTTGCGTCCAACAGCCGCAGAAGGTCGTTCCCGGTCCGTCGCCAGTCGGCACTCCGTTCCTGGGGGAGTTGCGTTGTTAGTCCGAACCCTGCCGCCGAGAATGCTGTGATTTTCCGTGTTGGGGGCCCGTCTCCGAGCTCCTCGACAAGCCGGAGCATGTCGTCGCCGATTCCGGCGAGGAAACCGGGGTTTGCTGTTCGGGAGATAACCGCCCAGCCGTGAGTCCCTGCGATCCGTTCCGCGGCGCTCAGCATGACTGTCTTGCCGATGCCTCTGGATCCGGTGATGATGGTCAAAAGCCCGGGTGCTCCCGAGCCTTGCTGCAGGCCGTACTCGAATTCATCCAAGAGCCCGGCCCGCCCAATCAAGTCCGGCGGTGTGGCTCCTGCGGTGGGCTTGAACGGGTTCCGCACCGGGACCTCCAGGGTGAAAGTAGGTGAAAGTGGTGAAAGTGGTGAAACCGATATCACACTATCAGGCGCCATATCCCGCAAAGTCTCAGGAGCTCCTGCAGGGCGAATATGCAGCGTCGGGCCATCCCTGTACGAAAAACAAGTCGACCATGCGTCCTATGCAGTCTCGGTTCTGACCACCTGAGACTGCAGCAGTCAGGCTGCGGCCAGGCAAGCTGACAGATACGACGTTCGGTTCGCCCAGCGCTTTGTGTCCACAGTCTGGGTACTGGCCGGGGCGCTCATCCGCGGCCGGACCTATCCACTGTGGACGACCCAGACACCTTCGCTGGCTAACCAGATGACCCCCACTTTCCGATCCTCCTTTAAGTGCCGATAATCAACATTATGTCAAGTTGAATCAATCCAAGTGCAGAATCTGCAGATTAGGACCCGGTGATACGCACTCCCCGGTTTCGACTGACTGGACGCCGAAGTCCTCGCCGTTACAGGCATCCGGGCCCGTCCGGCGCCGCGCCGGGCAACAGCCCGGGCGTGTAAAGGTCAACTGGTTCGAGGTACCGTGCAGCTAGAACTGGACCGTCGATGATGCCGACGGGTTCTTCGCCCATGAGCGCTCGATCCTGAATCTGGCGTTCACCCGGGCAGAGCTGCAAGGCGTCTTCGATCTGGCCGACCTCGAAGTTGAACGGGTCCTGGCCTCGGGACGTAGGGGCAATCGATCGGCGGAACCGGGGGCAGAGTTCGACGAATATGGTTCTCCCCCGGGGGCGGCTTATCTGCCCCTGCCTATTTAGTCTTCGGGGTCTTCTGGGTCCAGGGGAAGACCCGCCGCGATACGCCGCCGGTCCTCCGCGGCGGATGTCCGGACGCGCTTCAACCGGAGCCCTCCCCGAACCAGGAAAAAGCCGGCCACAAGCATAACGAAGGCCACCATAGCTGCTGCCCAGTAGGTGCTCGGATCATTAGCTTTGGGTTGGAACACGACGGCCAAGATGATGGCTACCAGCATCGTGAGATTGGCGATTTTCAAGGGCCCGAGCATGGAGTAGACGGACTGCCACGTCGCCTTGCTGGACCTAGCCTTGCCGGTGCCCTCAACGTCCATGCGGAATTTTCCCCCAGTGTTTCTCACCGTGAGCGTACCTGTCGCTGCTAGGCAGGGGAAGGCATGAAACAGCCCGCATGGGATTCCCATGACCTCTCGCCGCTAACATCCGACTGATCTAGCCACCCAACTCCGACGAACTGGACTCAGACCGGTAAGGTACTTTCCCGCTTGTAGTCTGCATCTCATCAGATGCATCAGGCAGCCCCCCTCTCCCCCGACCATTCGGACCACGCAGCCAATGCGTCTTCGTACATCGCCTTTAGGCCAGGGATATTCCGCTGATCGGTGTTCCGGGGGGAAGACTTCGGACCTGATCGTGAATCTGGCCAGCAATGTTCAGGGTCACGACAAATTCGCCTAACTCGACGTTGCTAAGTTCGGTTGGACCTCCGAGAACTGGTGGTATGCGAAAACCGTAGATTTCGGCCTCGCCCGGTTGGAGGCCCGCGTTCTCTGCCTGGTCGGCCAAACCGACCATGTGGTACTCGGCTTGCCCCTCGCGAGAGTTCAGTACCGCGATCAGATCACCCTCGCTCGACCACAGCCGAGTAAGTTCACCGGCAATGACGTCGAGGAACCAGAATCCGCTCTCCGTCTGCAAGAACACGTCACCGAACGGCGAAGTGAAAAGCGGACGCTTGTCGGCAAGATCGAGGAACGTCCAGGACTCGAGAGCCTCGGCATAGAGAGCCGGCGGGAATCGACGAAGATGTTGCATAACGTGACATTAGCGGAGAGACTCGCGGCCCACGTGCGAAATTCCCAGAAGTTGGGCGCTATTCCATATCAAATACGCCCGAACTTGATCGCAGAGATGCCAGTAGGCGGTATGTAAGGACGGACCAGGGTTCATGGCAAGAAAATGGCCACCCCGTCAGCCTCCGTTTCGGGCGTCTGGGCCGCCTCGGGAAACGCCATGTCAATTTCTTGTCCCTTGACTGGGGTATGGGCGTGAATCTTGACCGTCAAATTCATCAGCAGAAGCCAAAGACAACCTAGGTTTGGGAGCCTATGCTCGGGTTCAGCGTTCATTCTCAAGGGGGAACAATGGATCGCGCCTGGCGCCTTCGAATAGGAATTTCGGTTCTGGCGGCATTGCTCATGACATCATGCGCAGCCACCCCATCAGGGGTGCCGGGATCAGCAGCCTCCACGCCCACCACTTCCGGAATCGCAGCAACATCACCGGGTGCCCTGACCAGCTCCGTGGGTAACAGCCCCGTCCCGGCCACCTCCGGCCCGCCGCAGGAAACGTGTGCAGCTTTCCTGCCTACCGCGCCTTGCTCCACCTACAGCAGCGTCGCCGCAACATCAAACGGTATGGCTCTACCCTGGGCGGCCGCCGGGACCATCAAGGTGCGACTGAGCTCCGTCGAAGGTACCCTGCAGCTGGCCATGAAAACAGACTGCTCCCCCATCAGCGGGCCAGCCACAATTGCTGGAAACATCATGACCCTCGGAAAAATCGCCACTGGCGCCAGCGGCTGCATCGGTACTTCCGGTGACCATCAAGCTTGGATTCATGAATTATTGAAACGTCCCATTTCAATGACCTATACGCAGGACACTTTGACCTGGACGAGCGGGATAAATACGCTCAGCTTCCAAGCTGAGTAACCACTGTTTTGAGATCATTACGGACGTCCCGGGGCGGTCCGCTTCCCTGCACGCCCCCGACGGCGACAAATGAGCTGCCGGATAGGCGCCGAATCCACGGGAGGCTCCCTGCACGGCTACCATTGGGCTGCCGGATTCACGACCGGGCGAACTCCCCTAGATCGCTCCCGGTCCTGTCAGCCCAGCTCCCCCACCACCCGTTCTCAGGTCTCCGTATTGATTGATCAAATGTCCTTCGCATAGAAATCGCGGAGAATAGCCGCGACGATCGGCCGCAGCTGCTCCGGATTGACAGAGCCTTCGGCGGTTCGAAGGATTGCGGTGTCTACCTCAGCCAAGAAGGCCTCGGATGATGCGTGCCCTTCCGGGACACGGATCATCCAGACGTAGCCCCTCGGCCGCGGCGGGAGGCCGGCATCCCGGAGGTACCGGTCGATGTCATCGTCGATTCCCAGCCGGTCGGCAGCTGTGAACGGTTCCTCGAAGGGTTGTTGCTTACCCCCGCGCTCGGTGTAACCGGTGATTGTCCTGCCGGCGTCCGAGGACGGGCGGCGGCGTAAGTTGTCCAGGCCGGCTGCCCAGCCGATGAGCGCCCCCCAGCCATTCTCGGGCAGGTCCAGCCAGGAAGCTGAGGGCTMGGATTCCTGCACGTCACTCCACATGGGCTGCTCCTTGCCTCTCCGAATGGGTCACGTCTCCGCACGGCTGCGGCGGGGCAGAACATCCGGTTCCGGGACCCGCGTCAGGGCGGCTTCCCGTGGAAGCTTGAGCCCGTCGTTGCAATCCGTACCTTGACCTTCGTCTGCGTCTCAGGGCGTGCGGTGGGCCGGGGCGAACTGCGCCGCGCGGTTGGTTTCTTCGGCGCGGATGAGGTGCACGAGCGCGTTGATGAGGGCCAAGTGGGTGAACGCCTGTGGGAAGTTGCCGAGGTGACGGCCGCTCACCGGATCCAGCTCCTCAGCGTAGAGGCCCAAGGGGCTGGCAAGGGACAGCAGACGTTCGCACAGTGCCTTGGCGCGAACCACCTCCCCGATCTCGACAAGGGCCGAGACGAGCCAGAACGAGCAGGTCGTGAAGGTCCCTTCGTCGCCGGTGAGACCGTCGTCGGTCTGCTCGGGACGGTAGCGCAGGACGAGTCCGTCCCGGGTGAGTTCATCGGCGATGGCCACGACCGTGGCGCGCACGCGAGGATCGTTGACGGGCAAGAATCGGACAAGCGGAACAAGGAGAAGCGAGGCATCGAGGTTCGTTGTGCCGTAGGACTGGACGAACACGCCTCGGTCGTCGACACCATTGCGGCAGATGTCCTCATGAATCTCCGTGGCGATGGCGTCCCACTTTCGGGCGTAATCAGCCTGACCGTGCAGGCGCGCCAGCCGGGCACCACGATCCAGGGCGACCCAGCACATGAGCTTTGAGGAGGTGAAGTGCTTCGGTTCGCCACGGACCTCCCAGATCCCGTGGTCGGGGTCCCGCCAGTGGGCGGCGGCTTGCTCGACCTGGCGGAGCAGGACGGGCCAGAGCGGCTCGGGAAGCTGGTCACGGGATTTGGCGTGGAGGTAGACGGAGTCCAGCATCATGCCCCAGACGTCGAGCTGGCGCTGGTGGGCGGCAGCGTTGCCGATCCGGACGGGGCGGGCGCCGTCGTAGCCGCCGAGTCCCTCGACAGTAACCTCGGGAAGGTCCCTTTCGCCGTCGATGCCGTACATGATCTGCAGGTCGTCCTCGGCGGCGACGTCGCGGATGAAAGCGAAGAAGTCGTCGGCTTCCCGGTCCAGGCCGAGGGTGTAGAGGGCCCAGAGCGCGAACGTGGAATCGCGCACCCATGTGTACCGGTAGTCCCAGTTCCGCTCTCCCCCGGGTGTCTCGGGCAGCGAGGTGGTGGGCGCCGCGACCAGAGCTCCAGTCGGCGCGTAGGTGAGGCCCTTCAACGTCAGCGCGCTGCGCTGCAGCTGCTCCCGCCACGGGTGGTCCGGGAACTCGCCCCCGGTGATCCATTGCCTCCAGAATTCAGTGGTCTGCCACTGCTTGCGTGTGGCTTCTTCCCACGTCCGCGGCGGGGGCAGCGACCCCCAGGAGAGCGCGATAAAGGCCTGCTCGCCCTCGGTCATCCGGCTGCGAATGACCGCGATGGAGTCCTCGATGCCCAGCCGGCGGTCGGTAGTCAGATGCAGCACCGGATCCCCCTCATCGCCGCTGACGGTCACGGCCTCTCCGTATGCGGGGCTGGAGAACTCCCACCGTGCCCGGCGCTGGCCGTAGCCGAAGACCGGCTCGCACAGCACGGACAGCTCAACCGCACCGTTGACGCACCGTACGGTGCGCAGCAGGCAATGCTCGGCCTCGTAGTTCGTCGGCGGGCGGCGGTACCGGCCGGCCCTCTCGTCGGTGTGGTGCCACGGACCCATCACCAGGGCATCCCTCACGATCAGCCAGCCCGTCCTGGTCTGCCAGGTGGTCTCCAAGATCAAGCTGCCGGGGAGATAGCGGCGCGCAGTGGGCTCCCGGACGCCGTAGGGTGCCACCTTGAAGCCACCCGCGGCGCGGTCGAGGATAGTGGAGAACACACTCGGTGAGTCGTGACGCGGCACGCACATCCACTCGACCTGCCCGCTCGATGCAATCAAGCAGTTGGCCTCACAGTCAGACAAAAACCCATAGTCGGCGATCGGCGGATACGGGCTCGTGCCGGCCCCGGGCCGCCGCCTCCCCTCCGCCCGTGACCGGGCGTCGATGCTCACCACCCCAGTATGTTCCCCTCAGGGTGGAAACGGGACCCCGGCTACCTGGACGGCTTCCTCCCCAACGGTCAGTGCTTCATCAACGGTCAGTGCTTCATCGCAGAGGACGACGGCGATGCGGCTCTGAAGGATTTCGCCGATGATTGTGCTGAGAATCCCCGTCGGCTCAGCAATTCCGATGGATCGACAAGATGAACAACGGAGGATTGATCTCATGTCACAGGTACGGCGTTTCGATCATGTTGGTATCACCGTTGCCGATCTCAAAGAGGTGACGGCGTTCTTCGTCGGGCTGGGCCTCGAGGTCGAGGGCGCGCCGATGTTCGTCGAGGGCGAGTTCCTCGACACGGTGATCGGCATCCCCGACTCCCGTACGGAGATCGTCATGCTCCGGCCGCCCGACGGAGGTACCCGGCTGGAGCTTTCGAGCTTTGTCCGGCCCGACCACCAGCCTGGATCGCCCGCGGCGATGGCCAATGAGTTGGGGCTGCGCAACGTGGCCTTCGAGGTCGACGACCTCCAGGCGGTCGTCGACCGGCTGGCCGCGGACGGCTACGGGCTGGTCGGCGACATCGGCCAGTACGAGCACATCTGGCGCATGGCCTATGTGCGCGGTCCGGAGGGGATTATCGTGTCCCTGGCCGAGCGGATCGGCTGATTCGCCAACTCCAAACCCGCTAGCACGCCTGCGCCTTGATATGTCAGGGCCCCGCCGAGTGCTGGCATGATGGGCGCATGAGCAGAGTCACATGCGATCTGACTATTTCCCTCGACGGATTCGTTGCGGGCCCAAACCAAAGCATGACGGAGCCTTTGGGCCGGGGCGGAGAACTCCTCCACAGGTGGATGTTCGAAGAAGCCGAGTCCAACGCTGCGGAGCTCGACGGCATCCTCGCCGCCGGCGCCTACATCATGGGCCGGAACATGTACGCCGGTCCCGGGGCATGGGATGAGCAGTGGCGGGGATGGTGGGGTGAGGAACCGCCCTATCACGCACCTGTGTTCGTTCTCACCCATCACCCCCGTGAGCCCTTGGAGATGGAGGGCGGCACAACGTTCAACTTCGTGGCCGATGGGATCGAATCGGCGTTGGCCCAGGCGCGGAAGGCCGCTGGCAGTAAGGACGTGGCCATAGCCGGAGGAGCGCAGACCGCCCGACAATTCCTTTCGGCGGGGCTGATCGACGAGCTGCGGTTCCACATTGCGCCCATAGTTTTGGGAGCGGGCGAGCGGTTGCTGGACGGCGTGACGGACCTCAAGCTTGAGCCCACGGACGTGAGCGGTTCCCGCCTCGTCACGCACGTGCGCTATCGGGTAATCCGCTGACAGGCTGACCCTTGGTTCTCGGAGGTCACTCGCCGGACGCTGGGGCGCCCGCGGCGCCGTCCAGAAGCATCGCTGACCTTGGATTGCCGAAGTTGAGCGTCCACCCCAGTCCGAACCGTCGCGGAACCATCAGCGCATGGTCTTCGCGGTTGATATAGACCAGGCCACCGTGCCAGTACTTGTCGTCGTCCCGGTGGGTCAGCACTGTGTCCTTCTCACCCTCATCGCGCTCGCGGTTGTTCCTGGCCAGGACCACGACGGCAACCACGACGGCGGCCGGGATCGGGAGCGCGACCACCAGTCCCGCCCACTGCCCACGGCGTGACCGTCCCGGTCCACATCAAGGCGACGAGCCCAGCATCCCCACGTCGATCATCGCGACCAGCCCGAAGAGCGCTTTGACGCCCAGCGACATGTACTGCCGGTACCAGCGCGCCGAGGCCAGCGGGCGCGCCGGGTCGAGGTCGGGCCGGCTGTGGAAGGTGGCCGCCGCGAGACCCACTAGCAACCCGGTCACACCGGGTTGCACGAACACCTGAGAGAACGCGGAGCCCACCGACTTGGCTGCCAGCCGGTTGGGCGCGCCGTTCGCGCCCTGGTGGACCGCGAGCGCGTCGGGCACCGACGGGTAGCTGATCACGCCTGTTATGACCGTGCCGACGATGACGATCACTGCAGGGGCCGGCCAGAGCCAGGGAAACCGCGGAGGATCTGGCCTCAGGCCGGTGTCCACTGTGTTGCCTTGGCCCATAACTTCTTGAGAAAATGCCGCCCGTGAACAGAATCCTGATCTAGGTCTAGCCAGGCAGCTCACCTCGGTCGCGAGCGGGGCCAAGGTCTCCGAGGATTACTGCGCCTACACAGCTTGAAGAGGGCTCTCAATGGGTGATCGCACAGGCATCACCATCGACGAGGTCAAGATCCGCAGGGTGAACACCGACGCACTGTTCACCCAGGGATTCCTCTGCAAGCCTGACGGCGGATCGGACCAGCCATCAGCTGATGACATCGACGGCGCTATCACCGGAATCAGAATGCCGGAGCACCTCGATCAACGGTTCCATGCGGTTGAAGTGAGCAAGGGGACGGCAATCTACGTGCACCCCGTTATGACGCCCAAACACGCCGTAGAGATTGCGACCATGATCGCCGACGCAATCGCGCCCCTCGGATTCACCGGAACCATCACGGCATGCGCCGACCGTCCCGGCCCCAGACCCCGCACAGGGCGCTACGCGTACTGCGCCGCGATCTGCTCCGTCGACGCAGCCTTGGACAACAACGAGACGCCCCTCTTCTTTCGACCCGTGAAGAAGAACCTGGACCGATGGGCCGTGGACAGCCCCGCCTTCCAGAACATTGTTGACCAGATCGCCGGCTGGGCAGCAGCCAACGCGACCGCACCGATCCTCGCGGGAATCCACTTCACGATGACCCAATGCGAACCACACCAGGTCGCCGGCGTCTTGACCCGCTGCTGCGAGGACATCGGATGGGCGGACCTGATCTTCCCCACAGTCAACGGGGACTGGTACGTCCGGTTCACCGGTGAAGGTTGGATCCTCGCCGGCACCGAGATCAAGAAGGGCAAGGACGACGCCGGGGCGTCCCTGATGCGGCTCCTCGCCGACTCGGCCTCTCTGTACGACTACGCCCAAATGTCCCCAATCATCTTCGGACTAGTCACCCCGGGGAGTGTGATGCTCCAAAGGGCAACCCCGGGCCCCGACCTACCGGACAATTACATCCGCGGTCACCACGCGATACTCGTCCCCGGCCCCGGAGACCTGGAGCTCAGCGCCGACCACGGATTCGTGAAGAGCTCCGTGCCCGGCATCTTCGCGATTCAGGTCCTCGGACCCGACCACCCAGACCTCCAGCCCACCGACCGCTGGCGTGTAACTCCTCTCGATGCTGGGCGGAGGCTAGTGACTGCGGACAACCTCACCGAGTGGTGGGCAGCCCCTCCGCAAGCCCCACCACAAGAGGATCTAATCTTCCTGCGAGAAGCCAATGCGGCCCTCCTGTCCAAGTGGGCCTGACCAAAGCGCCACCATGGTCCCAGGACTGCTTCTCATCAAAATTTGACGATCGGCATTCTGTCCGGACAACGAAGCATCCCCGTCGAACCGCGAACCATCTGACCGCGCTACTTGACGTTGCCGGAACTGTCTTTCCATGCACGAAGTGGGGCCAGCGATAACCGTCCTACCGGGGCCAGAATTACTTGACGCAACCGCTCTGAGAGGGCGGGAACTACTGGATCCGGCGCGGAGCGGGTACAGGACGTCCTCCATGCGGGGGTCGGTTTCGGCCGGGGGTCTGGCTGTGCCGGTTCTTCCGGTTTTGCTGCGCCGGCCATGAGCTGGTTGATCCGTGCCGAGTCCGTCTGGGCGGCTTTGAGCGTGCCGGCGTGTTTGAAGGGCTCCCCCACGCTTTATGACCCGCTCCTGCGTCGCGGACGTAAGGCGCGACCCGGTACGGTTCACACCGCCATCGACCGGGTGGTTAGGCTGGGTGAATGGCGACAGTTATTCTCGTGCGGCACGGCCGCACCACAGCCAATGCCACTGGACTGCTGGCCGGTCGGGCCGTCGGCGTCAGCCTGGACCAGATCGGGCGCGACCAGGCGGCTCTGACCGGAGACCGGCTCGCGGCCGTGCCCGTAGTCGGGGTGGTGTCGAGCCCTCTTGAGCGTTGTCAGCAGACCGCCCAGCTCATCCTCGATCGCCAGGCTGGCACGCCGTACGCGCCGGTCGATCTCGATCTCACCGAGTGCGATTACGGCCAGTGGCAGGGCCGCACGCTCAGTGATCTCGCGACCGAGGATTTCTGGCCGGTTGTGCAGTCGCAACCGTCCGCCGTCGTCTTTCCCGGCGGTGAATCCATGGCCGCGATGCAGGCTCGGTCGGTGGCAGCGATTCGACGCCACGATGCAGCCTTCGAAGCCGAGTACGGGCCAGGGGCCGTGTGGGTGGCGGTGAGTCACGGTGACATCATCAAGTCAATCCTCGCCGACGCGCTCGGCATGCACCTTGACCTGTTCCAGCGTATTAACGTAGGCCCCGCCTCCGTATCGATCGTGCGCTACGGCGCTAGTCGGCCGAGCGTCTACGCGACCAACACCGACGCGGGTGACCTGTCGTGGCTGTCGAACGGCATCCACTCTGGCGATGCGCCGGTGGGCGGCGGTGCAGGGCAAAAGGCGCCATGAACCTCATGTGCCTAAAATACTGACATGCCTACACGTGTTCACGAGTTTGCCTGGCCTGATCGAATCGTCGTCGGCACCATTGGCCTTCCAGGGGCGCGCACATTCTACCTGCAGGTGCGCGCAGGGACGCAGATCGTGAGTATTGCCCTGGAGAAGCAGCAGTCGGCTCTGCTCGCGGAGAAGATCGACGAAATTCTCGACCAGCTCATCACCGTCGAGGGCAACCCCTTCAGCGTTCCCACGAGCACTCCCATTGAACTTGTCGACAATGACCAGCTCGAGGCCGTTCAGGAGCAGTTTCGCACCGGCGCCATGAGCTTAGGTTGGGACCCAACCACGGCCCAGGTCGTAATAGAGGCCTACCCCATCGCCGATGTCGATGCTGATGACAACGAGGAACCGCTTGATGAGGGCGGCGCTAACGAGTCCGAAATGCTGCTGGTGCGAATGCCGGTCGGCACCGCCCGCGCATTCGCCAAGCGCACCCGTGAGATCGTGGGCGCCGGGCGTCCGACGTGCCCGCTCTGCGGTTACCCCATAGACGCCGACGGGCACATCTGCACCCTTCCCGAGGTCTGATGCCAGCGCCGGACCTAGTGACCGCCGAGCTGACGCTCACCGGACGCATCACGACGGCTTCAAACGCTACATTTCTGGGCAGCATCGGCGACGTGGTGGTCGTCTATAAGCCGATAGCAGGCGAAAGTCCGCTGTGGGATTTTCCCCACGGCACCCTGGCTCACCGGGAGGTGGCCGCCTACCTGGTCTCGCAAGTCTTAGGCTGGGACGTGGTGCCGCGCACCTGGCTGCGCGATGGTCCTTTGGGCGAAGGAATGGTGCAGCTCTGGCAGGAGCAAGACCCCGCCCAAAGCGCCGTGAACCTGGTCGCGACGGACCAGGTGCCGGAGACGGGCTGGAAACATGTTCTCGAGGGACGGGATGAGAACGGACGGATGGTCGCCCTCGTTCACGAAGACTCGCCAGCGCTCAGACGCATGGCGGTGTTCGACATGGTCGTCAACAACGCCGACCGCAAAGGCGACCACATTCTTGCCATGACGGACGGACACCGGCACGGCGTGGACCATGGGCTCACCTTTCACCGTGACCACAAGCTGCGCACGGTGCTGTGGGGATGGCTGGGAGACGCTCTGACCGCCGAGGAACGCGACGGCATCGATCGTGTCAGCGAAGGACTGCACGGTGGGCTGGGCCGAAACCTGGCGGACTTGCTCAGCGCCGAAGAAATCGCATCGCTCGCCGCGCGCTGCGCACGGTTGCGCTTGGCAGGGCGGTTTCCGGCTCCGAGCGGTGAGATGTCGGCGGTGCCCTGGCCGCTGTTCTAAGGGAATTGCGGCTCAACTGTCAAAATTTGGCTGCCCATACGCCGATAACAGCGCCTACGCTCAACCAAGCCCGCGGGCCCCACCTTCCGCAGACGACACGCCGAGCGTCCCATATACAGCTCCCCTTCAGTCAGGTGTTGCGATATTGAGGAGAAACCGCGCTGCCCACGCAGCCGAGGGATATGGGCAGAGTCCATCTTTTGTCGGTCCATCCGGCTACACTGAATGCATCGAACATATATTCGAATAAGGGTGTGTTGTGGGCGTTGTTGTCGGTCCCCGCGTGATAGACGCGGGCATGTCGTTGCTGTCGGTGCTGATCTCTCCGGTCCCCGTCGCGGCCGGGTATCCATCGCCGGCGCAGGACTACTTTGATGGGCGGATTGACCTGAACGAGCATCTGATCAAGGACATCACCAGCACGTACGTCGTGCGGGTCTCCGGAGACTCTATGGAACGCGCCGGCATCAGCGACGGCGATGAGCTGATCGTCAACCGTGCCCTGGAACCGGTGGACGGGTCCGTGGTCGTTGCGGTCCTGGACGGGGAGCTGACCATCAAACGGCTGCGGATCACGGGAACCGGGGTGGTGCTGCAGGCGGAGAATCCGGCCTACCCGGACATCCGCGTTCCGTCCGTGTCGGATCTGGTCATCTGGGGTGTCGCGACCCGCTGCCTGCACCATGTTTGAGGCACACCATGTCTAAGCCCTCCCCGATGCGGCGGATGCCGCAGATCGCGCACGTGGATGTGAACTGCTTCTATGCCTCGGCCGAGCGGGTATTCGACCCGTCCCTCGAAGGCCGGCCCGTCGTCGTACTGTCCAACAACGACGGGTGCGCCGTCACCCGGTCCCCGGAAGCCAAGGCTCTCGGCATCGGCCTCGGTGAACCATGGTTCAAACTCGCCCCGCGGGCTAAGGAGTGGGGACTTGTTGCCCTCTCGAGCAACTACGAGCTTTACGGGGACATCAGCGCCCGGGTGATGGAACTGCTGGGCCGCTACAGCGCTTGGTTGGAGGTTTACAGCATCGACGAGGCCTTCCTGGGCGTCAAAGGCGCGCCGGGGGACCTGCTGGTCCTGGGCCAGACCATGAAGGCAGCCGTGCGGCGCAACGTGGGGGTTCCGGTGTGCGTCGGGATCGCCGGGACCAAGACCCTCGCGAAACTGGCCAACAAATGGGCAAAGCACAACCCGGCCTTCGACGGGGTCTGCCACTGGGACTCCGTGCCCGCCGCCACCAGGGAAGCGCTGATGGGCCGGCTGTCTGTGATCGAAATCTGGGGCGTCGCGACGCGCCTGACCAAACGCCTCAACGCCTTAGGGCTTCAGTCCATCCTTGACCTGTCCCGGGCCGACCCGGTGATGATCCGGGACCGCTTCTCCGTGGTCATGATGCGCACCGTCCTGGAGCTGCAGGGCACGCCGTGCATCCCGATGGAGGAAGAACGGATCGGCCGGGACCAGCTCATCTTCTCGCGCTCCTTCGCCACCCCCATCACCACCGCCGCCGGCATGCGGCAGGTCCTGTCCGTCTACGGCCAGCAGGCATCGGCACGGCTGGCCAAATACGGCCTCCAGGCCAAGGTCCTCACCGCCTTCGCCGGCACCTCGCACTTCAACCCGAACGACACCTCCTACCCCTCGGTGTGCGTGCCGCTGCCGATGCCCACCGCCGATCCCGTCCTGCTCACCCGGGCCGCCCACGCCCTCCTGCCCCACATCCAGGAAGGCATCAAATACGCCCGGGCCGGCATCATGGTCACCGACCTGCGGCCCACCGGCAACCAGGCACCGCTGGCCCTGTTCCAGAACCCGCACGAGGAACGCCACATCGGAACCCTCCTGGAGGATGTGACCCGCCGATACGGGCGCGGCTCCATCGGCCTCGGCCACGCCGGCATACGGGGCGGACCGGACTGGACCATGAAACGGGACATGCTCTCCCCCCGCTACACCACCCATTGGGACGAACTCCCCCTCGTCAAAGCCGCCTAACGCCAACACGCCCCCGCAGCACCGCACCACGAAAGACCACCCCCATGACCCTCAGCACCGAAAACCCCACACGAACCCTTGACCTTCAAGTCCGGCTCGACCCGGCAGGCAAGCCCCTTGCCATCCGGCACGACGGACGGATCTGGCTTGTCGATCCGGCCACCGAATCCCGGCACTGGATCGGCGGTGACGCCGGGCGGGGCACCCGATGCACGGCCGCCGCTGGCGCCAACCCGGCCGGTACCGAATACTGGCGCGTCGAGGCCCGGCTGGGGGCTAATTCAGCGCTGCGCACCTTCACGCTGCGCCGGAATCCACGCTCCGTCCAGTGGCTCCTGGACGACATCAGCGACGGCGGCTAGGCAACGGTGACACTGAACCGTCAGCCGATCAACGACCAGACCTGGGCGGGGATCAGGGCAGAATTCACGCTGCCCGCCCTGGAACAGGTCCGCCGCCGCCTCGCCGAACTGATGGACGACCCCGACCCTGTAATGCAGCAGCTCGTCCGCGTCTTCATCGACGACGGCACGTTCTGCCCGGGATTCCAATTCGTCGCCGGCGGCCACCTCCACCCGACCGTCGTCGACCTCTTCCAGCGCGCCATAGAACTGAAGGTTCCGCACAACTACTTCACGGCCTGGATGGTTACACCCTGCCGGGAACTCGGCGGGTCCCGCCCCGTTGACCATCTGAAAAGCGGCCGCGCTCCCCTGTTTCGTGCGCTGGAATCCCACCGCTGGCAGTAGAGGCCGACCCGCGAACCGACGTCCAACGGTTCCGCTGATCAGTCCGGCCCGGGATGCATTGAGTCACACGCGGGAATCGCAGCTGCCCTGCCGTTGGTAGTCTTTAGCCCACCATCCCTTTCCGCCCGACACTTGAGGTGCGAACCATGATCCCGACGACTCCCACTCCGGGCACTGTCCTTCTGGCCGGCGCCACCGGCGATCTCGGCGGGCGTATCCTGCAGAATTTGGTCGCCCTGGGGGCCACCGTTCGGGTCCTGACACGGCCTGGGACCAGCACGGAGCGCATTGCGCAGCTCCGCGCCCAAGGCGTCGAAGTGATCCAGGCGGGCTACGACGATCCGGTGGCCCTCCGAAGGGCCTGCGCGGATGTTGACTGCGTAGTCTCCGCGATCAACGGCGTGGACAGCGCAATTTTCGACGCCCAATCGCGCTTGCTGGAGGCGGCGGCCGCGGTGGGCGTACCGCGTTTCATCCCTTCCGATTACTCCATCGATTACCGCGGAATCCGCCCCCGAAGCAACCGGAACTTGCAGTTCCGCCGAGACTTTGCACAGCGGCTGGATGCCACCGAAATCCGGGCCACTTCCATCCTCAATGGCGCCTTCACCGACATGCTCTCCGGGCAGGCTCCCATGATCCTGTTCTCGCGGCGTCGGGTGCTCTTCTGGTCCGACGCCGACCAGGTGCTCGACTTCACCACGAAGGATGACACTGCCTCCTACACCGCCGCCGCCGCCCTCGACGAGCGGGCGCCCCGCGTCCTTCAGATCGCCGGAGACCAGGTCACGGCAAGGACCCTGGCAGCCACCATGTCCGACCTGACCGGAACGCAATTCGGGCTCCTCTACGCGGGCAGCGTCGGCTCCTTGACTGCTATGAGCCGGGCCGTCAAAGCCCTCATGCCGGCCTCTGACAAGCCGTTCCCGCCGTGGCAGGGCATGCAGTACTTCGCCAGCATGTTCAGCGGCGACGCGACCCTGAACTACGTCAGCAACGACCGGTACGGGAGCCGGACGTGGACCACCGCCCGGGACGTCCTGGACCAGCACGTTCAGCAGAGCTCACCGGCCCCGGTCCCCTAGCCTGGGGGTTGTTGCACGGACAAGCCCCGAACCCCTAGGGTTCGGATCATGGCCGCGCCCGGGGGACCCGCTCGTTATGGATTGCACACGACGCCGACACTGCTGTCCGTAGTATGCCTCGCCGTCGTCGCGCTAACCGCGGCCTGCGCGTCAACTCCCCCACTCAGCACGTCGGCAGGCGAGCAAACCGTCACCAAACCGCCCGCCGCCACGGCCGCACCATCGACGGGCGCCGGACTGTCACCAGGCATGACCCTCGCCCCGGCTCCGCCGATTCCGCCTGCCCCCGGGCACGGTTTAGATGAATGCCGGCCACAGCGTGCAGAGAAAGTCGTAGGCAATGGAGCGCTGGAGTGCCAGTACTTCACATCCGGTTCCATGACGCCGGCTTCTGTGCCCCGTGATCCGGGAATGAGCTCCGGCGATTACGCGGTACGGTTCGGCAGCGTTGGCGGCCGCACGGTGATGTCCGTGCGTATCCCCTGCGCTTCGTATGCGGTCACGGTCAGCATTGCCGGCGAAACGATCACGCCGGATGTGGGGACACTGGAAAGTTCCCTGGGCACGTGCAACTTCCCGTGGGACCAGGAACAGGCGCGGATGAATCGATACCTTCAGGCTCCGTTTCAGTTTGCACAGCGGGAGACTGGAATCGTGCTGCACAACCCGGAATGGGGAATCACCCTGTTCCGGACCCCCTACTCGGCCGGCTGATCCCCCGGTCCCGCCTAAGGGCGCCAGGCGTGCCGCGGGAGGGGTGCGAGGCTGGGGGCCAGAAATACCTGACACGATCCAGTGGGAATAAGAACCGCCGCCACCATGTTCGTTTCCGGTGTGAAGAACATCGGATTCCTGTCCTTCGGCCACTGGACCGACCACCCGGATTCCGGCACGCGCACCGCGTCGGACGCGCTGTTGCAGGCGATCGACCTCGCGGTCGCGGCCGAGGAGCTGGGTGCGGACGGCGCCTACTTCCGAGTCCACCACTTCGCGCAGCAATACGCCTCCCCGTTCCCTCTGCTCGCCGCGATCGGGGCCCGGACAAGCCGCATCGAGATCGGCACCGGCGTAATCGACATGCGCTACGAGAACCCGCTCTACATGGCGGAAGACGCTGGCGCGGCCGACCTGATCGCGGGCGGCCGGCTGCAGCTGGGCATCAGCAGGGGTTCACCCGAGCAGGTCATCGACGGATGGCGTTACTTCGGCTTCGCCCCCGCCGAGGGCGAGTCGGACGCCGACATGGGCCGCAGGCACGCCGAGCGTCTGCTCGAGGTGCTCACTGGCAAGGGCTTTGCGGCGCCGAACCCCCGCCCGATGTTCCCGAACCCTCCGGGCCTGCTGCGCGTGGAGCCGCACTCGAGGGGCCTGCGCGAGCGCATCTGGTGGGGCTCCGGCTCGAACGCCACGGCCATCTGGGCGGCGAAGCTCGGCATGAACCTGCAGAGCTCCACGCTCAAGGATGATGAGAGCGGCAAGCCCTTCCACGTCCAGCAGGCCGAGCAGATCGAGCTCTACCGGCAGGCCTGGAAGGAGGCGGGGCACGAGCGGGAGCCGCGCGTCTCGGTCAGCCGCAGCATCTTCGCGCTAATGGACGAGCGCGACTGGCAATACTTCGCCCGCGACCGCCACAGCTCCGACCAGGTGGGCAACATCGACGAGAAGACGCGCGCGGTCTTTGGCCGCTCCTATGCCGGTGCCCCGGACGAGCTGGCCGCGAAGCTGGCCGAGGACGAGGCGATCGCCGCGGCAGACACCCTGCTCCTCACGGTCCCGAACCAGCTCGGTGTCGACTACAACGCCCACGTCATCGAGTCGATCCTGAAGTATGTGGCGCCGCAGCTCGGCTGGCGCTGACCCCTCGTGACAGATTCCCCGGGCACTGCAGTCGCGGTTAATTTCGGCGGTGTCGACGCTCTACTGCGGGACCGCTGTGTGCACCTGAGGTCCATTTCGGACGGCATCGATCCCACAACAACGCGGCGGAAGCCACCAGGTCAGAGCGAAAGAGATGCTGGCACGCGGCCTCACCCTCAGGTGCGTCAGCCGCCGGGGGTAATGGGCGGCGGGGGCTGAAAGCGTTCCCACGCCGATTGCCGGGTCATGCCCAGAGCCGCGCCAATGCGCGCCCAGCTGATGCGCCGTTGACGCGCGGTTCCCACCCAGGCGGTCAGTCGCTCTTCGACCTGGGAGGCGACGGCGGCGATTTCCGGCAGGTGGGCCAGGAGCTCATCATCAGTCATCTGCAACCAAGGCGTTTCGCTCCGTGAGCCGTCCGAACTGCTGAACAGCCTCATGGACGCCTCGGCACAGTCCTGACAAATGGCAACGCCGGGACCTGCCACGAGATGCCCCGAGATCCTGGCTGGTCTCGCGCAGAAGCTGCACATCATCGGGCCGGTCAACGGCGGTTCCAGTTCCACGGCATCCTCCTGGCGGCTAACAGTTGACAGAGTTCAGCATAGTTGACTTGTCAGGTGAATCCTGACAAGTTGTCAGGCGTGACCTTACAACGAATGGCTGATACCGGAGCCCGGCCACCCACCAAAACGCCGCTGAGGCGGCTGGCGGCGTTCCGGAAGCTGTGGGTTGCCAGCGCATTCGAGGGCATCGGCGACGAAGCAAGCCGGGTCGTGATCCCGATCGTTGCCGTTTCGATGCTCGGTGCCGGCACTCTGGAAGTGGGGGCCATAAATGCGATCGGCATGAGCGCGTTCCTTGTCCTGGGCCTCCCGATCGGCGTCTGGGTGGACCGGCTGCGGCGGCGCCGGCTGATGATCACCGCGGACGTGATCCGCGCTTTGGCGGTCCTGAGCGTTCCGGCGGCCTTCATCGCCGGCGCGATGACGATGGGACACCTGCTGGTCTGCGTGGCGCTGATCGGCGTCGCCGACGTCGTGTTCACCACCGCCCACGGAGCTTTCGTCCCGTCCGTCGTCGGACGGGAACGGATTAGTGATGCGCACGCCCGGCTGCAAACGGCCGCCAGCACGGTCGCCGTCGGCTCCCCCGCCCTGACGGGGGCGCTCCTCAGCGCCATGGCCGCGCCGTTCGCCTTGTTGACAGCCGGAATCTCCTACTCCGTGTCTGCACTGACCCTCAAGAGCATCAACGTCAGCGAAGACATCAAGCCACCCCTGGAGCACGAGGGATTCTGGCCGGCAGCACGGGCCGGGCTGTCCTTCACCATTCACCACCCGGTGCTCAAGGGTCTCTTCCTCTCCGGGATGTTTCTCAACGCAGCCACCATGTTCGGCAGCGCCGCCACAGCCGTGTACGCCCTCAACGTTCTGGGACTCAGCCCCGCCGTCTTTGCGCTCCTGAGCAGCTTCGCCGCGGCGGGAGGGTTTGTCGCCTCCGTCGCGGCACCGGCCATCCTGACGCAGCTCGGCATCGGAAAGACCAGAATTCTCGCCAGCATCGCCTGCGTGGCGGCCGTCGCGATATACCCTCTCGCCACGGTCCTGCCTTGGTCCCCGGCCCTCTGGCTCGGCGTGTCCGTATTCGGCTGGGCTTTCCTCATCGTGGTCATCTCCATTGCGGGGGCTGGCATCATCCCCCGCATCGCTCCGCCGCACAGACTCGGAACAGTCATGGCCAGCAACAGACTTTTTACCCTCGGAGTCATGCCGGTCGCCAGCCTCACCGGGGGTGCCCTGGCCACATGGATTGGCGTCCAACCCGTGCTCTGGATCTGGGCCCTGCTCGCTGGCGCCTCCGCAGTCCCCATCGCCTTCTCGCCGATGCGGACCTGGACCAAATTCCCGGCCGACTTCGATTGCGCCACCGCCCCGACTGCCGGCCCAGCTTGCTCGCCGGTTCGCAGCCTGGGCTTCGGGCCGTGCCGCCGCCAAAGACGTAAAGCGAGGGGTGGTACGTTCCTGGAATGACTTTGCGACTTGGGGTGTACGGAGACAGCTCGTCGTCGAGCCCTATTGGCCTGCCCTGGAATGGCCACCGCGGATCCGCCGGGTGTTCGATCTCCATGCCGAGTGTGCCGAGGAGACCGGACTACCGTTTCCGTTGGGCCAAAACGGTGTCTTCGACGGCGACCATTTGCCGTTCCTCTACTCGGAACCGGACCACCTGCACCCCAACGATCTCGGTCATGCCAGATTGGCGGAGGTTATGACGGGCGTTCCTGAGCCATACGTGGACAAGGCCAGGTCTTCCGCCTAAATGACTGGGCTGGTCCCGCGTCATCCCGAAGGGCACCGCGCCGTCGACACTTGCGGGATCCAGCCTTGCAACGCCAGTGCGACTGCGACGACGCCGGTCCGGCCGGCACTCACCCGCGGGGCAGCCTTGACGCCGAACGCCACCTCGGCTGAAGCACAGGACGGGCGGCCGCGATGCGCTCGCGACCGCCCGCAGAAACCGGGTGCACCCTGGGCTCAGCGCACCGACTTGCGCTCGTAGATCGCCATCGACCAGGCGTACCCGGCGACCACAATCACGACGCACCACCCGATTGCCAGCACCGGGCTCCAGCCGAGCGGGGTACCGAGCAGCAGCCCGCGGATGGCCTCGATGAACGGCGTGAAGGGCTGGTACTGCGCGAACCACTGCAGCCATTCCGGCATCGACTCGGTCGGCACAAAGCCGCTGCTGAGGAAGGGCAGGAAGGTCAACACGAGGGGCAGGTTGCTGGCGGTCTCGGCCGACTTCGCCTGCATGCCCATGGCCACCCCGAGCCAGCTGATCGCGTACGCGATGAGCACGATCAGACCTGCGGCGGAGATCCATTCGACAAACCCGGCGGTCGGGCGGAAGCCAATCAGGAGGCCGACGCCGAGCACGAGCACGACGGCGATAATCGCCTGGATGGTATTGCCGAGCACGTGCCCGGCGAGAACCGCGGCCCGCGAGATCGCCATCGTCCGGAACCGCGCGGTGATGCCCTCGGTCATGTCCATCGACACGGTCGTCGCGATGCCGCCTGCGCTGCCGGCGATGGTCAACAGCAGGATGCCCGGCATGACGTAGGCGACATACGCCTCGCGCCCGCCGGCCGGATCCGCGCCGGGCAGGCCGGCCCCGAGCGTGCCGCCGAACACGAACACGAAGAACAGCAGCAGGACTACCGGCCCCACGATGGTGAACACCGACAGGCCCGGATAGCGCAGCATGTGCAGCAGGTTGCGGCGCAGCATCGTCACCGAGTCGGCAATGACGTGCGCTTGCTGGCGGGTGCCCTGGGCCGTCCGACGCTTGGCGGCGATGGTGGTCATGATTCGGTTCCCTTCGTCTCGACCCGGCCGGTGAGCGCGAAAAACACGTCATCGAGGTCCGGGGTGTGGATGCTGAGGTCGTCGACCTCCAGGTTGGCCGTGTCGAGGCGGTCCAGCACGGTGCGCAGCGCGCCGACACCGCCGTCGCTCGGCACCGTGAGCGAGAGCCCGGCGTCGTCGCGGGCGCACTCGCCGAGCAGGCGGGAGGCGGCGTCGAGCCGCCCGGCGTCAGCGAACCGGAGCCGGATATGTCCGCCGGGCACCAGGCGCTTGAGCTCGTCCGGCGTCCCCTCGGCGACGAGCCGGCCGCCGTCGAGCACCGCAATGCGGTCCGCGAGTTCGTCCGCCTCGTCCAGGTACTGGGTAGTGAGCAGCACGGTGGTGCCGTCCGCGACCAGGCTGCGGACAATGTCCCACATGGTGTGGCGGCTGCGCGGGTCCAGGCCCGTGGTGGGCTCGTCCAGGAAGATGACGCTGGGCGCCGAGACGAGGGTCATGGCGAGGTCGAGGCGGCGCTGCATCCCACCCGAGTAGGTGGCGAGCGGCTTACGGGCGGCCTCCACGAGGTCGAACTGCTCAAGCAGCTCGGCCACCCGGGCCTTCGAGCGCTTCGCTCCAAGATGGCGCAGCCGGGCCATCAGCAGCAGGTTCTCCTCGCCGGTGAGCAGCTTGTCCACCGCGGAGAACTGGCCGGTGAGGCCGATCGCGGCGCGGACGCCGTCAGGGTCGCGCACGACGTCGCATCCGTTCACCAGTGCCGTGCCGCCGTCGGGCCGCACCAGGGTGGACAGGATGTGCACGGTCGTCGTCTTGCCGGCGCCGTTCGGGCCGAGCAGCGCGGTGACTGTGCCCGCGTCCACGGTGAGGTCGACGTCGTCGAGCACTGCCTTTGCGCCGTAGGACTTCCGCAGCCCGCGGACGTCGATTGCTGGCGTGTTCATGTGCTTGGTTCCCTTCTGTTGGTGGCCCGGAGTCATTGAGCGCGCTGGATGCTGATGTCGCCGTGCTGGGTGCGTGCACGCACTGCGACGGTCTGTTCGGACGCGTCCGGAGCGCGGTCGCTGTCCAGCTGGTTGCGGACGTGCCCCTCTTTCGAGGACAGATCGAGCCAGGCGGGAACGCCGGGCCGCACGCCGATGGTGACCTGGCCGAAGCCGCTCTCGACCTGGATGGAACCACTCGAGACCTCTGCGAGCTGGATGCTGCCGTAGGCGGTCTTCGCCGCGACAGAGCCGAGTGCCTTCGAGATCTCGAGGTCGCCGTAGGAGAGCTTCGCTTCAAGGTCGCCGCCGGACTCCCCGATCAGGATGGTGCCATGCGACGCCTTGAGGATGGCGTCGCCGGTGACTTTGCCGATCCGGATCTGACCGTGGTCGGCCGTGATCTCGATGCCGCCCTCGGCGGTGCCGAGGGTCGCGTTGCCGTGCGAGGCGCGCAGCCACAGGTCTCCGGTGGAGTCGAGATCAACGCGGCCCATCGAACTCTTGATCCGGGTTGCGCCGAGGCGTCCGACGGCGCGCACGCCGCCGACCCCGATCTCGGCGGTGAGCCGCGACCCGGCAGGCAGCTCGACCTTCACATCGACCGACTCGGTTGGGCCGATCCAGCTGATGCGGGGCCGGGGGCCGGTGATGATGAGCCGCTGGCCGTCGACGTCGACCCTGGTCTCTTCCGCGCCCCGGCGGTCGACTGCCTTCGCGGGGTTCGTCGGCGCGACGGTCACGACCGTGTCGTCGCGGTCAGTGGCGATGATTTCGATCGCGCCGACCTGCAGTTTGATGGCGAGGTCGATGGGAGTGGGGGTGTCGTAGGTGGGCATGCTGGCGCCTTCCTTTTGGGTGTGTTTGATCGACCCCGCGGGTCCGCGTGGTTGGTGGGTGTGGTGCTGTGCGCGGTTTAGCGCGCCCAGCCGGCGAAGTTGTCGCCGGTGCGCAGCGTGCGCTGCGCGGATCGTCGCTGCTTGGGCTGGAGAGCGGCCGCGACCGCACGGACCAGCCAGGTGTTGACGGACAGGCCGTCAGCAGCCGCGGCCTCGTCCACCCGCGTCTTGAGGGCATCCGGCAGGCGGAGCGTCGTGCGTGAGGTGCTCGCGTCGTCGAGGTCGAGGGGTGCGGCCGGCCGCTCGTCGGTGTCAGATTCCGGGTTCGGCTGGGTCACCACGAACTCGACGTCGCGTCCGCGCAGCCGCATGTCGACTGATCCGGGTGCGAGGTCGCGGGTGATCTCGCCGACCGCAGCCGAGAGAACGTCGAGGAGCACGAGCCGGGTCGCGGCGTCCAGTCCGGCGGCGAGCCGCTCGGCCACGGCGCGGGTGTCCTCCGAGCCGTTCTCCGCGGCATCCACTAGCTGCCGCTGTAGGTCGTTGACGTATTGTCCGAGTTCCATGCCACCATAGTGACACCACGGTGGTGTCACGTCAAGCCTTCGTGGTGTCACGGGTGATCCGCAGGTTGGTGCGGCGGCTCGAAGAGGGTGAGTACGGGTGAAAGGCCCCCCGCCCTGAGTCCTAGTTGGCGTCCTGTCGGTTCACCATTTCGGCGATCCAGATCGGCGCGAACGGAGAGGTGCAGTTCGGCGGCGTCGGGTAATCCTTGAGCACCTCGAGGCGCTCGCCGATGCCGATTGCGCGGGCGCGGTGTGCGGGGTGCTCAATCCCGATCTGGGCCAGGCAGTGGTTCATCGCCCACTGCAAGCGGTCCGGGGCGTCCTTCATCTGCGCCTCGATGATGTCGAGCAGTCCTGGCAGGTCGAGGCCCTCCGGCTTCTTCGCAACGCGGTCGGTGGTCAGCGCCCAGCCGGCACTTGCCACCAGCGGGTCCGGATCGGCAAACCAGGCCACGCGCAGTTCCTCGGCATGCGGGTTCTTCTTCACCACATAGTTGACGAGCCAGTCCTGCACCTTGGGAGTGTGCGCCTGGCGCAACATGGCGTCCAACTCATCACGGTCGAAAGCCTTCGGACGGCAGATCAGGAGCGCCAGGAGCCGCGCCGCGGTATCACCGGTCCCCCACAGCTCACGGGACAGCTCCTGCTGCGTCTTGAGCCGCTTGGCCAACGCCCGCAGCTTGCCGAGGTTCACCCCGTGGTCGTCACCGTGCTTGGCGTTCACGTCCCGGATCCTCGGGTCCTCGAGGTCAGCCAGCTCGGCCATCACCTCGGCCGCCGTCGTTCCGGTTTCCGTCGTCTGGGCCACCTCGGCCTCCTGTCCGTTGCTTGTGCGATTCAGCATACGTCGGCGGTTCGGCCGCCCGCGGCAATAAGCGGCTTGGCGACGAAAACAGACGACTGCACCGTTGCCGCGCACGCCGGTGAGCGTCCGGTGCTCACCTGTGAATCGCCCGCTGCCCCTTGCCCCAGACTGGTTGCCTGCGGCAAGCTGTTGATCAGGTGATGAATTGATCAACCGGGAGAGACCCGACGGCGGCAGCCCCCGGAAGGTTGCCGCGGCGGTGCCGTTGCGGGGCTGGAACCCCGCAGGACGGGAGGGCTCGGAACATGGAACGTGCAGGATCCAGGCCGGCAAAAATTCGCGCCGCCGTCATTTTCTCAGTGGTGGCGGTGATGGTAATTCTTGGAATTGCGTGGATCGTGACTACCCGTTCACCGGTCACGCCGCCTCCGGGAGCGTCCGGGGCCCCGGTGAGTAATCCTTCGGTATCGGGACGTGCGGCTTTCCAGAAGGTCCCGAATCAGGTTCTGTTTGCGCTTGATGATTCCGGAAACCCGGATCTCTCCGGAGACCTGACGAATATCAAGCAGGGTGACGCCGGCGATTGCTATTTCCTCGCAGCGTTGATGACAGTGGCGTCACGGGCCCCTGCGACCGTCTTGAACATGGTCCATGACAACGGCAACGGCACCTACACCATTTCCTTCCACAGCAAGTACGACGGGGTGTCCAATCCGGTGACGGTCACGGTCAACGGTGATCTTCCGTACCGCCGCGGCAAGCCCTTCGAAAACGGCATCGAAAATATCGATGGCAAAAACGTGTCATGGGCCGCGATTATCGAGAAAGGGTGGGCGGCCGCGAACGGCAACAGCTACAACGGCATCGATGGCACCGACCTCAGCAACGCCCAGGATCATGATGTACACAATGCCCTCTATGCCATCACCGGCGAAGTGGGCGTCGACCGCAACCCCGGCGGCCCCATGACGGGAGTGAGCTTTGAGCAGATGCAGCAGGATTTCACGAAAGGCCTCGTGACCTTTGGGACGTCCAACTCCGACGGCGAGCTGGTCTCCGACCATTCCTACGCATTGCTGGGTCTGAATCCCTCCGACCAAACGGTTGTGGTAGGTGACCCGGAGGGTGGCCACACCACGCTGGCTTTTGCGACCTTCCAGTCAACGAACATCAACCAGTACATCGCGATACCAACATATCCTTGAGCGGCAGCCCTAAACGGCAGCCATGGCCCGCTCGCCGTTGAAGTATTCGAGCTGCCAGCCGTCGACGGCATGGTGGTGGGCCAGGTTGAGCACAGCGTTGTCGATGCTGTCCAGGGTGCGGCCGACGGCGCGGCTGAGACTCACGCGCAGGAGCGTGCCATGGGCGACGGCCAGGACGCGGCGGCCACGGAACTCCTCGGCCAGCGCCTCAAGCGCGGCCAACCCTCGGCCGGCGGCCTCGTCCTCGCTCTCTGCGCCGCGGAACCCGTCGGGGATGCGCAGTGCGTCCAGTTCAGGACCGTCCTGAAGGCCCTCCGCGGGTCCGAAGCTGCGCTCGGCGAGCTCCGGCACGCGCCGGGCCACGCTGAGGCCGAGCCCGGCGGCGATGAGATCGGCGGTTTCCGCGGCACGGCTCAGCGGTGACGACACGATCGCGTCCCATTCATAGCCGGACAGGACGGCGACGGCGTCGCGAGCCTGACCGCGGCCGACGTCGTTCAGAGGAATGTCGGTGGATCCCTGCAGCCGGCGCTGTGCATTCCAGTCCGTCTGGCCATGGCGGATGAGGGCGAACGTCGTAGATGTCATGCCTTCCATTCTGCCCTGACGGCAGGCTGGTGATGACAGAGGCGCCGGTCTGGGAGCCGCCGCGAGCATCCTCGTCATCGGCAAAGAGCGGCAAAGAGCGATCACAATACACCGCCACTTCGCATAGTCCCTTGACGCATGGCAAGCACCGGACGCAAAGTTCACACGAGAGTCATTCCTCAGATGGCCGATAGCCGTCCGGGCCCAGCCCTCATGCCGCAACAACCGCTGCACGGCGGAGCATATTGCATCCCTTGAGCCCCTCCCAGGCGGAGCCGCTTGCGGTCAACAACGGGAGCGCTCCGGTCACCTCTTGGACAGGAGAAGTAAGGATGGATCTCGAGCAACCGCCCCCAGGCCCAAAGACGGTAACTGCGGCCAGGGCCGCCAAAGAGGCGGCGCTGGCGTCCACTTCCGCGTCGCGGAAGAAAGTTTCGTACGGTGCCCAGGACCGCAGAGGACCACTACTGTGGAATTCAGGCTTGGAAAGGCTCACCAACCGAACCCGTCTGCCGGGACAGCCAGCCGATGTGGGCGTGAACCTGTTCTACGAGGACCTTGAGTGGAATCCCCTCTTTGGCCCGGGCGATCCCTCGGGGATCATTCCAAGGGAAACGGATCAGGTTCCGCCTGGAAATATGGCTAATGCGGGAGGGCTGATTCTGCCCTGGTGCTCGAATTCGCAAGAGGTCCGCCGGAAGGCCATTGTTGTGTACCGCCTTGGGGAGGACCTGGATACGATCGAAGATCCCCTCCTGTATGTCTTCCAGTATTACTGGGACAACGTGGGGTACTTCTTGCCGGCAACCTTTGGGTCTTTCGACCAGAAGATCTCTATGGGTGAGGGGCCCAGCGCATCCCTCAATGTGGACTTCATTCTCGGTCCTACAGGAGACCTGGTTGCCAGGGCATGGGCTTAGGGCCCGGCCGGACCGCGGCCGGCCGCTGCCAATCACTATGGGAGCCGGCAAGGTGTCCGGAGACTAAGTCGAGCTGCACGGTGGCGCTATCCGGGAGTGCCCGACTGTGCTGCGTAGGCAGTGGCCCGGTCGCGGACATGGTCCACGTACGGATCGGACTGGTTGTAGGAGTAGATCGCGTCGGCCCAGCCCGCGGCGGTGGTCAGGTCACCACCGTGTGCGCACAGGTACGAGGCGGCACTTAGCGCGGCATCATCGATGTTGAACGGGTCGGCTGTTCCGTCCCCGTTCCCGTCCCGGCCTGCGATCTGCCACGTGGAGGGAATGAACTGCATGGGTCCGACGGCGTGGTCCCACCGGGCGTCACCGTCCAGGGCTCCGGCGTCCGAATCAGGGATCGCGGCGAAGCCGTCACCGTTCAGGCTCGGACCGACAATTGGCCCGCTCGCCTGACCAGTGGCGGTCAGGCTGCCGCCGCCGTACGTTCCGTGGCCGGATTCGACGAAGCCCACCGCTGCCACCGTATTCCAGCCGATCCCGCAGGTGGGGGCCGATGTGTTGGCCGCAGTGGCCGCCGCCACGTAGGCCTGGAGCGCCCGGGCGGGGATGCCGGTCTGCGCGGCGGCATGGGTGAGCCACTCGGCGTCCGCGCTCCGGGTGATGTTCACGGCGGAGGTGATGCCGGCGGACAGCGATTCGAGTTTCGCCTCTGCCCGCGGCGGCGCAGGCAGGGCCACGCGGGTCTCCGCCCCGGAGAACCGGAAGACCCAAAACAAGAACCCGGTGATGACGCAAAATACAAACAGGCCGAGCACGGCAAGGCGTTTCAGACGGAGCATGGACTAAGCGGGCCGGCCGGCGACGGTGCTGGCCCGCGTGTCCGGCGCGGCACGGAAAACCGCCCCGGCGCCGGACACGCGGGAGGCCATGGCCCTAGCCAACACACTCGACGCAGTAAGCGTGGCCGTTCTTTTCGCGTGCAACCTGGGACCGGTGCCGGACCAGGAAGCAGGAGTAGCAGGTGAATTCGTCCTGCGCCTGCGGGATGACCTGCACGACGAGTTCCTCGGCGACAATTTCCCCGCCCGGGCTGATCGCATCGTCAAAAGCGTCGGCTTCATCCAGTTCACGGACAACGCTGCGGGCATCCGGGGCGTTGGCGGATTGCAGTGCCTGCAGGGAATTATCCTGCGACTCCTTGACGTCGGATCGGACTTCGTCGTAATCGGTTGCCACGGGGGTGACTCTCATTCCTGTGTTTAGTTCTGACGGGAAGCCAACGTACACCATTGCGCGCGTCGCTGCCTCATGTGAACCAAGTCCTTCAGGCCGATCGGAGTCCCGGGACCTCGTCGACCGGCACCGGCGTGGGGTCCTGGGATCCCGCCGGGCCCGGGCCCGCCGGACTGCTGCGGGCAGCCGAGGCGAAGGTGTTGGCCGGCCGGGGCAGCCCGTAGAGTTCGCGGAGCGTCCGTCCGCTGTATGCGCGCCGGAAGAGTCCGCGGTCCCGCAGGATCGGGATGACGTGGTCCACGAAGGCGTCCAGGCCGGACGGAAGCACGGGCGGCATGATGTTGAAGCCGTCCGCCGCCCCGGCCTCAAACCATTCCTGGATTGCGTCGGCCACCTGCCCAGGGGTGCCAGAGAAGGTGCGGTGGCCGCGGCCGCCGCCGAGCCTGCCGATGAGCTGGCGCACGGTCAGCCGTTCCCGCCGCGCGAGGTCTACGATCAGCGTGTACCTGCTCTTGGCCCCTTCGATCTCGTCCTCGGAGGGCAGGTCGTCCGGCAGCTCGGCGTCCAGGGCCAGGGATGCTGCGGGGACCCGCAGCACCCCGGCAAGCTGCCTTCTGGCGTGCTCCGGGTGGATAAGCTCGTCGAGTTCTTGCTCCAGCCGCCGCGCCTCGGCCTCGGCCTCGGTGGAGCCGATGACGGGAACGATGCCCGGGAGCACCTTGATCGTTCCCGGGTCACGGCCGGCGGCGGCGGTTCGCCGCTTCAGGTCGGCATAGAAGCGTTGAGCGTCCGGCAGCGTCTGCTGCGCCGTGAACACCGCTTCGGCGTAGCGGGCGGCGAAGTCCTTGCCGTCCTCTGAGGAGCCGGCCTGGACAATCACCGGGTGGCCCTGGGCGGAGCGTGGCACGTCCAGCGGCCCCTGGACGCTGAAGTACGTGCCGGAGTGGTTGACCGGGTGGACCCGAGTGTTGTCTCCCCAGGTCCCGGCTTCCTTGTCGCCGAGAGCGGCGTCGTCCTCCCAGCTGTCCCAGAGTTTGCGGGCCACGTCGAGGAATTCCGCGGCCCGCTCGTACCGCAACGCGTGGGCCGGCTGGTCCGGCAGGGAGAAGTTCCTCGCGGCGGCGTCTCCGGCGGTGGTGACCACGTTCCACCCGGTCCTGCCGCCGCTGATGTGGTCCACGGAAGCGAACCGGCGGGCCAGGTTGTAGGGGTCGTTGTAGGTTGTGGACGCCGTGGCGATCAGCCCGATGCGGTCGGTGACGGCGGCGATGGCGGCGAGCAGGACGGTCGGCTCGAGTGTGCCGTAGGGCCGCTGGCCGACGTCGCCGTGCAGCACCGGTGAGTCCGCGAAGAAGATCGAATCGAACGTGCCGCGTTCCGCCGTTCGGGCCAGCTGCTGGAAATGCGCGACGTCCGTCCCGGCGAAACTGTCGCTTTCCGGCAGCCGCCACGAGGCCTCGTGGTGACCGGTGCTCATCAGGAACGCGTTCAGGTGCAACTGCCGTGCCCCGCTCACAGCTGAACTCCGGGAACGTCGGCCCGCAGTTCCACCGTCTCGGAATAGACGGATGAATCGCCCTGGATGGACGTGCTGCTGCGTCCGTCGACGCCGCGGGGTACGTCGCCGGCCACCGTGACCCGGTTCAGCTGCCGGGGCTGGCCGTCATAGTTGTCCGGGGCGTAGTGCTGGGTGATGCGGTTGTCGAACAGCACCAGCTGGTCCGGTTCCCAGTTGACGCGGACCACGTTCTCGGGACGGGTGACGTAGGCCTGGAGCAGCCGCAGGATGTCCTTGGATTCGGTGTTGGACAGTCCCACGATGCGCAGCCTTTGGGCGAAGCCGCCGATGAAGAGGCCGCGCTCGCCGGTCAGTGGGTGGACCCGGACCACGGGGTGGGCAGTCTCGAAGTGGATCCGGGTGAATTCCTTCCGCCGCTCACCGGCGTTGGCGTGCTCGAGGTTTTTCGGCACGGAGTAGTCGTAATCATTGGTGTGGATGGCCCACAGGGTGTCGGCGAAGTTCCGCAGCTCCTCCGGCAGATCGGTGTAGGCTCCGGCGGCCGAGGCGATCAGGGTCTCGCCGCCGTAGGCCGGCAAGGTGATGCTGCGCAGGGTGGAGGCCTGCGGCGGGTTCACGACGAACGTGACGTCGGTGTGCCAGTTGTTCGCGCTGCCGTTTTCGCTGTCCACCGGCAGGACGGCAGGTTTGCCCTCGACGGAGGCCACGGTTGGGTGTGCCTGGGTGAGCGGGCCGAAGCGGGCGGCGAAGCGGACCTGGGCTTCGTCGTCGTGGACGTTGGCGTCACGGAAGACCAGGGCCTTGTGGGTGTTCAGGGCCGCACGGATCTGGGCGATGGTGGCGTCGCTGAGGTCATTGCTGAGGTCCAGGCCCCGGATCTCGGCGCCGATGCGGGCGCTGAGTTGCCGGAATTCGAGCCGGGTTTCGGTGGTTGTCGACATGGTGGTTGTGTCCTTTGGTCTGTGGGGGTTAATTGGACTGGGATCCGACGGCGGTCCGCCACCGGGAGAAGTGCCGTTCGACGGCGACCAGCAGGTAGTTGACCAGCAGGCCGAGCAGCGAGACGGTGAGGATCCCGGCGTACATGTCCGGGATCAGGAAACTGGACTGTGCGTTGACGATCAGGTACCCGAGTCCGGCCTTGGCACCGACCATCTCCGCCGCAATGAGCACCAGGATCGAGGACGTTCCGGCCATCCGGATTCCGGTGAAAATTGTCGGCACCGCCGAGGGAAGGATGACCTTCTGGAACAGCCGGAAGTTGGAGAGTCCCAGCGAGCGGGCGGCCCGGACGAGCAGCGGGTCGACGGTCCTGACGCCGGCGATGGTGTTCAGCAGCACGGGGAAGAACGCAGCGTAAGCGACGATGCTGATCTTGGAGGTCTCCCCGATCCCCAGCAGGAGGGTGAAGACCGGGAGCAGCGCCAGTGCCGCGGTGTTCCGGAAGACCTCCAGCAGTGGGTTGAGGAACCGGTCAAGGGACCGGTACCAGGCGACCAGCAGGCCAAGGGTGACGGCGGCCACGACGGCGATGCCGAAGCCGCTGGCGGAGCGGGTCAGGCTGGCTGCCAGATGGTTCTGCAGTTGGCCCTTGGCGACGAGTGATCCCAGTGCCCGCAGGACCTCGTGCAGCGGCGGAAGGAATACCCTGGTCGAGGCCGAGGCGAGATAGGTGGGACCCAGTTCCCAGAGCAGGAGGAACAGCACGATCGCGCCCGAGGCCCAGATCCCCCGCCCGGCCCTGCGGGCGCCGGACCGGACCAGGGCGGGAAGGCGTCGGGTTGCGGCGGCGGGCTGTGGGGGCCGCCCGGTTGCGGCTGCCGCGGGGGCTGTCAGGTCTTTGGTCAGTGTTGGTGCGGTCATCAGGCTGCCCTTCCCGTGCTGAGCTGTCCCTTGCTGGGCTCGATCTTGCTGAGCTGGGGTGCCTCGTCGGGCGCGGACCCGTCGGGCCGGATCTTGGCGTGCCCGGCTGCCTGGGCCTTCCGGACCTCGTCGTGCAGCAGCGACCAGACTTCGTGGCGGTGTTCGACGAAGACGGCGTCGGAGCGGACGTCCCGGTCACCGCTCCGCTCCCCCAGGTCAATGTCGACAATCTGCTTGAGCCGGCCGGGTCGGGAGCTAAGCACGGCGACCCGCTGGCCCAGGTACACGGCCTCGTCGATGCCGTGGGTGATGAAGATGATGGTCTTGCCCGTGGAGCGCCAGATGCGCAGGAGTTCCTCCTGGAGCTGTTCCCGGGTCTGGGCATCCAGCGCTGCGAACGGTTCATCCATGAGCAGGACGTCGGGTTCGTACGCGAGGCTCCGTGCGAGGGCAACCCGCTGCTTCATGCCGCCGGATAGCTCATGGGGATACCGGTCCTCGAACCCGGAGAGGCCGACGAGCTCGAGGTAGTGGCGGGCCTTGTCGGCCCGTTCCCTCCGGCTCGGGCGGCGCCCGTCGCTGCCGGTTCCTTCGAGGCCGAAGGCGACGTTGGCGGCCGCGGTGCGCCATGGGAAAAGGGCGTACTGCTGGAAGACGACTGCACGGTCGCGGCCTGGCCCGGTCACCTCCTTGCCGTCCACGAGCACCTGGCCGGCGTCCGGCCGGGTGAGCCCGGCGAGGAGGTCCAGGAGGGTGGTTTTGCCGGAGCCGCTCGGTCCGACCAGAGTAATGAACTCGCCTGCGGCGACGTCCAGGGTGATGCCCTCCAGCGCCGTCAGGGTGGAGCCCTCGGGCTGGTCCTTGCTGGGCCGGACGGTGAACTGTTTCCCGACGTTGCGGAGGCTGATTTTCGGCGTCGGTCCGGTACCGCGGGTCATGATGCCGCCCCGTTCAGCAGTCCGTTGAAATCGTTGGTGTAGTACTTGGACGGGGTGATCCCGCCGCTGACGATGCCGGTGTCGTTCAGCCATGCTGACCAGCGGGTGAAGTCCTGGTCGCTGATGGCCCCCTTGGACGGGACTCCGACGCTCTTCCAGTACTTCAACGCCGCGGTGCTTTCGGAGCGCTGACGCTTGTTGATGATGCTCGTAAACCGCGCGATCACCTCGTCGCGGGGGGTGGTGCGTTCCCATTCGATGGCCTTGGCCACACCGGTGGTGAAGATCTTCGTGGTTTCCGGGTTTTTCTCGATGAAGTCCTTGCGCAGGACGTACTGGCCGCCGGCGAAGGTTCCAAAGAGTTCGAAGTCGCTGAACAGGGACCGCAGGCCGCCCGTGGCGACAGCGTTGTCCTGCAGCACTCCGCCGAGCGCACCGACGTCGACCTGGCCGCGGCGGATGGCCTCTTCGGTGTCATTGGGCGGAACGACGACGAGCTGGACCTGCCTGATTTCCTCCTGCGACAGTCCGTTCTTCTTCAGGTAGCTGTTGATCACGGCGTCCGCATGGGCGCCCAGGGTGTTGACGGCGACTTTCTTGCCGATCAGATCCCGCGGCGTCGGGATCGGACTGTCCTGGGTGACGTAGAAGCCGTTGAACGTCTTCTCGTCCTCGCCGTAGTAGTTGATCACCGCAGTGACCGGCGCGCCGGCTTCGATGAGCTTGACCACGGCCCCGGAGAAGGCGCCGCCGAGGTCGGTGGCTCCTGTGGCGGCTGATTGGATGCTCGCCGGCCCGCTGATGGTGTTGCCCACCCAGTTCAGCTTGACGTCGCCGAGGTAGCCGAGGTCCTCGGCCAGCTCCGGCAGGCTCACGTTGTTGGCCGAGCCCTCGTAGCGGAGTTCGGTCACTTCGGGTGCCCCGGGGGTATTTCCGGCCGGGGACTGGGCGCTCGCAGGGCCGCCGCAACCGGAGACCACCAGCGAGACCGCCACGGCGGCAGCAACGCCCAAGGTGGAGAAAAGTCCTGCGGGTAGGTGTCGGTTTTTCATAGCGGATTCTTTCTGGATTCGATGGTGCGGACCGGGGCTACCGGACCGTGCCCACCATCAGAGCAGAGTCGAATCCGTTCCGCAGGTGCCTCGACACCCGAGGAAACCGCGCGTAATCCGGCGACGGAAACAGCCATGGACGCACCCCCGGTACCCGATCGGACGCAGCGCGAAGCAGTCCGTAACAGGGCAAGACTCACGCGGTCATTTGCGCCCATCCTGGGACACACCCGTGCCACACCGGCCCGGCACTGTGAAGTCTTGGTGACGCCCGGCGACGGCGCGTGAAGGGGCCGGCGCCGCGCCACTGTCGTGCATGGGAGGAAAGATTGCTGGAGATGTGGCCGAATGTTGCGCGCCGGCGCGGTACCGGCGGTCAGGGCCCAGCACGACCAGGCACACAACAGGACGAATAAAGGCGTGTCCGCCCCTGCTCTTAAGCAGCGGCGAACACGCCTTGATCATCGGGCCGAGCCGCTGCTTACATTCCGGGGATCTGCTGCGCCTCGTGAACCTCGATTTCGCAGCCGCCGGGCATGTTCAGGTGCGGGTGCACCTTTGCCAGTTCCACGGCCGCCTCAAGGCTGTCGGCCTCGATGATGCTGTATCCGGCGACTTCACGCTGGCTCGGCGCAGTGGCTCCGCCCGCGGAAACGCGGACACCGTTGGCCAGCGGCGTTCCAAAGTCGATCAGGCCGTTGCCGACCTTGGCGGCCCAGTTGTTCCACTGTTCCATGGCGGCTGCCATGTCATCCGGTGCGGGCGGCGCGGCCTCGGCGGGGGTCATCGGGGCGTGATAGATGAAGACGAACTTGGTCATGTTGCTCCTACTTTCCTGGCGGTCTTGACGGGCTTAGGTTGGAAAACTTCAGACGGCGACGGTGCGGCCGGTGAACGCGATCAGGCGCTCCAGGCTGCTCGCAGTCTCCGCGACCGGCTGGACAGCGGCGAAGCTGCCGCTGGCGCGGACCTGGTCCGAGATGGTCACCAAGGCCAGGGCCTCAACGTGATCCGTGACGACGTCGGAAACTACTAGTTCCTGGCCGGTGGCCTTCGCGAAGTCCCACGCGTGGACGAGCAGCTCGAGGTTGACGATCCCGGCGACGACGGTCGCGGGCAGCTCGGCGAAGCCCATGTCGATGGTGCCTTCGAAGCCGCGGCGGCTGAACGCCTCCAGGGTGGCCTGCGCGAGTCCGGCGATGCGAACTTCCGGGCCCGCCCCGGCGTCGTCGCTTACGTCCGCGCCCAGCGCCCCGCCGATCTGCTTCAGCGAACCGGCCAGGTGCTCCAGCAACTCGTGGGCCGTGAAATTTTCGCAGGGAGTGGCTTTCTCACGGTCCTCCGGGGTGAGCTTGCGCAGCACGCCCAGGAGCACGGCGAGCGAAGCCTCGGCCGAGCTGAGGTGATCGATCGGGTCCGGGGCAGCCGACCATGCGTCCGGACCGGCGCCGTCCGGGGAGGAGGTCTCGGCGATCAGGCGGCCCAGGTAGTGGTTCCAGCCTTCGGCATGTGCTGCGGCCTGTTCGGCGTTGAGGCCGGCATGGACCAGGCGGAGCGTGGTGCCCCCGGCGTCGGGCTCCAGCGTGATGGTCACGGTGGACGCGCCCGGCGCCAGGTCCATTCCGGACTCCCAGCCCCAAGTGAAGACGATGCGCTTGCCCGGCTCGATCTCCTGGAATGTGCCGGCGGCGTGGTGGCCGGGAGTGACGGTCCAGCGGTAGTCGCCGCCTATCCGAAGGTCAACGCGGGCCGCCACCGTTTGCCAGCGGCGCAGACGTTCCGGCTCGGTGATGAGCGCAAAGGCCTCGTCGGCGCTGACGGGCAGGTGAATGGTTTTATCGAACGTCATGAGAGTGGTCCATTGTCTTGAGGCGAAGCATCGGAAGTGGTCGTGTGATGTTGAGGGGGCCGGTGACGCTGGGCGGCAAGTGCGGCCGCATCTGATGCCAGCAGGTCCAGTTCGTAGGTCCAGAACTGTTCGACAAGGTCACGCAGCCGGCCCATGCCGCCTGGGTCGAGTCGGTAGTACCTGTTCCGGCCCTCTTTGCGGGCAGATACCAGGCCGGCCTGCTCCAGGAGCAGCAGGTGCTGGGACACCGCGGAGCGGCTGACCGTGAAATGGGCGGCCAGCTCCCCGACAGCCTGTTCGTGGCTGGCGAGAAGATGCAGCAGGCGTCGCCGGTTCGGCTCCGCAGCAATCTCCAAGGCATCCAACACAACTAATACGTTAGTGATCACTAACGTATTCCGCAAGTGCCCAGCAGTCAGAGGGATCAGGGAACGCAGGCCGGCACCCTTGCGGATCGCGGCCCGGGCATGGCGCAGCTGTTATCGGAGCGGTTTGTCAGGGCGCTATGGCGCGTGCCGGGTTACCGCGTCCCGGGTTAAAGAGATGCCGGTAAACGGGACGGGGAATCCCCGGGCGCAGCGGCTAGAGGCCCCGGTGGTGCTCGATGAGCCATCGCGCCATCTGCTGGGCGCGCTTGGAGGCCAGCGCGTCCCCTTCGGTGGCGGAAATGATGGAGCCTTTCATCAGGATGTGCCAGGACCGGGCAAATTCCTCGGGGCGGTCCAGCCCGGCTTCTTCGGCCAGCGCCTGGATATGCCCGCGGATGCGGCTGAGGTAATCGATGCTCGCCTTGCCCAGCGGGTGCCCGGCGCCCATTTCCAGCAGCACATTGATAAACGAGCACGCCTCGAAATCCTCGCGCTGGAACCAGTCACCGAACACGTCAAAGACGGCGAGCAGCCTCTCCTCGGGGGTGTTGCCCCGCCGGCTGGCCTCGGCCACGATCAGGTCCACGGTCCACACCTGGTCGCGGAGTTCCAGGAAGGCCAGCACCAGGGCGTCCTTGGACGGAAAGTGCCGGTAGAAGGTTGCCTTGGATACCCCTGAACTGCTGATCAGCTCATTGACCCCTACGTCGCGGATGCCGCGGCGGGAGAATAACTCGTAAGCAGTGGCGAGGATACGGTCCACCGGCTCGTCGCGTCCGGCCATGGCTGTGGCGGGCAACAGCGTAGGACCCTCGGCGTCGTTGACAGTCATGATAAAAAAATTTTACACCGGACCGAGGCGTACAGACCGGTCTGCCTCGGAGTGTGCTATCAGTCTCCGCCGGATTCCACCGGCGCTGTCGGCCAGCACGACGCCGGCGGGCCGGCCGAGGACCCGCCCGGCGCCTTACCCCCACCTAGGGATGCAGAACCCGGTCGCCATCGCGGCGTTGTGAGAAACGACCGTCCAGTGCGTGGACGAAGCTGCGGAGGGTCGCGGATTCGTGCGTGCTGTTGGCCAGCCGGACGATGGCCGAAGCCGTGTGGGCCAACTTGATGTTGTGGTGCTGGCTGTAGGCGGAAAGCCGTTCGAAGGCGTCGTCGGAACCGATGTGGAGTATTCCCATCAGGATGCCCTTGGCCTGTTCGATAAGGCCTCGGGTGCCGATGGCTCCGGCGACGGCCTCGCGGGCGGACCGGTCCGTTTCAAGTTGAACTGTTCTGGTGAGGTCCAGGATGAACCCGTCGACGAACAGCAGCTTCCCGTCACTGTCCAGCACGCCCTCCCCCGCCGTCAGGACGCGGCGTTCACGCCGGCGTGCGTCGAAGAGACGATGATAATTGGCGAAAAAACCTCCGCCACGGCACACATCCTCAAAGATTTCCCTGCACGGCTTCCGGTCGTCAGGATGCACGTGCTGCATAAGAACACCCACCGTGGGCACCACCTCGCCGCGGTGATAGCCGTGGATCTGGTACATCTGCTCGGACCACTGCAGCTCCCCCGAGGCAGCATCGTAGCGAAAGGTCCCGGCGAGGCAGCCCTCGGTGGCCAGCGCGCTGGAATAGGCCTGCAACGCCTTCAACTCCGTCATGGCCGGGCCTGCCTGCCCGGCCCGCCGGCGGCGGCGGACGCCCTGTCCCGGGACACGGTCAGCACGAACTGAGCCCAACCTGCGCAGTCCGCGTCTCCAATGCCTGCCGCCACCGCACGATCAGCTGCTGGTTCCGGGTCCCTGCGAGTCGGCCCAAGAAGCGCGCTGCGGACGGGATGCGGAGGCGCGGCGGCCCTTCAGGAGACCTGGGCGCCCAGCCGCGGGCCGGTCTCGCCCGGGCGCGCTGGCCCTTCACGTGCGCTTCGTGAACTCCGCGCCTCTGAGCGCTGGGTTCCACGGGAATGCCCTCGGCTACGGACTGGAGCAGCGCGTCATCTCGCGGTGCCGAAATTTCCGAGACCAGCCCCATGCCGGCATACTCCCGTACTGCTGCGATCCCGGCCACCGCCGCCGGCAGGTCTGGAAAGGGCCTGGAGAGGGCCATGACGGTCCCGTCCGGGGCCGTAAGTCGAAATCGGTAGGACGTGTCGGAATCGGTGAACAGTTCGAACATGCCTGTCATAGAACCCTCCTGGAAGCCGGGACCCGATTGTTCCCGGCGACGCCGTTGTCACCGGGAACAGCAGAATCCACCCGAACGATGCCAGTCACTCGTACCGGCCGGATCGAATTGATGAATTCATGAAAGTCTGAACTATGCAACTCACCTGCGCAAGAGGTACCACCCTGTCCGGCGGCGGCGACGACACTGCAGCGGTCCGGCGCTACGATATGTAAGCGGGCTGACCAATTGATGGGTGTGCAAGACAGACTTTTCTGTCTTGCACGTGCTAGTTTTCCTGTCGCCGGGGTCTGCACAGACGCACGGTTCAGAATAGTTGAATGTGAAGGAGGGAGGCACCCATGCCGGATGATCTTCCTGCAAGTCCGGTCCAGACCGATGTGAAGGCAGAACTGTTCAAGGCCATGGGCCACCCTGCCCGGATCCAGTTGCTGGAAATGCTCGCCGACGGACCAGTTGCCGTAAGCCGACTGCGCGACAACACGGGCCTTGAGCCGTCGAACCTCTCCCAACATTTGAGCATTCTCCGCCGCCAGCGCCTGATTGTCCCCTCACGGCGCGAGGGCAGGTTGTTCTATGAACTGGCCAGCCCTGAGGTTAATGTGCTGCTCGCGGCCGCCCGATCCCTGCTCGGATCTCTCCTGGTCACCACCCGGATGACCCTGAGCCCCATGGCTGAAGAGCCTGAAGAAGCAATCCGCTAAATGCCGGCGCACGCCGGACTGTATGGACAACATCGATCGACCGGCCTGGACGCGTCCGGACTAAAACCAGCAGGGGTAGCAATGGCTCACGCCGAGAACGAGACCACCATCAACCGATCACCGGAGGACGTCTATGCGTTCCTCGCGGATGGGCTGAATAACCGCGCATGGCGCTCCGGGGTTCAGGACATAGCACTGAAGAGTGGAACACCCGGGGACCTCGGTGCCGTGTACAGCCAGACCCTCTCGGGCCCCGGCGGCCGGCCGATCGTCGGAGACTATGAAATCACCGCGGCGGACCCCGGAAAGCTCCTGGGCTTCCAGGTGGTGGCCGGTCCGGCCCGTCCGGCCGGTGCGTACCGGCTCAGTGAAGCGCCGGGCGGAACGACCGTTCGTTTCAGCCTGGACCTGGAGCCCAAGGGACTCATGAAGCTCGTGGGCCCGGTGATTGTCCGCACCATGAATGCCGAGGTCGCTCAGTTGACCAATCTCAAGAACGTTCTCGAATCCGCCTAGATGAGGGCGCAGGGCGTTCATTCTTGAGGGTGACCCGTCCCAGCTAAGGCCATCAAGTGGCAAGCAGCAACCTTCATAGGTAACGGTGAAGAAAGGACCATCCTCATGGCTCGGATTTTCATCACAGGCTCCACCGACGGACTTGGCCTCGCCACCGCCCGGACGCTCCTGAACGGCGGCGACGAGGTCCTGCTGCACGCCCGCTCCAGGGAACGCGCCGCCACCCTCGAAGAACTCGCGCCGCTTGCCATCGGCATCGTGATCGGTGACCTCAGCAGGGCCTCCGAAACCCGGGAACTGGCCGCGCAGGTGAACGCTCACGGGCGGATGGACGCCGTCATCCATAACGCGGGCGTCTACCTCTCGCCGGGGCGCGTCGCGACCCCGGAGGGACACTCCCGCACCCTGGCCATCAACGTTCTGGCCCCTTACATTCTCACCGCGCTGATCGAGCGGCCGCACCGCCTGATCTACCTCGGCAGCGGGATGCACCGCGCGGCCGGCGGAAACCTTCAGGACATCGATTGGACCCGGCGGCGCTGGGACGCCAGCGCCGCCTACTCCGAGAGCAAGCTCTACGTTTCCGCGCTCTCCGCTGCCGTCGCCCGGCAGTGGACCAACGTGCTCAGCAACTCCGTTGACCCCGGCTGGGTGCCCACCAAGATGGGCGGCGCCGGCGCCCCCGACGACCTCGCCCTGGGCCAGGACACCCAGGGCTGGCTCGCCGTCAGCCCTGACCCGGTCGCCCAGGTCTCCGGAATGTACTGGCACCACCGCCGGCCGCGGAAACCGGCCCCGGAGGTCACCGACGCTGATTTCCAGGACAAGCTCACCGACAAACTGGCCGAACTCACCGGCATCACGCTCTTCTGAAGCGAACCATCGACCCGGCCCGACCGGCACGCAAGGGTAGGTAGTCCCTGCCGGCAGGTCAGGTGGCGGAAAGTATCCCCCAGCCCGTCCCTATCGTGAGCTCCACTTGTCGGCTTAGGCTGGTCGCATTCTATGAACGCAGTTGAGCATCGAACACCGCCGGCATCTGGAAGGCCGGCAGCTGGTTCGAGGGGGCCGGAAGGGGGCCGGGATGACGCCGGCGGACAGGACATGGACACCCGAGGACCAGGGCTGGCTCCGGGAAAACCTGCGTGAGGCCATCGACCACCTGGTGGAGATGGGGTACACGGTGCGCGGGGGGCAAGGCGAAGATCCGGAACTGATTCACCCCGGCGGCTCGGCCGTCCAGACGTGGCGGGAAGACTACCCCTACGAGCAACGGATGTCCCGCGAAGAGTACGAGCTGGAGAAATACCGGCTGCAGGTTGAACTGCTGAAGTTCCAGTACTGGGGCCAGGACCAGGAGCTCAGGCACGTGATCGTCTTCGAGGGCCGGGATGCGGCCGGCAAGGGCGGAACAATCAAGCGCTTCACCGAGCACCTGAATCCCCGCTCGGCCCGGGCAGTGGCATTGAGTAAACCCTCTGACCGTGAACTGGGCCAGTGGTATTTCCAGCGCTACATCCAGCACCTGCCGACGGCCGGGGAGATCGTGATGTTCGACCGCTCCTGGTACAACCGGGCAAATGTGGAGCGGGTCATGGGCTTCTGCACGGAGCAGGAGTTCGACACCTTTATGGTTCAGGCCCCGCTCTTCGAGCGGATGCTGGTGGATTCCGGGATCCACCTGACCAAGTTCTGGTTCTCGGTGACCCGCCACGAGCAGCGCACCCGTTTTGCGATCCGGCAGATCGACCCGGTGCGGCGCTGGAAACTCTCGCCCATCGATCTCGCCTCCCTGGACCGGTGGGAGGAGTACACGGCCGCCAAGGAGGAGACGTTCCTGCGGACCGACACGGACCATGCGCCGTGGATCACCATCAAGTTCAACGACAAGAAGCGGGGTCGGATCAACGCCATGCGCTACTTCCTCAACCAGTTCGACTACGAGGACAAGGACACGTCAGTGGTCCACAGCCCCGACCGGCTGATCGTGCGCCGCGGCCGCGAAGCCGCCGGCGACTAGCGGCTGGCTCGCGGTCGGCGGATGCGCGAACGCACGGCTGCGTCGCGCTCACGGTGGGATCCCAGCAGAAGATGGCACCATGGGGACATGACTCCTGCACACGGTTCTTCAGGCCTTTTCCGGCGTCCCCAGCCCATCAAACCCAAGGCGGGCCAGGAATCGGTGTGGGACTATCCGCGGCCGCCGAGGGTGGAGCCCCGATCCGAACGGGTTATCGTGCGGCTTGGCGGGCAGGTGATTGCCGACACCACCGATGCGGTGCGCGTCCTGGAGACAAGTCACCCGCCTGTCTACTACTTGCCATTGGACTCATTCCCTGCCGGTGTACTCGTCCCGGTCGGGGGCACCAGCTTCTGCGAGTTCAAGGGAGAAGCGCACTACTTCGACGTCGTTGCCGGCGGAGTCGTCGTTCCCCGTGGCGGGTGGACCTACCCCGAACCCACCCTGGGTTTCGGGGCACTCAGCTCCCGAGTGGCCCTCTACCCGGCTCACATGGACTCCTGCCAAGTCGACGGCGAGCAGGTGACCTTCCAGGAAGGTGACTTCTACGGCGGTTGGATCACCACGCAGATCGTTGGTCCTTTCAAGGGCGGCCCGGGCACGGCCGGGTGGTGAGCACATCGCGCTTACGCCGGCAAGACTTGCTGCCGGTGCGTGTGGCGACTCAGCCGGTGCTCGCTCTGGCGGCTTGAAGCCCGTTGTGCCCCGCCTTGCCGGCGTGATAGCTTTCCGGTGATCGTGATCAATCTTCAGGAGGTGAGACCCATGAAAGCAGTATCCGTAATGGGCGCTCCCCCGAAGTACACGGTCGCGCGACTGAAGTAGTCGTCTCCGGGAGTGCCGCAGGGCAAATTCGCGAAAGGCGACTCCCATGAACACAACATCTTCTTCAACTCCGCGCATCCGTTCGACGACCGCATCCGGTGCCGTTGCAGTGACGCGGACACCACAGCCCGGAAATTGGCCCGTTCCCGGCCAACAGACCGGCGCCGCACGACGGACCGGCAACACACACACGCGGGCCTTGGTGCTCGCCGGCGCCGGAGCGGCAGGCAATGCGTGGGAACTCGGTCTCATCGCCGGCCTGTCCGATGCCGGCATCGATGTCGCCGAGGCCGATCTCATCATCGGGACATCGGCAGGATCGACAGTGGCTGCCCAGATCACCAGCGGGACACGGCCGGCCGAACTGTACGCCGCCATCCTCGCCGAGGTGCCTCGGCCACAAGCCGGCCATTCCGGACCGGACAAGGGACGCGCAACGAATTTCTCGGGGCAGACCTATCTGGAGTGGTCCAACGGAATCATTGGTTCTGCTGCGGATGCCACCGACATGCGCAGCAGGATGGGCGCCGCGGCACTCGAGATGGAAGCTTCGGACGGCTCTGCCCAGATGCGCTGGCGCGACACCGTCGCGGCCCGGCTTCCCAGCCGGCACTGGCCGCAACAGCCCGTGCTGATCGCGGCTGTTGATGCGGATACCGGGGAACCGGTCGTGTTCGACCGCCACAGCGGAATCGATCTGGTGGACGCCGTCGCCGCCAGCACCAGCAACGGCTACCGCATCGGCGGGAGCCGGTACATCAACGGCGGCTATCGACGCAGTGAGAACGCCGACCTGGCGGCTGGATACGGGCTTGTGCTGGTGCTGTCACCCTTCGGCGGCAGGTCGCGGATGCCGCTCGAGTGGGGCATGGATCTCGCCACCCAAGTCGACGAACTGCGCGCCGGGGGCAGCAGGGTCCAAACTATCTTCCCGGATAGCGCCGCCGAGCACATGTTCGGCGCCAATGCGATGGATCTGTCCTTGCGTCCGCCTGCGGCTCGAGCTGGTTACAGCCAGGGCAGAGCCCTCGCGGAGCTGGTCGCCGAAATCTGGCGGTGACGGCCGAAACCTGTCGGTGTTCGACTGTTACGGCGCGCGAGTCCAGGGGTCGCCGTGCGAGGCGCGGTGCCATGCCTGCCGCGGGCCACCCGATTCGTGCGCGACATCTGTCAGCCAGATCGTGCTGTCCGGGGCCCATCCGGCGATGACCGTCGCCGTTTCGGCGTCGACCTGTAGTGGGCGCGTCGCGCCGTCGAGGTAACCCAGGACGGAGAGGTGCGCGGCGTCCCACTCCCCTGCCACTTGTTCCCAATCCGGGATGACCCACCGGCCGTCGCGTCCAGTCAGGCGGAACCAGTCGTGTCGCCGGGATGCAGTGACCTCCATTGGGAACCTGCGGCACAGCGTTATCCAGTCTTTTGCTGTGCCGATCTCAAGTGTCCGGCCCGCTCCCTGAACTGGAACCGTGGTCGCCTGCTCCCACCCCAGGGAATCTTCCACGAGGCTCAGTGCGGCCGGGACCTGCCCGACGGTGTGGACTAGCCCGTGCGGTATCGACCACCAGGTTCCTGACCAGTTGGCGCGAGGGTCGCCCGGGCGTTCGCGCGCGGCCCGCAATTCACCGGCTCGTTCGTCTCGGCCCCACCCAGCCAGTGTTTGTCGCGGATTCTTCGGCAGCAGTGCCTGGCCGTCTGTCGATCGCCAGTCGATGGCCCACTGCTCCGCCCGGCGAGGCTGCCAGAACCACTGGATGTCGGGCAGCGCCATGACCTGTTCCGCGACGGGCGACAGGGCCGCCGTCACACCCGGGAGATCCGCGAGCACGTCCTCTCCATCGGGTGCCTGCCAGTACCTTGCAGCGTCCACGGACCGCTCGAGGGCCGCCTGGACCAGGTCGCTGTCAAGGTCGGTAAAATCCAGTGAGGCGAGCCTGGCAGCCAGCTGTTCTGGTGACGCGGCAAAGGCCGGCGTCGCGGTCTCCCCGGAGGCAGCAGCGCTCAGCAGGATCCGCGAGGTCCCCGGTCCACTATCAAGTTCGTATCCCAACCAGAAGGCCGCCGTTTTGACCTCCGGATCCAGCTGCATCGCCAGTTCGAGGCACAGACGGCGCCCCCGGGGCCCCCGCAGAAATACGTCCACACTTGGCGTCATCAGATCATCCTCCCACCACAGCGCAGCTTTATCTGGAGCGGTCTCAGGTGCCGTCGATGATGGCGGGTATCGTCGCAACGCGTTTTACCATAGCGTGATGGAGACCACGGTTAGCGGAGTTTCTGTGCATTACGCCGAGTACGGCAGTGGCACGCCGGTTCTCGCTCTGCACGGCGCCGGTGTGGATCATCGCGAGATCGCCGGTGCCCTTGAACCGATTTTCGACGACGTGCCTGGCTACCGGCGCCTGTATCCGGACCTGCCCGGGATGGGCCGGACCCCGGCGCCTGAGACGATCACGAGCAATGACGACGTCGTGGACATTCTGCTCGGCCTTATCGCCAGCACTATTGGTGATGAACCGTTTCTTATCGTGGGTCAGTCCTACGGCGGCTACCTGGCCCGTGCGATTGCGAGTCTGCGACCTGATCAGGCCGTCGGGCTGGCGCTAATCTGCCCTGTTGGCCAACAGACGCGCGACGTGCCTCAGCACGAGGTCCTTGTTTCGTCGGTCGATCTGACCGGTGCACTCGGCTCGGATCTCGAGGCTACTTACCGCAGCTACTTCGTTGTGCAGACGCCTGAAACGCTGCGTCGGTTCCAGGCGTATGTGGCTCCCGCAACGTCCCTGGCTGACGAGTCGAGCCTGATGCGGATCTTTTCGCACTGGGAGTTGCGGGATCGGCCGGAAGCCGCGAAAGCCTATCCTCATCCGGTGTTGGTCGTTGCCGGGCGACAGGATGCCACCGCCGGGCACACAGGACCGTCGGAGCTGATCCTGCACTACCCACGCGCTACGTTGGCCGTACTCGACCGCGCCGGCCACGCCTTGATCCATGAGCAACCCAACCTCGTGCGAGCCCTTGCCGCCGACTGGCTCATGCGCGTGCGTGAGGCGTCAGACGACAAAAGCTAGCGGGCAGTGGCGCCCGCATGCGGACGGAATCCCTGTGTCATGGCTCCGCCGAAGAAGGGCAAGGCGATGCGTCCGCGGCGTCCAACCGGCGTCATGCAATGCCCGGTAAGCAGCAAACCATCGCGACGGATTGCAGTCGGGCGGCCAGCGAAAGGACAATGGTGCCCATGACCGCCGTGACCCTCCTGGCCTTTGCCGGGCTGTGCCTGCTGCTTTCCGTTACCCCCGGCCCGGATACCTTCCTGGTGCTGAGGATCTCGCTGCAAAGTGCCGGGGCCGGCCTGGCGGCGGCGCTGGGCTCAGCTCTGGCATCCCTGGTCTGGGCCGCGCTGGTGGGAGTGGGGCTCGCCGCCGTGCTGGAGGACTCGGCGGAAGTGTTCCGTTGGCTGAAGATCGCAGGCGGGTTGTACTTGCTGTATCTGGGAATCTCGTCGCTGATCCGGGCGCGCCGCACAACTCCATCCCCGACGGCCGGGCACGCTCCCCGCCGGAGCTACAGCCGAAGGACCGGCTTCGGCGCCGGCGCGTTCTCCACACTGCTCAACCCCAAGGTCGGCCTGTTCTACCTCGCCGTCGTGCCGCAGTTCATTCCACACGGCGGCAACACGCTGGACACAGCCATGGTGCTCGGTGCCATCGAAAGCGCCATTGGATTCCTCTACCTGGCGGCTGTAGCCGTCGCGGCAGCGAAGGCAATGGCCTGGCTGCAGCGCCCCCGGGTGAGCAGTTGGCTCGAACGCGGCAGCAGCGGCATCATCGCCGCGCTCGGCCTGGGTGTACTGGCATCCAGCACCAGCTCGTAGCGGCGCGCCGGACCTCGACGGACACGTGCCGTTCCCTATGCGGCAGAAAGCCAACCCACTCCTGTTGAGGACGCCACCCCCGAGTTGGCTCATTGACTCCGCGAATTTCACGAAAACGGCGGCCGGTCCTGAAGAGGACCGGCCGCCGCCGAATGAAGATCAGGGTTGCGTCAGGCCTTGGCCTTGCGCTTCACCCAGCCCCATACAGCCGTAGCCACCAGGAGCACCAGTCCGATGATGGCCAACCAGAGCAGACCCTTCACAGCGAAGCCAAGGATCGAAAGAATAAGCCAAATGATAAGCAGTGTGATTATTAGTCCCATACGGAAAGCCTAAGCCACCCAGGTGGCTGATTCCGAACGATCAGTGATCGTGGCGGAAGATGGCCACGGCTTCGCGGACCGCGTAGTAGACGATGACCATGCCGGCCACGGGGTCGGCCCACCACCAACCGGCAAAGGTGTCCAGCAAGATACCGGCCAGCACGGCGGCCGCCAGAAGACCGTCGATAAACGTCACCTTGCCCTCTGCTATCAGAACGGGATTGCCCAGCGCCTTGCCCGTGCGGGCCTTTCCGGCTGCGAGGGCGAACATCACCACTGCCGTGACAGCCGTCCAGATAATTCCGGCGGGGCTCGGCCGTGCGTGGTGCCCGGCCGCCAAGGCAAGTCCGGACTGGATGAGCAGATAGAGGGCCAGGGCAACGAACGCCCCGGCGATCAGCCTCAACGCGAACCGTTGACGCCGTTCCCCGGTCCCGGAGAGTTCCCAGATCACCACGGTGCTGGCACCGATCTCGATCAGGCTGTCCAGGCCGAAGCCGGCCAGCGCCACCGATCCGGCCGTGATGGAAGCGACGGCAAGAACTGCCACGCCGACGACGTTCCAGCCCAGCGTGATGCCCTCAAGGATGAACCCGCGACGTCTCAGGCGCGCCATCTCAGGGCGCACCAAGATTTCAGGCAGCATCTGTGCTCTCTTTCCCGGCGCCCCCGGCGTTTCCGGCGATGGGTGCCGGCAGGCCGGCCAGCCGTTCGATGACGGCAAGCCCGGCCGGGGTGCCCGGCCAATGCCGCCGCAAAGACTCCGGACCCGCGGAGCGGATCACGGAACGAAGAACCAGGGCCATGACAATCACGTCATCGGCATAGCCAATCAGCGGGAGGAAGTCCGGGACAAGATCCAGCGGCAAGAGCAGATATCCCAGCAAAAGCGACAGCTTGATCCGGGCGCCGCGGGATACCGCCGGGTCGGCCGCCAAACGCCTCAACACGCGCAACACATCCGGCAGCAGCCGCAACGCGTCCCGCATACCCACCGTCTCCGGATGGGACCTCGCATAGGCCCACAACCCGAGCAGAAGAACCGCGTAGACGCCAACGAGCCCGGCCAGGATACCCAGCGCCGTCTGCCACCACTGCACGGCCCCTACTCCCCGGCCCCCGGCAGGCCATGGCCTGCCGGGGCATGCAGAGTCGCGTAGACCTTCTCGGCGTACTCGTCGAATACAGCGGAGCACTCGCGCAACAGCTCGTCTGCGGCCTGCGCTTCCGGCAGTTCCAGAACGTCACGGCTTTTCAGATCACGGTACCAGCGCCGCAAGCGGTCCAGGCTCTGCTCTTCCTCTTCCAGCTCCGCCAGAGTGAACTTGCGGCTTCGGGTTTCCTTGGCGATTTCGGCCTCGAACGCCCCGCAATCGCCGGTGAATTCCTTCCACTCATCCAACCTGAGCTCCTCGAATGCCGAGCGCAGGCCTTCCACTCCCGCATCGCCGCTGCCCGGCGTGGGCAGGACAAGGACACTGCCGGTTCCGCGGCCGGCCAGCTCCACGACCCTCGGCACGGCTTCCGAGAAGAACGGCGTGTCGGGAACGGTCCACACCCCTGAGGCCACTGGCGCAGCACCGATCCTCCGGAGCTCCCGCCACACACCGACCCTCGTCCGTGAGGCCTCACCAGTCAACCGGACAACAAGAACCAACCAATCCATGCGTCAATCATATACTGCTACAACAAAGTAAGTAACTGTTGTTACATCACCAGCTGCTCTGGACGGCACAGGTACCCGAGGGCCTCGGCCGGTACGTTCGGTCGGTCCGATGGAATCCCTTAGCCCTATCGGCCCGGTCTGAAAATACGGTAGCTCCGGGTGCCTTGGGATGGGACTTTCTGCCTGGCCCGAAGTGCAGGCCGCTTAGGCGGATTCTGGATGCCGACGGCGGAAACGATGCCCCCGAGGATGAGCAGCACCGCCGTCACGGTCACCACCCGGTGAAATCCGTCGAGATCAAGTTTGCCGCCCATGACGAGGCCCACCAGCGCGATGCCGATCAGACCGGCAACCCTGCTGACGGCGTTATTCGCTGCCGAGCCGATGCCGGCCTGCTGTTCCGAGACCGAACCGAGAATGGCGGCGGTGAGCGGTGCGACTGTCGCCGATAGCCCGACTGCGAACAGGAGGATCCCGGGCATCAGCTGGGTCCAGTAGTTGACCGGGATTTCCGACGCGAGCATCAGGAGGTAGCCGCCCCCGGCGAGGGCAGGTCCGAATGCCATGAACCACCGCGGGCCGAACCGCCCGGCCAGTGAGCCAAACCATGACGCCAGGAGGATGTTGACGAGGCTGACGGGAAGCAAGGCCAGAGCGGCCGACGTCGCCGGAAAACCGGCAACCTGCTGCAGGAAAAGCACGATGATGAACCCGCCGATCGACAGCGCGGCGTAGACGAAGGCCGTAGCCACGTTGCCTACGGCAAAGTTTCGGACGGAGAAGAGGCTGAGCGGCAGGAGCGGGTACTTCGCGGTCTTTTCCCGCCAAATGAACCCGGCGAGGCACAGGATGCCGAAGACGAAGGGCATCAGAATGAGGGGGCTCCCCCAGCCGTAGTTGCCTTGTTCGATCAGCGCGTAGACCGGCCCCGCCAGCCCGAGCACACAGAGCACGGCACCCGCGTAGTCGATCCGCACGCCCTCCTTGCGAACGTCCTTGACCCTCAACACGGCTAGCAGGTACAAGGTCACGGCAATGGGCAGGACGTTGATTCCGAAAATCCAACGCCAGCCCACCGAATCAACGAGCACTCCGCCGAGCAGGGGTCCCGCGATGAAAGCCACGGTTGTACCGGCAGTCCACTGGCCGATTGCCTTCGCCCGGGGCGCTTCGTCGAAGTTTGATGTGATCAGAGCCAGGGAACTGGGCACAAGCAGGGCGCCCGCGACGCCTTGAAGCGCCCTGGCCAGGACCAGCCAGTCCGCTGTCGGTGCCAGCGCACACATCACTGATGCCGCGCCGAACCCGATCAGGCCTGCCCGGAGAACGACAACCCGGCCCAGCAAATCAGAGAGCGAACCGGCGACAAGGATCAGTGAACCCAGGGTGATCAGGTAGGCATCGACAACCCACTGCTGCGTTGTCAGTCCGCCGCCCAGTTCACGGGAAATGGCCGGCAGCGCTACGTTGATGACGCTGCCGTCGAGAAACGACACAAAGGAAGCGAGAATCGCGATCCACAGCACGAGCCTCTGCGTACGCGCCGACGGTAGGGAACTCATCCTTCAAGCTACACCCGCCCCGGCGGTTGCCGGACTCACCTATGGAAGGACGTTCAGCCCGTCGCTCTGGCGACAGACGACGCCGTCGGCTGCGTTTACGTACTCGGCGTATCCTGGCGGCACCGGAGTATATTTTTATGTCTGGTCTCTGTCCCGCCGTTGCCCTATCGTTGGGGCACCGATTACATTCGACCGGCGGAGCTCCGCATCGGAGGTACATGATGGGAATCATCTCGTCTGGTTTTCATGGAAAACGGCGCACCGGCAATCCAGCGTTACCACCCGGCCAATACGAGACGCCAAGCTTTCCCGTACTGACGGCGGGCCCTGCACCTTATATCGCCCGGGCTGACTGGGAATTCTTTATTACAACGGAGACTGGGCAGCGCCGCGCCTGGTCCTGGGATGAGCTCTTGGCGCTACCGCAGATTGATATCCGGACCGATATTCATTGCGTGACCAGCTGGTCCAAGCTGGGCACCTCGTGGCGCGGGGTGTCCCTGGACACCTTGTTCGCGGATGTGGAAACAACGTCCGAGTTCACTACCGCTCACTCCTACGGCGGCTATTCGACCAATGTCCCGTTGCAGGACCTGCTGGACGGCCAGGCATGGGTGGCCTGGCAATTCGACGGTGAGCCATTGGAACGGGCCCACGGTGGCCCTGCCCGCCTGCTGATACCCCATCTGTACTTTTGGAAGAGTGCGAAGTGGATCAATGGCATCGAGCTGATGCCGCACGATGTTCCCGGCTTCTGGGAATCGAACGGGTACCACATCTATGGCGACCCGTGGCGCGAGGAGCGTTACTCATGAGGCAGGACAGATGAGCACCCTGTGGCGCGTCGCCGAGGTGATTCGTGGCGTTCCAGAAACGGAATCCTCCAGAACCATCGGCCTGCGCGTGGACGGGCTGAACGGCAACCTTGCCGGCCAGCACATCGATATCCGGCTCACGGCGGACGACGGATACACGGCAGTGCGGTCCTACTCAGTGGCCACGGCCGGCATGGACGAACTCCTGGAGATCACGGTCGACGAACTGGCCAACGGGGAGGTCTCCCCCTACCTGGTCAGAGACCTGATGGTCGGGGACCAGTTGGAGATCCGGGGGCCTGTCGGCGGCTGGTTCGTCTGGCTTCCGACCGACCCCAACCCGGTTCAGCTGATCGCCGGGGGATCCGGCATTGTCCCGCTCATGTCCATGATCCGCGCCCACGAGGCATCCGGGAATCCTTCACAGTTCCGGTTGCTGTACTCGCTGAAATCGCCCGAGGCAGGGTTCTATCGGGAGGAGCTGCTCACCTTGAACCAGGGATCTCCCAAGCTGACGGTCGACTATGTCTACACACGCAAAGTTCCGGAGGGCTGGCCAATGGCCCCGAAGCGACTTACCGCTGAAACACTGTTGGCAAGCATCCTGCCGGCAGACATGGCACCCGACATCTTCATCTGCGGTCAGACGATGTTTGTCGAAACGGTCACAGAGTGGATGGTGCAGGCGGGCTACCCGGCCTCCTCGATCAAGACCGAACGCTTTGGCGGAACGGGAGGAATACGGTGACTGGCAACAACGGCTCCGCTTCCCCTGGTGCTGAGGACCCGCGCCTCGAGGACCAGGACATCGCCGGGACCGCAGGCAATCCGATACCTCATCTTGACGGGAACGCGGCAGCAGGACCCTTGTGGGAACTGTTCCGCATCGACATCATTGCAGCGATCGGTCGGTGCAAGAATTGTGGCGCTGTCAGGGTCTTCGGCGAAGCAGCGGTCTATGCCGATGCCCCGGGAATGGTTGTGCGCTGCAGTTCCTGCGGGGGCGTCCTGCTGCGTCTCGTAGAGACTCCGACTAAATTCTGGCTCGATGTCAGCGGACTCAGCTACCTCCAGATCGACCGGGAGACCTAACGCGCTGCTCTGCTATCCGCACCCCGGCGTGCTCAAGACCGCAGGGGGCGTGAAGGGGTAGCCTGCGACGATGCTGAACACTCTCAACCCTTCATCATGGGAGCCAGTGGATCTGGAACAACGACACTCGGCCGGGCGATCGCCAACCAGTGGTCAGTACCTTTCCTCTAGTTATTTGATCAACGTGTCGCCAGTGCACGGTTAGGCTTGCAGTCATGGCGATCATCCACCAGGCAGAACTGCAGCCGACGAAACTTGAACTTCTCGCACAGTGGCTGCCCCGCCAGCCGTGGTTCACGCAACCCGGCACGGCAGCGCTGCACAAAGTAGGCTCCTACCGGTTCGACGACCCCGCCGGCGAGGTCGGCATAGAAACCATCATCGTGTCGGTGGGCAACTCCACTTTTCAAGTCCCACTCACGTACAGGGCCCAGCCCTTGGCCGGAGCGGAATCCTGGTTGGTCGGAACCATGCAGCACTCGGTTCTCGGCCCGAGGTGGGTTTACGATGCCTGCGCCGATCCAATCTACGTGGCAGCGCTGGCGGCGAGCATCATGCTGGGCCGGCCGCAGGCAGAGCAATACCTCCAAAAGGGGGAAAATCTGGAACTTCTGGCCCAGACGGTCTTCGTGCGAAGCACCGGACCGAAACTCGAGGCAGTCCCTGACGTCTCTTCAGCGGCACCGCGCGCCACCGACGCCGGCACCGCCATCGAGACTGCTGACCTTCACTTGCTTGTTATCCGGCGGCTGGACCTGGATGAGCAACCGGTCGGCCCGCTCGCTCTGACCGGCACCTGGGAAGGTCAGAAGGACAACGTCAAACTCGCCGCCTTAGTGATGCCTGACAGTTCCGCGGGTTAGGGGCGCCCCACTCCGTCCGTGTTCCGGGGTTGGGTATTGCCTTCCTGCCGTTCAGGCTGGATCCCGTGCTGTTCCCGCAGTTCGCGCCCGCGGCGAATGTCCTCTTCTTCGCGGGCCTGGAGCTTGTCGCTCTGTTTCGTGTCCCGTGGCGGCAATTGGATGGTCTCTTCGGCCTCAATGCCGGCCTGGAGTTGGCGTCCACGCTCCATCTCGGCGTCGAACTCGGCACCGAACAGCAACGACATGTTCAGGATCCAGAGCCACAGCAGCGAGATGATGACGCCGCCGATCGCACCATAGGTCTTCTCGTAGCTATTGAAGTTGGCCACATAGAAAGCGAAGGCCAGGGACGCCAGCAGGAAGATGACCAAGGCGATAGCGGAACCCAGGCTCATCCAGCGGAACTTGGGCTGCTTCACGTTCGGCGTAGCGTAGTAGAGGATGGCGATCGCCAGAATCACGAGCAACAGAATCACCGGCCACTTGAGAATGTTCCACGCCGTCAGGACGGCCCCGCCCAAGCCGATCGCGTTGCCGACGGCCTCGGCCACCGGCCCGCTCAGCACCAGCATGGCCGAAAGCACAAGAACGATCAGCACGGTGGCAATGGTGACGGCGAGCATCGTGCCCCGAAGTTTGATGAACGGCCGCCCCTCGTCAATTTCGTAGATCCGGTTCATTGCCCGGCCAAAGGCTCCGACATAGCCGGAGGCGGACCAGAGGGCGGTGAGGATGCCGAGTACCAGGGTGAGTCCGGCAGCGGAGGAACTGCTGAGCTGCTCGACTGGTTGTTTGATCGCCTGCACAGTTTCAGCAGGCGCGAAACCCTGGACGACCTCCAGAAGCGCGGACGTGGTCTTCTCTGCCTGCCCGAAGATGCCCAGCAAAGACACGAGTGCCAACAGCGCCGGGAAAATTGAGAGAACCGAATAGTAGGTCAGGGCTGCGGCGAGATCCGGGCACTGGTCCTTGGTGAACTCACGCAGGGTCTTCTTGGCGATGTACTTCCACGAGGGCTTAGTGACGTCGGCCGGGCTGTCCGGTTTACGGGAGTCGTCCGGGGCAGGTGCCGTCCGGGCCTTGGCGGTGCTGCTCTCGTCCGTTTCGGCGTCGGTCATGGATTCATTTTCTGCCTTGGTTGGGTTCTTGGCCATTGGAAATTCCTTCGTGGGGTTAAGGGAAATGGCCGGCCGCCCAGCGCATCAGCGAGGGCAGCCGGCCTTATTCAGACGCGGCCTCAGGCCTGCTGAACGTTGTCCTTGGCTTCGGCAGTCCGATCCTTGACGTCCTCCACAGCGGCCTGCCCGTCTGCCTTGAGGTGATCGGTTGCGTCCGCGGCAGTGGCCTTGACGTTCTCCATGGCTTCCTGGGCGGGCGCCTTGAGGCCTTCGGCCACTTGCTTGGCGGCGTCCGTCAGTTCCGTGGTGAGTGGCTCGGCCGCCGATTTGAGGGCATCAGCGGCTTCACGCTCCTTCTGGCTGGCCGGGATCAGGGAGGAAACGAGCAGGCCGGCACCAAAGGCGATCAGCCCGGCAGCCAGTGGGTTCCCCTGTGTCCTGTTCTTCAGCTGGCCCGGCGCGCCCGCAACTGCGGAGCCCGCGTCGCTCACATGCGAGCCGACGCTTCCGGTGGTGGAGTGGACGTGGTCGGCGGTGTGGTCTGCGGCTCCCATGACTTTATCCTTCACTCCGAAGACGGCGTCTTTGACGTTCTCTTTGACTCTGTCCGTCTGCCGCTGGACGATATGCGACGGCGTGACTTTGTCAGCGACGGCGTCCACGTTTGTGCCCAGGCGGGCACGGGTTGCTTCAATATCTGCTCGGATGACATCCGGGTTTTCACTCATCGTGTTTCCTCGCTGAATCTAGGAGTTGGGTTTTAGGGTGGGCGGGATTTCCTGGAGGGTTTCAGCCGTCCTCGGCATGCCCTTGATCGCGTTCAGTTCCTTGCGGCCCATGGCTGCCAGAACGGCGGCTACAACTGCCCAGATGACGGCGACAACAACGCCGGACCAGCCCAGTCCCATCACGATCCCCAGCGCCCACCAGAGCGCCAAAGACAGGAACAGGAGCACGAAATGGCCAGCGACGCCGGCGCCGGCGAGCATGCCGGTGCCTTTGCCTGCCCGGGTGGCGGACTGCTTAAGTTCGACCTTGGCCAGTTCCACTTCCTGTCGCATCAGGGTGGACATGTCCCGTGTGACCTCACCGAGGAGGTCACCCAGGGAAGTCGATTCAGCCTTCGCCTGCGCGGCTGTGGGAGGCATTTCGCTGCTCATCGACGGCCACCGTCAAAGGGGTCATCGCGCAGCGGATCAGCCTGCTGCAAGGGCTCACCGGCCAGGGACTCTGAGGACCGGCGCCCCTGCCCGGCGTCGCGGAGCGGATCGGGGGTTCCCAAATCGGAGTCCAGCGGATTCGGCGGGTAGGTGTCGGCTAGGCCCGCCGTCGTGGTTTGCGGAGCGGGCATCTGTACCGGCGGCGGCGGAACCGCTACCCCGGTATCGGGGATCCGGCCGCCAGTGGACGTGCCCGTAGCGGTAGCGCCCGTCGCTTCGGGGGCGCCAGCGCTCAAGCTGCGGCTGAGACGCCCGGCCAGAACACCGGCTCCGGCCGCGAGCAGGAGGAAGGTTCCCGGGCGCTGGCGGGCAAAGGACTTAACCTCGGTCAGCAGCGAACCCGGATCCCGGCCATCGAGCCAGGACGCAACAGCGGAGGACCGCTCGGCAGCTTGGCGGACAAGGTCGGTGGCCACGCCGGGCTGGTCGGAGGCGGCAGCCATGGAATGCAGTTCGCCGGCGACGGACCGCAGACCTTCGGCGACCTTCTGCTGCTGGGTTCCTGCCTGCTCGGTGAGATCGGACTTGGCCTGGTGAAGCAGGTCCCGGGCATTGGTCTTGACCTCGGCGGCAACGTTGACTGCCTCCGTCTTAGCCGTCTCGGCGACGTTCTGGGCAGCATCTGCCGCGTGCCGCGTTACGTCCGCAGCTTCGTCCTTGGCCGCTTCCTGTTTGGAGTCAGCGCGTCCCGTGCCTTGTGGGGGCATAACTCCAACGCCGGCGTACCGGTCCGGGGAAGCTTCGGGTGCTGCCTGGGCCCATGGGTTCTGTGTCATCGTTGCTCTCTTTCAGGAATGGTCCGCTTGGGATCGTGACTAGCGCTACCGGATGAAATTAGTAAGCACGGTTACTAACCAAATACTAAGCACACTTGCTATATGTCGCGCAAGGCCTCGATCGAAAATCGGACGGGCCGCCTCCCGCCCGTCTGGTGACGCGCGGCGCGCACTGCAAGCCGCGCGTGAAAAATAGTAAGCATACTTGCCAAAAAGGAGTCCGGCATGCATATGGTGGGGGTCCAGCGTCGGCGCTTTGTGCCGCCGTCGCAGGTAGCGTGACTTTCGTTGCCACCCAATCAGGAAGGTCGTCTTCGTGATCCTCGCCCGCGAGCCCCACGCCCGGGACGTTTACCGGCTTCTAACCGCAGCGGCCCGTTTAGTGCAACGCCTCCACGACGATGCCCTGGCGCCACTGGGATTGACGCGTGCCGCCGTCATCGCACTGGAAGCCGTGGCTCCCCGCCCCATGTACCAGGAACAGCTCGCCGCAAGAGTTCATGTCCAAAGCCAAACGCTCGGCCGCGTCCTTGCCCGGCTCGAGGACGCGGGTCTCGTCACCAGGACGCGCAACCCGGACGATCGGCGCCAATTTCAGGTCGAGATTACCGACGCCGGCACAGCCGCACTGCAAGCAGCCTCCCAGGCTGAGCGCGCAGCCGTTCCTGCCGACTTCGACGGGTGGGAGGCCCTGTCTGAGCAACTCGCCCGGTTTGTGGATTTCTTCCAGGCTCCACGGCCCGGCACCCAAGGCTCCACGACCAGGAACTCCAGGCTCGACGTGCCCTCCCTTGCCCAAGACGGCCTCCGGCGCCAATGAACTAGCCGCCCGCGGCTGGGTGCCTCTGGGCCTCCCCCGCCCGGCGCCCACGGGCAGTCGCCGCTTCCATTGCAGTTCGGACCGGCAAGGGGCGAGCAAGACAGAAGGCCCATGAGCCGGGTATTGCGCGTTACTATGCATGCTGATTAAATCGCCGTTACGGCCGCATTCCACGACCGGTCTACCGAAAGGAAGTACAAAGATGGGAATTCTCGCTTTTCTCATTCTCGGCCTTATCGCTGGAGCTATCGCCAAGGCGGTCCTTCCCGGCCGTCAAGGAGGCGGCTGGCTGATTACACTCGTTGTTGGCGTCGTGGGCGCAATCCTCGGAGGTTGGATCGGCTCGTTGATCTTCGGCGGAGGGCTCGCTGACTTCTTTGACCTGCGGACCTGGCTCCTCTCCATCCTCGGGGCCGTTATTGTGCTCCTGATCTATGGGGCTCTTGCCGGTCGGAGGACCAGGGCGTAGCAGCCTCGATCCTCCGGATGCAGGGCTGCCACTGAGGACGCCCTGCGACTTCTGTTAGACGGCTGCGGGCCGCTGCTGAAACACCCCGGGAGGAACCACCCGGCGTTTCTCGGCCCGCGCCGCCGAGTCCAACGGCATGACGGTTGACCTCACGCCGGGCGCCCGCCCGCAACGCTTCGTCGAGAACAAGCTTCGAAAGCCTCCGAGCGCAGCCCCGGCGGCCGGTTCCGCTGTCGTAAGTAGTAATCGCCAAAGCGGCAGAAGTCATTGCTCCGCGCGCATCCGACACCATGCGACCAGAGATGCTAAACAGCAAGGAGATAGACATGGACAACCTATTCCGCCGCACAGGCATCGACGTGCCCGAACCAGTCCGGCGCTTCCTGCAAGGCGAGACGGACACCTGGCTCAGGGTCGAGGAATACCGGGACGGAAACACCTTGGTGGTCAGAACCGATATCCCCGGCATCGACCCGGACAAGGACATCGATATCACCGTCACCGAGGGCAACTTGAATATCGCTGCCCGGCGCACCGAGCCCGCGCACAAGGATCAACCGGGTTACCGAAGCGAAGTGCGGTACGGCGAATATTCGCGAAGCGTCCCGCTGCCCCGCGGCGCGGACCCCGACACCGTCGAGGCCAGCTACATCGACGGTGTCTTGGAAATCCGCGCCCAGATCCCGGAGCAGTCCGGACCGTCCGCCACGAAAGTCCATGTCTCCCGCGGTGGAAACCAGTCACCGGAAGCACCAGAGAACTTCGTGACCTGAACGGCATTTTCGGCACTTGACTCGCCCGGCACCGACCAGCGACCACGGGCTCCTTCTGGCATGGCGTAGGGGGCCATCGGTATTCTTTCCGGTGCCCTGCGTCGCCACGGCCTCCGCAGCCCCCGCCTCCGAAAATTGCCACAGAGCGGAAACCATCTCATGACTATCAAGATCAACGACGCGGCGCTGCGTCATGCTCGGCAGCTCATCAAGGACTCGAGGTTTGCCCGGGATACCCGTGACGATTGGAGCGAGCACGCGCCCGACGCTGAGACAGAAAATGCATTCATCGACAAGCACGGGTACAAGGAGTACGGCACGTGGCATCTGGGCGAAGACGCCGAGAAGACGCACGACACGAAGGGGCGCTACAGCTTTCCCTTCGGTGATTTCCGCCGGCTGCATCGCTGCGCGATTCTCGCCATCGAGAGCCGGGCCGCCCAGAATAACCACGACGACGTCGCCGCCGCAGCGAAGTCCCTACTCGACGAACTGGACCAAGACTAGACTTGGTCCAGCACAATTCTCTTTCCGCCATCGCCTCGCGCAAGGACCCCACCTGTACGGCCCGGAATGCCCGCCGCGGGTGTCCTCACCGGGCCGTCTCCTGGGCGCCCGGGCTTCCCCCGTGTGCCCTCCGGCGGAGCCCAACCACCGGGAGCTCACCTATTCATAAGGGGGCTTCCTAATCTAACCGGGCTCGTGATATAACACGAAAAACGGCGCAGGAGAACTCCCTGCGCAACGGGACCGGTCCCAGCCTCCTGATCGAATGGCGGCGCATTCCATTGGACATTTCCCACCGGCTCCAAGCCGGACTGGCGGTGGCGACAACGTTCATCCCCAGTCTGCGCTCCCTTTCGACTTCAGGCCCCCGCTCGCGAAGGTCTCGCGCAGGACCCCAACCTTGCCAGAACTGCGGGTCGGCCTCGGAAAACCTCAGCTGAGCGCACTGCCGACTAATCATCGCCCACTCCCGTGGTTCGCATTGCCGCGTACGCTTCCCAAGCACCGGACAGCACCAAAGCGACCTGTCCGGTACCGGTCGGGCGACCCATCAAGGGCTCCCGATCGGACCCACTATTTCAACCTAAGAGATCCAAGGAGACGTCATGCTCACCACCGAACAAATTGACCGTCTGCTCAGCCAAGGCGCAAATGTCCTGTCGGGAGACGGAGAAAAGATCGGCTCCATCGGCCAGGTGTTCGTAGACAACGAAGCCGGCCAGCCCAGCTGGGTAACCGTCCGTACGGGCCTGTTCGGGATGTCCGAATCATTTGTTCCCCTCGAGGGTGCTCGGCTGGAGGGCAATGACATCGTCGTCCCGTACAACAAAAATCAGGTCAAGGACGCGCCAAGGATCGACGCCGATCGGCCTCTGGAGCCTGCCGAGGAAGACCGGCTCTACCAGCATTACCGGATGGACAGCGGACGCGCCTACACCGACGCGGATACAGCTGACGAAGCATCCGCCACACGACGGGACGCCTCCAGAACGGACCGCGCCGAGACCCGCGACGCCACCAGCCCAGCCGGATACGGCACAACGACACCCACCACCGACGCCGCAACGCCACCCACGACACGGCAGGACACCCCCGAAACCGACCGCGCCCAAACCCGCGACGCCACCAGCCCAGCGGGATACGGCACAGCGACACCCACCACCGACGCCGCCCCGCCACCGACGACACGACAGGACACCACCGGAACCGACCGCGCCCAAACCCGCGACGCCACCAGCCCAGCGGGATACGGCACAGCGACACCCACCACCGACGCCGCCCCGCCACCCACGACACGACAGGACACCACCGATACGGACCGCGCCGAAACCCGCGACGCCGCCGGCACAGCCGGATACGGCACCACCACGCCAGCCACCGACACCGCCCCTACCCCAGCCACACCACAGGACACCGATAAGGACCGCGCCGAAACCCGCGACGCCAAGGGCCGGGGGCGCCTGCGCAAATACGTCACGACGGAAACCGTCACCAGGACGGTGCCAGTGCAGCGCGAAGAGGTTCGTATCGAGCGGGAACCGATTGCCGAGGAAGACCGCGACGAGGTCTCGAACCGTCCGGCCAGCGACGACGAGGTAATCCTTCACGAAGAGCGAGTCATAGTGACCAAGGAGACCGTCCCGGTTGAACGGGTCCGCATCGTTACTGAAACGGTCGCAGATGAAGTCACCATCCGTGAGAAGGTCCACAAGGAACACTTTGACGGCGAGGACAGCGAGGGATCAGAGGGCTCCGAGGGAACCGACGCCAGCCGCGGCTGAAAATGCGGATTGTTTTAGATGCCCGGGGCAAGGGCTGCGACCCATAGCCCCGGGCATTTTGTTGTCGGAACGGGGGTGCGAGCGATTGGTGGCCCCCCGGCCACACCCCTCGGCCGGTTGGATTAACTGGATCCCCTGCCCACCGGTACGGCTATGGCCTCTCGCCTGCGGCAGTGCCAGTATGTTGGGAATCAGGCTGAACCACGGAGCCTGGCTCCGGGCGGAAAGGACTCGAGGTCATGACCTACATCAACAACTTCGGCGATGTGGGGCGCGGCGACGTCGCCGTGGCAGGCGGCAAGGGCGTCGGACTGGGCGGCCTCAGCCAGGGAGGGCTCCCGGTCCCGCCGGGGTTCGTGCTGAACACCGCAGCCTACGCGGATTATGTGGCTGCCAACCATCTCGAGGCCGGCATCCATGAACTGGCTGTACTGTCGCCGCACGCGGCGCCACAGGAGTACGAGGAAGCCTCGAAACGGATCCGCGCCCTTTTCACCAGCGGCACCATGCCACACACCATCGCGGCGGAACTCGGCGCCGCCTACGGGAGGCTCGGCGACGGAGACACAGCCGTGGCGGTGCGCTCCTCCGCCACGGCCGAAGACCTCGCCTCAGCCAGCTTCGCCGGCCAACAGGAAACCTACCTCAACGTCCGGGGGACGGAGGCTGTGGCCGCGGCCGTGACTGAGTGCTGGGCTTCCCTGTGGACGGCGCGTGCCATGGCCTACCGCGCCCGTGAAGGCATCGACCCGGACACGGTGCGCCTCGCCGTCGTGGTCCAGCAGATGGTCGACGCCGAGGCTGCCGGGGTGATGTTCACCGCCAATCCGGCCAACGGGCGCCGCGACCAGACGGTGATCAGTGCCGCGTGGGGCCTGGGCGAGTCCGTTGTCAGCGGATCGGTCACCACGGACGACGTCGTCGTCGAAGCAGGGACGGGCCGTGTGCTGTCCCGCCGGACAGCTGACAAGGAGGTCATGACCGTCTACGCGGAGCGCGGCACCCTGGAGCAGCCGGTGCCGGCGACGCGCCGCCGGCAGGCCGTATTGGACGACCGGGCGGCGGCCGAGCTGGCCGGTTACGGAACACGGATTACGGAGCATTTCGGGACGCCGCAGGACATCGAGTGGGCACGCGCCGCTGGCGAGTTCTTCATCCTGCAATCCCGGCCCATCACCGCTCTGCCCGAACCGGCAGCCGACATCCCGGACACCTGGCCGGTGCCCTACCGGCACGGGCTGTACTTCCGGGCAAGCATCGTTGAACAGCTGCCCGACCCGCTCTCGCCGCTGTTCGCCGACCTCATTGACGGCTCGGTGTCACGGTCGCTGAGGGCCCTGATGGCCGGCGCCGTCGGCAAGGAGGTCATCCGCGAGGACGACGTCGGGCTGCCCACTATCAACGGCTACGCCTATTACTACTACCGCAACTCGGGAATGTGGCGGGTGATGGGCAAGTCGCTGACGGCGATGCGTGCGCTGGCCCGTGGCAAGGCGCATATGGGAGTGGCCGGCTGGCGGGAATTTTCGCATCCCCGCTACGAGCAGGTGATCAAGGACTGGTCCGCGAAGCCCATCGGGGAGCTCTCCGGAGAGGAACTGCTGGCGGGTGCGCAGACGCTGCTTGACGCCGGCACGGTGTACTACACGGCCGTGCAGTCCATCATTCCGATCGCCGCAACAAGCGAAATCTCCTTCCGGGCCTACTACGACAAGTTCGTTCGGCGCGACGGCGATCCCCCCGCCCAGACCTTCCTCCTTGGTTACGACAGCGAACCCATCCGCGCAGAGAAGTCGCTGTACGACCTCGCGGCCTGGGCCCGGGACGTGCCGGGGCTGGCCCCGGCGATCCTCAACGCCCCCACCGCTGCGCTGGCCGGGCCGCAACGCACCGGGTCCACGCCTGCCGGAGTGGACCCGGCACCCTGGCAGCAATGGCAGGCCCGCTTCCAGGAGCACCTCGGCCGGTTCGGCCATGCGGTCTATAACCTGGACTTCGTCAGTCCGGTGCCTGCTGACGATCCCTCGCCGCTGCTGGAGACCGTGAAGTTTTACCTGCGGGGACATGGCAATGACCCATACGAGCGCCAGCGGCTCTCGGCCGCCCGCCGCGAAGATGAAACCAGCCAAATCATCGCCCGGCTCGGGCCGCGGCGCCGGGCCGCATTCCTCCGGCTGCTTCGGTGGGCGCAAAATGCGGCTCCGATCCGCGAGGACGCCCTTGCCGACGTCGGACTGGCGTGGCCGCTGCTGCGGCGGATGCTGTTCGAGCTAGGACGACGGCTCGTCGGCTCCGCTGTCATCGCCGAGCCCGCCGACGTCTTCTGGCTGCGCCACCGGGAGTTGCGCAGCGCCGTCGAGTTCGGCCTTGCCGGGTCGGGCACACCGGCAGCCGTGGCAATTACCGGGGCAGACCGGCCCGTCCGCGCCGGCGCCGTCGAGGAGCGCAAGATGCTGTGGCGGGGCCAGGCCAAGGCCGCTGCCCCGCAACTGTTGCCGGAGAGCCGGTGGATGGAGCGGGCCTTCGGCTCAATGATGCCGGCGGGCCCACAGGACCAGCTCGGCGACGCCATCAAGGGCGTCGGCGCCAGCGCGGGCCGGGTCACCGCCCCGGCCCGCGTCCTGAGGGGCCCGCAGGATTTCGGTCAGATGGAGCCCGGGGACGTCCTGGTAGCCCGCATCACCACCCCGGCCTGGACCTCGCTGTTCGCGATGGCCTCCGCCGTGGTGACCGACGTCGGCGGGCCGTTGAGCCACAGCTCGATCGTGGCCCGCGAGTACGGCATCCCGGCCGTGCTTGGCACCGGTGTGGCCACCCAGCGGCTCACCAGCGGCCAACGGATCCGCGTTGACGGCGACGCCGGCACCGTCACGGTCGCAGACTGACCGCGTTCTCAGGACAGTTCCCCGAGTTCCGCCGACCACGGAGGCCAGCCAGAATTTCAGCAGAACTGACGGCAACAGCGCGGGGTTCTGCACTCTCCGCCCCGGGGCGCGCGAGCTGGTCACCATGGCCCGGCGGTGGGCATCGGCGGTAGATTGTGGGCATGGGACAGGCTTCCTCGGGCCGCCGGGATTTATTCGCTGATCGGATCTTGGGCGTGGCGGAGTTCAGTCACGCGCATTGGTTTTTCGGCAATCTATATGAGGTCCTCGTCAAAATCCCGCACCGCGTCGCGGCGGCGGAAGCAAGCCGTGAACTGCCCCGCTCGCCCTTTGGGGCGGGAAGCCCGGGCCGTTATTACGCACCGATTGCACCGATCAATGCGCCGGCGGCAATCGGTGCCCTCGTGGCAGGCTGGAATCATGCCGACAACAGGCCATGGCTGCTAGTCGCTGCGGCCAGCTCGACGACGGGTGCGGCCGCGACCGCCTATCTGCTCCGGTCCATCAACCCCGACCTGTTCTTCAGCCCGCAACCGCTCAGTGAGACGCGCCGCAACCCCCTGCTGAAGCGGTGGTACAGGGTCCACGCCCTCAGGCTCGCCGCCAGCGCAGTTGCCCTGGCCGCCATCCACGAGGCCCGAACACTCCGGCTCCGAAACCGCGGATAATAGCCAGGCGCCGCAACCTGAAGGAGATCTTCATGGGCAAGCTGACAGTGACGGCTTTTTCCACTCTGGACAACGTCGCCGAGGAGCCCCAGCTCTGGTCGGGCCCGTTCTTCAGCGACGCCACCGTGGCCTACAACGAACAAGTTCTGGCCGGGGCGGATTCGATGCTGCTCGGCCGGGTCACCTATGACGGCTTCGCCGCCTCCTGGCCGTCGCGGTCGGGCGACTTCACCGCCGACACTTTCAACGCGATGCCGAAGTATGTCGTGTCGACCACACTGGACCACGCCGGCTGGAACAACAGCACGATTATCGCCGACGACATACCCGGCCAGGTCCGCGAGCTTCGCGAGCGGGAGAACGTGCTCGTGTGGGGAAGCCCGACGCTGACCAAGACGCTCATGGAGGAGAACCTCGTGGACGAGTACGTCCTGCTGGTCTCCCCCATCGTGCTCGGGCGTGGCAAGAAAATGCTGCCGGAGGACGGAACCCGGCACACATTGCGGATCGTCGAACTTGAACTCCTCGAAGGCGGGATGCTGGCCCTCCGAATGGCGCCGGCAGGGTCCTAAGGAGAGCACATCAGAGGATGCGCCTAGCTATCGCGCTTGGGTGCCGCCCGGACATGGGTGCGCTGACCTTGTTTGCCGATAAGGCTGAGGAATTCGACCGGACCGGCGCTGGTTGCGCCGAACCAGTGCGGGGTTCGGGTGTCGAACTCCACGGCTTCGCCGGGCCTCAGGATCAGGTCATGTTCACCGAGGACCAGGCGCAAGGTGCCATTGAGGACATAGGCCCAGTCGTAGCCTTCGTGGGTACGCAGCTGAGGCTCCTGCCCATCCCTGCCCTTGGGGAGGATGAACTTGTAGGCCTGAATGCCGCCCGGGCGGCGCGTGAGAGGCAAGATCGTCGACCCGTCCGGACCGGCGACGGGACGCAGATTGAGCCGGGGGTCGCCGGTCGGCGGCGCATCGACGAGTTCGTCGAGGGTTACCCCGTGCACGCGGGCCAGCGGGAGCAGCTGCTCGAGAGTGGGCCGCCGCAGGCCTGCTTCGAGTCTGGAGAGTGTGCTGGCGGAGATGCCTGTCTGCTCGGCGAGGTCTGCGAGGGTGACGTCCCGGCGGAGTCGCAGGCGCTTGAGGCGCGGCCCGACGGCGCTGAGTGTGTGGTCGAGATCGTCATTCATGAGGCTATTTTGCCATTCGGCAATACCGCTTGCACATCCACCTGCCGGCCCGGGAGCATGGAATCTGAAGGCACATCAGATCGCAAGGGGTTCCACATGGCCGGGACGGCAAAGACATCGCCAGGGGAAGCAGCGGGCGGACGCGACGGTGACGCGATGACGCACAGCTTCGACAAGGACTACTGGCAACAGCACTGGGAGCATGCCCACGATCCCGCCCAGGCAGATTCGGGAGGGGCTGCCCCGAACCCGCATCTCATCCGCGAAACCAGCGGAATCGCACCGGGAACGGCGCTGGATGCCGGGTGCGGGACAGGGGCAGAGGCGACCTGGCTCGCCGCGCACGGCTGGCAGGTCACCGGCGCCGACATCTCCGGCGCTGCCCTCGCCCAAGCGGCCGAGCGTGCCGAAGGGCAGTCTGTGTCCGGCGCGGTGACCTGGGTCGAGGCGGACCTGACGTCATGGGCACCGGGTGATCGGTTCGACCTTGTGACCACCCACTACGCTCACCCGGCGATGCCGCAACTTGCCTTCTACGAACGCATTTCGGATTGGGTAGCCCCCGGCGGCACGCTGTTGATCGTCGGGCACCTGCACGCTCCCGCCTCCCCGGGGCACGGGCACCGCCCTCCCCCGGAAGCGACTGTCACCCTCGCGGACATCACCGGGGGTCTCAACGCTGCCGTATGGAGCATCACGAGTGCCGAGGAGATCACGCGGACACTCCCCGGACCCGGTGACCGTGCGTTGCCGCTGCACGACGTCGTCGTGCGTGCCACCCGGCGCGGGTGACCTCACAGTTTCCGCCGCGCTGCACCCCCGGTGTTGCTCAGTCCGGCCGGCTGGCATCTACCGGGTAGGTCATGAACGCCGGCGTCTCGTACGGATGAACGGACAACGCGGCATTGACGACGGCGTTACGCCGGGAGCGGGGGAAAATGGCCTCGATCCGGGTTTCCGGCACCTCCTCGGGGGAACCGACGACGCCGACGGACGGGTTCGCGCCGGGCAACGGGGTAAAACGCCCGGTGCCGTCGAGGCTGAACGAGCAGTGGGAGTAATTGCCCAGCCTGCCCGCCCCGGCGTCGCCAATGGCCTGCCGGACCGCGGGCGCAGAGTTGGTGGGGACGTAAATGACCAGACAATCCATGGGCTCCATGGCAGAAAGTCTGCCACCGGGTGCCTCTCAGCGCCGAGGGTTCCAGCTAATCAGAATGTGGATGCTCCGGACCCGCCGAGCGGGTCCTCGCGCTCGATCTGGGCGACCTTCGGATCGTTCTCGTCGGCGCCGTAATCGGAGTTGCGCACGGTGTCCATGAACAAATGGCAAGGCCATGCAACACTGGTCGGATGCCGGCGTTCAGCATCCTCACATCCAACGAGTTTTCCGATGCCGAGGTTCTCTCGTTGTACGAATCTGTGGGGTGGGCCGCCTATACCCGGGATCCGGAACTGCTCGCCAGAGCGATCCGAAGTTCCTCGTTTGTCGTGACGGCCCGGACTGCGGATGGTGAGCTTGTTGGCCTCGCGAGGGTTGTGTCCGACGATGCGACCATCTGCTATCTGCAGGACATCCTTGTACGGCCGCCTTTCCAAGGCACGGGCGTAGGCCGGGCTCTGGTCGAGCACGTCACGGCACGATACGCGCATGTCCGGCAAACAGTACTCATCACTGACAATGAACCGGGGCAACGCGCCTTCTACGAAGCCATGGGTTTTACGGAGGGGTCGAACTTCGCTCCGGAACCCGTGCGTGTCTTCGCTCTATTTCGGTAGTCCCGGAGTTTCAGTTCGAAATGACTGGTATGTTCCAGGACCTTTCGTAATGAGCCGCTGCGAACTCCCCAGTGACCCTGCCCGGTGGGGCAGGACCGCGAGAGGTGCCTGTAAGAATGGGGCATGCCCCCGCCTAGCTTTCCGATCAGACGGTTGGCCGAAGACCCGGCCCACGTCCTCGACCGCCGTCGGTGGCCAGGCAACCTGCTCCCTGTCGCACAGGTTCTGGACCAAGGGCTCGACCTGACCCCGGCCACAATCTTCGTAGGCGAAAATGGGTCGGGAAAATCCACTCTCGTGGAAGCCATCGCACTGGCTTATGGCTTGTCTCCAGAAGGCGGATCTACAGGCGCCCGCCACAGCACCCGATCCACGGAGTCCATACTTGCCGATCACCTGCAGCTTGTCCGCACCGCCGGCGCCACAAGACGCGGCTACTTCCTGCGCGCGGAAACCATGCACGGCTTCTTCACCTACCTCGAGAAGAACCCGAGCACCGCGGGTCCGGACATCTCGTTCCACGACATGTCACACGGTGAATCGTTCCTGGAACTGGCCGTGGATCGTTTCCGGGGACCCGGATTGTGGGTGCTCGATGAACCGGAATCAGCGCTGTCCTTCGCGGGATGCCTCAGCCTCCTTGCGGTCTTGAAAGATCTCCTCGCCGAAGGCTCCTCGCAAGTCATCATGTCCACGCACTCCCCAGTTCTTGCAGCGCTTCCAGGCGCGCAGATTCTCGAAGTCGGCCCGTGGGGACTTCGGCAGCAGGAATGGTCGGACCTCGATCTGGTTTCCAACTGGCGATCATTCATGGACTCCCCCGAAAGATACCTGAGACACCTATAAGGCCGGCCCGGTCGGGGTTGAACTAACGGCGTCCCCGAACGGAAAATGCCAGACAACGCCACAGGGGAAAAACGAACCGCCGACCGCGGTCAACGCTCATGTCATGTGTCGAGCTTTCCAGACTTCCTTTGGGCGAGGCGCTGGAGTTGCCGTGCGTGAACGCCGCTCACCCAGTCCCACCCGGGAGCGGCCGATGGGCCGACCCGCGGGTCGCTGGGCTCATGGGCGTCACGCAAGGCGTGCACGTACGCCCGATCCTGGTCGATCCGTGCGTGTACCTGTTCAGCTCCGCCGACGGACCCGTGTCCGGGGACAAGGACATCGACGTCGCCCGCCACGCCCTCGAGCAGCCGCAGCGCGGCGAGGTAGTCCTCGATCGGGTCTTCGGTGTCGTTCAAATCGAGCATCGGGATCAAAACATCAGAAAGCATGTCGCCGGCGACGAGAACCCCACGTTCCTCAATCAACAGCGCCGCGTGGCCCGGGGCATGTGCTCGATGCTCGAGAATGCGGACTTGGGGCCCATCCCAAGGAATCTGCACCGTCCCGACGGGCAGGCCGGTAATAAGGCCGAGGAGGTCCAGCGGTACCTGTTCGGGGATGCCGGCCGCCTTCGCGACCGCGTCCACTCCGCCCGACAGCCGATCCCGGGCGGTAGCCGCGCAGCGCGCGGTGCCGTAACGGGGAACCGCGCCGAGCCCGGCGTGCCAAAGCAGGTGGTCCCAATGAGGATGCGTCGAGAAGCCTGCCACAACGGTCTGGCCCGAATCGGACAGATCCTTCGCGAGGCAGTCCATTTCGTAGCCGTGCACCCCGGCGTCGATGAGCAACACGCCAGCCCGGCCCTTTACGACGACGGCGTTACTCTCGCAGAACTCGCTCTCGTGGATCAGCACACCCTCCGCGACCTGCCTCAACACGAGCTGGCCTCGTTTACATCGCGGACGGCGTGGTTGTCCCCCGGAACTTGCTCGACCCGCAGCTCGGCGGAGACATTCATCCAATGGTCGATGCGGCCCATCATCTCCTCTTCCTAACAGTGATAGGTTCTGCAACTCATATATTGAGGACTAAATACCTGTCAAGGAGGAATCGTGGAACCTCGGTCCCAGTACACCGTCGCCAGCTGGGGCCTCGGCTGGCGCACCAAGACGGTTGACCGTTTTGCTAGGATCGGACCAGTCTTTCGTCCCCTACCTTTCAGTTGGCGGCCGGTGGATCCCGGAAATGCGCGCCAGGGTGCTTCAGAGAAGGCCAGCGGAACTCCCGATCAACTCGCGCAGCGGGTGGGTAAAGATCCTGCTTCCACATCCCAGAGTTGAAGTTGAGGTTCACAGATGGTCATTCAGGATCGCGCGAAGGCCACCCGCGGTGCCATTGTCGTCGGTGCCGCTGCGGTCTTTGAGGAGCACGGCTACGGCAGTGCCAGCCTGACCCAGGTCTCTGAGACAGCCGGGGTGACCAAGGGCGCCCTCTATTTCCACTTTCAGTCCAAGGAAGATCTCGCCAGGGCGGTCATCGAGGAGCAGCATCGGATCGTCGTGGCCGAAAGCGAGAGCATCCTTGCCGGGGATTGGCCAGGCCTGACGGCAATGATCCTGCTGTGCCGCGCTTTCGGTCTTCAGCTCGTGCACGAGCCAGTTGTCAGGGCCGGCATCCGATTGACGTTTGAAGCGACGGCTTTTGGTCCGCCCGTGCGCGGCCCCTACGAGGACTGGATCGCCGTCATGGAGCAGCTTACCGAACGGGCCAAGGCAGAATTGCAGGTCCGGCCCTCCGTCGACGCCGGGACATTTGCCCGATACCTTGTTGCTTCGTTCACCGGGGTTCAGATGGTCTCCGGAGTACTTACCGACCGAGCGGACGTCATGCAACGGATCGAAGAGATGTGGGAGATCGTGCTGCCGGGGATCATGCATGACGATTTCAACGGTGACCCCCATGCTCTCTCCGGACTGGTTTCCGCTGGAAGCCCCAACCCGCCGCGGAATCCCACCCCACCAGCACCGTGACGGGCTCACACGGCCACCGAGTACTGCAGCCCCGGGCAGGTGGCGCCTTGCTTGCCATCCGCGGGACTTTCAGCGAGTCCACCTCCCATAAACCGGATGACCGCCTTGTTTTAGGGTGAGTGGTCATTTATTCTTGTCTCGGATCCATCGGGGACTCCGCTCGGAGAGCGGCTGTGTCGGCGCGCATTTTTTGGGGGGCGCCGGCACGGACCCCTGGCCTGGACTGTCCGCCATGGCGATCCAAACGTGACGGCGGCGGCCGCCGCCGTCACGTTTGAACTTGAACAGGCCTCCGCCTATGGTTGTGGGTGGCGCCCCGATGCATCCCCCAATAGCATCGGGGCGCCCCCATGTGCCGAGGCGTGAAGCGGGACGAGTGAGGCCGTTCGAGAGCCCTTCCCTAGGCCACTACCCACGCCAAAACTGCGCCGCTTACCGTCGAGACGCAATCTCAGAGGGGCAGTTTGAAGCCCACGTGCGACGCTTCGAAGCCAAGACGCTCATAGAACCGGTGTGCCGCGACCCTGGACTCGTCAGACGTGAGCTGAACCAGCCTTGCGCCACGCCGGCGCCCTTCAGCGATCGCCCACGTAATCATCGCCCCTCCAAGGCCGTTGCTCCGGAGGCTAGACCGGACCCGCACTGCCTCGATCTGCAGTCGTGTCGCTCCGCCTCTGGCGAGGCCGGGAATGAATGTCAGTTGCATGGTCGCAACCACTTCATAGTCGGTTGAGACAACTACGAGAAGAAGCTGCGCGGGGTCCGCATCAATTGCCTGGAAAGCAAGATCGTAGGGACGCCGGTGCTCGACTGCAATCGAGTCGACAGAGGCCCGGAGCTGGTCGGCAGCCAGAAGCCCAACAATCGAAGCCACATCACATGATTCAGCTTTCCTGATGGTGAATGGGCCGCCAGGCAGTTCCAGTTCAGCGAGAGTCATTTCCCCAGTATTCCAGCCATCTCGAATCAGTCAGGCGCCGGCCTCCGTCGACTCGAAACTACGTGGTGAATTCTGGACTGCCGCTGGCCAAAAAGCCGCAGGCTAGAGCCACGCGACATTGCGGCTCCAACTTTCGGGCCACCGTTTCACGAGTCCATTTAGACCTTCGGAATATCGGGCCGGGAACTGCAGTGGCACGGATCAGGCGATAGCGGACGGATTTCCGGGCTGCGTGGCGTTGGTCCGCCGGCGTGAGGCCAGCACGCCAATGATCGCGGTCATGACGACGACAAACGTTGCCAGAACTGACGCGTTGAGGACGAGCGAGAGTTCCATTTGGTGCGGGAGAAGCATGGATTCGTCCCACCCTGCATTGTCGGCGCGATTGATGAAGTCTGCGTCGATCGGATTCCACAGGATGGCCGCGACACTGGTTGCCACCAACGCGCAGAGACTGAGGGCCAGCTGGACGACGGACCATACTGACGGCTTTCCCTTGTGGCTTAACGGACGTTTGTCCATAGCTTCCCCCGTTTAGTGTCGGCCGTGGCCGTTGCGGCCGCCGTGAATGCATTGCCCGTTGCCCACCGCCGGGGCGGCGTCAGCCGGCCCGGTCGCTTCGATAAGCCCTGAGTGCGTCTTCTCTGATCCACTTTCGGGTCAGGAAAGCGTCCAGAACGCAAGAAACGCCGAGGATCGTCCAGGAAGTCCAAACCGGCGCCAGTCCGGCAATCACCAAGACCCCGACAGCAACAACGAAGCCGACGGAGACGTAGCCATAGATCCGGCGTGCACGGGTTGCAAATCGTGCCTCTTGCGTTTCGCGAAAGTAGTTCAGCATCAGTCCCCCAAGGTTCGAATCGGAGCCTACAGCACTGGCTGCACCAAATACCGAAAATGGGTGCGCGCCAGATACGGCTTTGACCCACACCATTTCTGAATCACGGAGTTATTGGGCGTGTCATCGGCACCGCTATTTGGTCTGCTCCTCTCCGCAGCACGTTAAAGGATCCTGCACCGGCACGTCGGGTCGTCGAGTTGCCTCGAACCGCGTCCCGTCTGGTTCGATGAGTGCATGGATCATTCGCAACTGAAGCTGTCCGCCCCGAAACTCAATGCGGGCGATCGAGTCGCGGTTCTCTCCCCGTCGTTCGCCGCCCCCGGGTTCGCCCCGGCCGTGCATGAGCAGGCGATGCGGCGGCTTACATCGGCTACGGGTTTGATTCCTGTGGAATTCCCGACGACGCGCAAGCTCGGATCCAGTCCCGAGGAACGGGCGGCGGACATCAATGCGGCGTTCGCCGATCCCAGCATCCACGCGATTCTCGCCACGATCGGCGGCGACGACCAGATCACGGTCGTACCTCATCTCGACGAGGCGGCCGTCCGGGCGAATCCAAAGATCTTCGTCGGATACAGCGACAACACCAACCTGCTGAACTGGCTGTGGTCACTCGGGATACGCGGATATTATGGCGGTTCGACCCAGGTCCACCTCGGCGCCGGACCGGGTGCTGACGACGTCCACCTCGCTTCCCTGCGGGCCGCGCTGCTCACTGGAGGCGAGCTCGAGATCACCGATCCCGGGGAGTCGGAGGACTTCGGGCCGGATTGGCTCGAGCCGCGGGCACTCGTCGACTACGGCGACCGCGAACCCACCGAACCCTGGACGTGGACAGGTCCCGAACGCACGGTCTCCGGTTACACCTGGGGTGGCTGCATCGAAGTCCTCGACCAGCTCGCCATCGCCGACAGGCTGCCCGCCGTCGACGCGCTCCGGGGCACAATCCTGATCCTCGAATCCAGCGAACTGCTGGTTCCCGCCGATTGGGTCAAGCGATGGGTTCGAGCGCTCGGCGAGCGTGGTGTCCTGGGGGCGGTCGACGGCGTGATGGTCGCCAGGCCTCCAGTCAGCAGCCACGGGCAGGTTCCGCCTGCCGCCGAACGGGCTCGGCTCCGCACCGCACAACGCGATGTGGTCAGCACCGAAATCGCACGATACAACCCGGACGCCGTCGTGTGCGTCGGGGTCCCCTTCGGACACACCCGGCCGCAGTGGATCCTCCCCTACGGCGGTCGAATCCAACTCGACGGCGAAGCCAGGAGGGTTACAGCCAGCTATGCCTGATCGTGGCAGGCAGTGCCGTGAGCACACGTCGGATCATCATCATTTCCTATGCGGTCGGACGCACGTTCTGATTTGACCGGAAGAGGTTGATGGGGTCGTATGCGGCTTTGACGGCGGCCAGCCGGTCGTAGTTGGCGCCGTAGGCTGCCCTCACCCGCTCCTCCCCTTCCTGGCCAAGATCGTTGACGTACACCCCGCTAGCAGCAAAGGGCTGCATCGCTTCGAAGAAGGCGCGGGCCCAGCCGACGTGTCGCTCCGTTTCTGCTGGATTGGACCACTGGGCCAGGATGAGGAGTTCGCTCTGGGACCGGCGATGGGGAAATGCCGTGGCCGCAGGGGGAACCCGAGCGGCCACACCGTGCAGTTGTTGCATTCCGATGCCGCTCGCCGTTGAAGGCATCTCGGCCGCAAACTGGAGCAGGACATCGATGGCGTCGGCGGTGAGGTCAGTCAAAAAGCTCGATTTCCAATAGTGGTGCCGGCCCGACGGAAAGCCGCCGTCGTGGGCGCTTTGCCAAACGCCATAGTCGGTGGGCACCACCGCGTCCACATCTGGGCCGAGGTCGCGCAGGGGCCGGAGCGCCAGCTCCGCCTCATCATGCCCGCCGCTCCAGCAGACGCCGACGCCGAAGACAGGGCGTCCTGAGGTGTCACACCCCAGACTGGCCGACATCGAGAGTTCGTCGGGGCACGAAGCGGCGAATCCGGGATAAAAGCCCAGGACCTCCCTTGTCCGTTCGGCCGGGAATGAGAGCGCTCCGGCAAGAACCTGCCCGACCGGATGCAAACGATAGGTGAAAGACGTGACAACACCGAAGTTGCCTCCGCCTCCGCGGATGGCCCAATAGAGGTCGGTGTGTTGGTCGGGGCTCGCCGTCAGCAGCCTGCCATCCGAAGTCACGATGTCGGCGGCCAGCACGTTGTCGCAAGCGAGCCCGTGTTTGCCGTTGAGCCAGCCGATGCCACCTCCGATGGTCAAACCGGCGATGCCGGTAACCGACACGACTCCGAGCGGCGTGGCCAGGCCGTGCGCCTGGGTGGCGACGTCAAGGTCGGCCAGGAGCGCACCCGCTCCGGCCACGGCGACGCGCCGTTCGGCGTCGACCTGAACGTTCTTCATGCCGGAGCAATCCAGCATGAGCCCATGGGCGCCGACGGCGTTCCCTGCCACGTTGTGGCCGCCGCCCTTGATGGAGACAGGGAGATCATTTTCCCGGGCGAAGGTCACGGCACGGCGAATATCCTCGGCGTCGGCAGGGCGGACAATGACGTCCGGCCGGCGGTCAATCATCGCATTGAAGACCTTCCGGGCTTCGTCGTAGCCGGCGTCTCCGGGCCGGAACAGCCGGCCCCGGAGCGCCGAGCCCAGGCCATCGACGGCGGATGGGTCAAGCGACGGTGCGGAGGTCCCGAAAGCCACGCCACGGCACCTTTCTCGTTCGAGATCGTCAAGGACGCGCGCCGGCCGGCGGCGTCGCGCTCATTTGACCGTCAATGAGCCGTGCATGTTGGGGTGGTAGTTGCAGTGAAAGGCGTAGGTCCCCGGTTCGGAAGGTGCCTTGAATGTGGCCGTCCCGCCGTTTTCCTTGACCTCGACATCAAAGAGGGTCGCATTCTGGTCTGCGGTTACCGTGTGCTCTGCGGTGTCCATGTTGATCACCTTCACCTCCGCGCCGGGAGCCACCGCACCCGGTATCTCGTAGGCGAAGTTGCTGATCGTGATTGCGGCGGCGGCGGCGTTTGCCGCCCCGCTTCCCGGCCCCGAAGCGGTGGAGCCGGCCGGGGCAGACGGTTCCATCGACATGCTGGGCGAGGTCCCGGCGGTCGTGGCGGGCGCCGACGCCTGCGTTCCGCCGCCCCCGGCACAGCCGCTCAACCCGATCAGTACCGTCGCCAACACAAGTGCAGTCCGTGTCTTGTTGCTCGTCATGATGTGCCGTCCTCGACGCTGGAGGGGGCTGAGAAATCAGCCCGGCTTCCTTCCATTCTGCATCCGCCACCATCAAAAAGCACCGCTGAAAAGCTCCGACAGAGAGCACGGGCCATCAGGGCTGCGTCCTGGACTCTTGCAGGTAGGCCATGAGTCCGGCCAGTTGCTCAGGGGTCCAGGGCAGACCGGCACTGAGGGCAGTCCTATTGTCCTGCCACATGGAACGGGCAGCGGCTTTGGTCTCTTCGCCTGCGTGGAACATGGATCCGATCTCGTCCCATGCCGTGGCCCATTCCCGGATGGACGGATCGGATGCCGGCGTCCCGTTTTCGACGTGCCTGAGACCCTCCTCGACCAATGCGGCCCACCGGACTTTGGCGGCCTCGATGCTGTCGCTGCCAAGTTCGGCCCTGCGGCCGGCCAGTTCCTGGCGCTGTTCTGGGGTGAAGTAGTCTTCGAGCATAGTGATCATCTCCAAAGTTGCCATGAACTGTTCCGGCGCCGGCATGCGGCCCCGTCGATGCGTGAAAGCAGGTCGCGTATCCGGTCCTGCACCGCCCGGACCTGCTCGGCGTGCAGGCGCAGGTGCAGCAACTGCCTTTCCAGGAGCGTGCGCAGCGAGCCCATGTCCTCGGCAGGGGTTCCCAGTGCGGCGCCGATTTCGGCCAGCGGAAGGCCGAGCATCTGCAGCGACCGGATCCGGTAGAGCCGCCGGACGTCGTCCTCGGTGTAGCGGCGGTGGCCGGAAGCCGTCCGCCGGCCTGCCGGCAGCAACCCAATCTCGTCGTAGTGATGGAGCGCCCTGACCGTTACGCCACACGCTTTGGCAAGCTCGCCGATGCTCCATTGATCCGCGGCACCGCTCGTCTCTGTCATGGGAACAACCGTAGATCCTCACCCCGCGTCAGGATCAAGACCCTACGCCGGCCCCGCGTGCCGGCCGCCGGCCCCGTCCCGTCCCGTCCGGTCAGCCCGTCTTCCCGGCGTCAGCCAGCCTTACCGACGTCGGCCAGCCGGTTGTTCAGCCGGTCCACCTCGTCGAGGACTTCGGTCGCCGCCCAGGCACGGCTGCGCTTGGACTGGGTGACGGGGGTAATGACCCCGGCGGCGGAGAGCCGCTGCAGTGCGGCGTACACGGAGCTTTCGGCGACGCCGGCAATGTGGGCTGCGCTGTGGGCCTCGAACACGGGCCGCTCCAGCAGCCACGGAATGATCTTCTCGTCCGCGGATCCTCTGCGTGGCCTGGCCAGCTCCAGCCACATCGCCGGCAGCGCATCGAGGGCGGCGACGGATTCGCGGGCAGCATCCGAGGCACGGACAGCGGAACGGGCCAGGTAGAGCACGAACGGATCGGCATCACCGGAGCGGTAGTTATTGACCAGGCTGAAGTAGGTGTCGACGTCGGCGACCATCGCCGACGCGATTGGGGTGACGGTGTTCCTGGTGAGCCCACGACGCCGGGAAATCGCACCGATGAGTGCCCGCCCGATCCGGCCGTTGCCGTCGGTGAACGGGTGGATGGACTCGAAGTGGGCGTGGGCGATCGCCGCCTGCGCCATGATCGGCACGTCGCGGCGGTTGCAGAAGACCATCAGGTCTTCCATCAGGTCCGGCACGAGCTCTGGCGGGGGCGGGACGTGGATGGCGCCGCGTGGTGAATGGTCACTGCCACCGATCCAGTTCTGAACCTCCCTGAACCGGCCGGCGTGTGGGCCGTCCATCGGGTCGTCCTTCATGAGCGTGCGATGGGCGGCCAGCATTGCCTCCAGCCGGATCTCGCCGGTTCGCCCGGCGTCGTCGATCATTCCTTGTACGGCGTCGGCGGCCGCCACCATGGAGCGGGCGTCGTCACTGGCCTTGAGCCCGATCATGGCCCGGGCGTAGTCGTCGCGGTTGGCGTTGACGTGCTCGATTTTGGAGGAGGAGACCGCCTCGCTGCGGAGCAGGAACCCGCTAATGGCGGCCATCCGCGTGCCGGCGGTGACGTCCAGGGACGCGATGGCGACGGCGGCCTCTTCCAGGGCGACGATGGTCTCACGCCCCGGATCGAACCAGCTCCCGGCGATCAAGGGTGGCAGCGAGACCACCACCTCGGTGAATTCCCGGTCTTCGCGCGGCGGCCGCCCGGACGACTTCCAGGGCATCATCTTGCTGCCGTGCGCGGGCCAGCGGGTCATGGATCCTCCGGAAGTCTAAATAGTCACCCTACTATTTAGATTTTAGGGGCTAAACATGAATAACGCGACGCGTGCTTCGGAAAACCTGCCCTGGCGGGGCGCGCTGCCCTCGATCGTCCAGCCCTAGGAGCCGGCTTCCCTCACGTCCGGCCGCGTGGCTTCCTGCAGCACCCAGCGGTTGCCATCCGGGTCGCTGAAGTAGGCGAAGGCGATTCCACCCATGTCCTGGACTTCGCTGATTTCGGCTCCCCGCCGAAGCAGCTCAGCCCGCGTGGACGCCATATCGGGGACCACCAATTGCAGGCCCTCCAGGCTGCCCGGCGGCATGCTGGTCATTCCGGTACCGACGACGATAGAGGCGGCGGAGCCCGGTGGCGTGAGTTGCACGACCCTCATTCCCGGGATGTATTCGACGTCGTGGTCCAGAACGAACCCGAGCCGGTCCGTATAGAACGACTTGGCCTGGTCCACATCACTGACCGGTACTTGCACTACCTCGAGGCGCATCTCCATGCGGCTCACAGTACCCCTGTTTCCAGCTGCGCACAGGCCGTGGATCAAAGGCGCGCCCTACAGGTGATGCCAGATTCTTGTCGGTCACCGCGGAGTGGGACGTGCAACCTGCGGCGTACAGGAAGCATCCGATGGAGCGCCCGGGTAGTACCCAGGTACCACTTGTCCCTGTTCAGGAGTGTCCTCGGGGCCGATGTGTGTGGATTGGGCGATCCGTAGCGTGAAAGAACAACGCTGGGGACATGGACGGCACAAGCCCCGCAACTTCACACGGAATCGAGACTCACTCATGGCTCCCCTCTCTGGACGACTCATTCACGCCGCTCTCTCGGTTGGCCTGTCCCTCTTAGCTGTGACCGCGATGGCTTTCGCGGGCGCGGTGGTGGCGGACGCGCAAAGTCACGTCCGCCCCGCCGCTCAAGAACTGACCAACCTGCCCACGAACCGGCCCTCCTCTTCCGGCGCGATAGTTGTCGCCGTTGTCCTGGGATCGTCAGGCACCGTGGGAAGTGACGTTCTGGCCCCCTACGAAGTGTTTGCCAGTTCCCCGGATTTTTCGGTCTACACAATCGCAGCGCGGGCCGTCCCTGCCGCCGTCGACGGGGGTCCGGCGATTGTGCCCACGTACACGTTCGAGGACATCCGTTCGGGCAGGGCGCGGCAGCCTGACCTGGTGGTGGTCCCGGCCGTCGGCGCCCCGGAGAGCACAAAAGAAGCACCCATGCGGGACTGGATCGCGGAACAAGCGGGGCGCGGCGCCCGCATCCTTGGCGTGTGCAGCGGATCAATGGTCCTGGCCGAAGCCGGTGTGCTGGACGGGCGTAAGGCTACGAGCCACTGGTCCCGCCTGGGTGCGCTCAAGCGGAGCCATCCCGAGGTCCAATGGATGGGAGGCCTGCGATTCGTTCAGGACGGCAGGATCACCACCACGGCCGGTGTGTCTTCCGGCATCCCCGGTGCCCTGAAAGTCTTGGAGGACCTGGCCGGCACGGCCGAAGCCGAGCGAGTCGGTCGGCTGATGAATTACCCGGGTTGGCAGGTGGCGGCGGCAGCCCAGATACCTGACCAGTCCTTCGCCGCCTCGGATATTCCCGTCGGGCTCAACGCCCTCCTCCCCTGGTTCCGGCCGACGATCGCCGTCGGCCTCTTCAACGGGGTGGGTGAAATCGACGTCGCCAGCGCATTCGAGGTCTACAACATGTCATTCGCTGCCCGGACGGTGGCGGTTGCCGCCACGGACACGGTCACCACCAAACACGGGATGATTCTCCTGACCGTCCCGGAACACGAGGCACCTCCGGTGGACAACGTCATTGCCCCTGGCGCGGCTGGGGACGAGGGCATTGATCCGCAATTGCGCGGCTGGGCCGCGTCCCGCGACATTCCCGTGGATGCTTTTGCTGGCGCCGGCGGGGTGCTCGGGTTCGACGGCGCCATCACGTATCTGGCGCAGCACACCGACCGTACAACCGCTGTATCGGCAGCTAAGATGATCGACTACCCGACGGCGCACCTCAACCTTCCGGCCGGAGAAGCTTCTGGCCGGGTTCCCGGACTGATCGCGGTCGGCCTCCTGCTCGCCACCTTGATCGGTTCAATCCCAGCGGTCATTCGAAGCGCAATCCGGCGCCGAAGGGAAGGGCGCGGCTAGCGGGTCCCGTGATTGCCTCGGATTCGCGAATATGCTCTCCACAGCCACCACAACACGGCGTGCATCGCACGGCGCACCACGCGTTGCTGCCTGGGACTCGACAAGGGGATGGATCCAGATGCTGTTGGACCAGCTTTCCGCAATACTCGCCTGCGCACTCTTGGCCGGCCTGGCTGTTTTCCAGGTGGCGCTGATCGCGGGAGCACCGCTGGGGAGAATGGCATGGGGCGGACAACACCGCGTCCTCCCGGCCAAACTCAGAATCGGGAGCGCAGCATCCATACCCCTGTACGCCCTCTTCGCTTATGCGGCGCTGGCCAAGTCCGGCTTTGTCCCGCTGTTGGTCAGCGAATCATTTACTGCGATCACCGTGTGGGTGCTGACGGCATACTTCGTGCTCGGAGTCCTCATGAACGCAATCTCCCGGAGCAAACCCGAACGCTTCGTCATGACCCCCACGACGATAGCCCTGGCAGCCCTCTACCTGGTCCTCGCACTCCACTGATCTCGTGCCAGCCACTCCAGGAGCGGCAACCTGGCAGTACTGGCCGCACGCCAACAACGCCACCATCGCCATGACCCAAGGACCCTCATGCATTCCACGACCGGTACAGTCCGGAGCATGACCGACGCAGGAACACTGCGCACCCCGCAACACTGCCGGGTGTGGCCTTGACGTCGCCGGTTTCGTCGGACGAAGCGCTTCGGCTGGGCGGATGGCGCCCTGGTCCGCGTATGACAGACGTCCTGGCCGCCGTCGCATACACAGGGCCGGCCCTGGCAGCAGCCGTTGCCATTCCCACTGCCGACGGCCCAGCGTTGGTTCTGCCATTGATGGCGGCGGTGGTTTCCGGCACCGCACTGCTGTTCCGCCGGCGGGCTCCGTTGTCTTCTTTGGCCGCCACAGCCGGCATCATGCTCATCACGTTCTCGGTTCCGGCCAGCTTCGCAGCGGTGGCGACAGCCATGGCGCTCTACGCCGTCGGCGTTTACCGGTCCGCACGGCACGCCGTCCTTGCCCTCCTGGCCATCAGCGCAATTCTCCTTGCCGCAGCGGCCCAGCAACCCCGGTCGATGGTGGACCTTGGCCAAGCCGTCCAGGCAATTGCCGTACTAGTGATCGCGACCCTGCTCGGGCTGAACGTACGCATGCGCCGCAACTACGTGGCCGCCCGGGTGGACCGTGCCGACCGGCTGATGCATGAACGGGAGTATCTGGCCAGCATTGCGGCCGCCGCCGAGCGCAACGCGATCGCCCGGGAGATGCACGACATCGTCGCTCATGGATTGGCGGTGATGATTTCCTTGGCCCATGGTTCGGCGGAAATCGCCCCGACCGACCCTGCCCGCGCCGTCCAAGCCATGCGCCAGGTCGCCGAGACAGGCCGCGTTGCGGTGACGGACATGCGCCGGATGCTCGGAGTCTTGAACGAGGACAACACCGGCGAATTGGCCGGCGCGGCAGCACCATCGCCGGGGGTGGGGGATGTTCCCGCGCTGGTGGAGCTTTTCCGCTCTGCGGGGCTTCCCGTGGTTCTGCAGTCGGCCGGAGTCGCTCCCGCTGACCCCGGGATCCAGCTGGCCGTATATCGGGTCATCCAGGAAGGGCTCACCAACGCGCTCAAATACGCGCGCGCCGCAACAGCGGTCACGGTTCGCTCGCAGTTCACCGGCCAGGAGATCATGGTCTCGGTGACCGACGACGGCCAGCCCGTGGACGCCCCTGCCGACCGTGCTGGACACGGCGTGGCGGGAATGCGCCAGCGCGTCGCACTCTACGGCGGTACATTGCGCGCGGGACCCCTGACCAACGGTGGATGGTCCGTGACCGCACGGTTCCCGCTGCCGGAAGGAGCCATTTGGAAGCCGTAGCTGCCCCGTCCACGCGCCCGATCCGGGTGCTGCTCGTCGATGACCAAACACTCGTCCGGGCGGGCTTCCGCATGGTCCTGGAAGCCCAGGACGGCGTGGAAGTCGCCGGTGAAGCCGCTGACGGCAGCAGTGGCGTCGACATGTGTCGAACTCTGGCACCGGACGTCGTGCTGATGGATGTGCGAATGCCCGGCACGGACGGGATCGCCGCGACCCGGCGCATTGTCGAGGAGTGCCCGCACTCACGGGTCATTGTCCTCACGACGTTCGATCTCGACGAGTATGCCTTCGCGGCCCTCCGGGCCGGTGCCAGTGGTTTTCTGCTCAAGGATGTGGGGCCAGCTGAGTTGCTCGCTTCCCTTCGGGCCGTCGCCGGAGGAGACGCCGCCATTTCCTCCCGGGTCAGCCGCCGGATGCTGGACCTCTTCAGCCAAAGGCTTCCCTCCGGTCCCCCGGCCGCGGGTGATGAAGCGGTGGCATCACTGACACAGAGGGAACGGGAAATACTCTCGGCCATTGCGCTGGGACTCACAAACACCGAGATCGGGGAACGACTGACCGTGGCGGAATCAACAGTCAAAACCCACGTGGGCCGCATCCTCATGAAACTCGGGCTGCGCGACCGTGTGCACGCCGTCATCTTCGCCTACGAACATGGCCTGGCCAGCTACCGGCGGCCGAACTGACCGGTGGTCCGAGGGCGGGAAATGCACCTATAGGACGCAGCGGGACGGTCAGGCCTGGCTCAGCGCCTTGGCCTTGACGGCGTCGAATTCGGCCTGGGTCAGGGTGCCGGCGTCGAGGAGTTCCTTGGCCTTTGCGATTTCCTGGGAGGGGGACGCCTTGGCCACGGAGCGGATGTATTCCGTTGTTGCGGCTTCGGACTGCTGGGCACTGCGGGCCTGGCGCTCGGCCATGCTGCGGCCCCGCGCGATCAGGTACACGAGAACCGTGAGGAACGGCACAAAGACCAGGAAGATGATCCACACAGCCTTGAGCCAACCGCTGAGTTCGTGGTCCCGGAAAATATCCGAGATAACTGCAAACAGCGCGAAAAGATACGCGATGAACGCGAATGACCAAAAGAACAGCCAAATGAAGTTCCAGAATTGCTCCACGGGAGCCATCCTTCCGTTCTGAGGAGGCCCTGCTGGCATCCTTAAGCGCCAAACTAGCCCCCCCGGGCCGTGCCCCGTTAGGACCAAAGGGCCCGAATTCGGCGCGGGAGCGCCTCTCTGCGGGGTCACCAGAAGGAACTGTGGAGCAGGCGCGGGATGGCGGAACCGGAAGCGGCGGCCCTAGAAGAAGTGCAGCTCACTGGCCGCGTCCGGCGAGGGGTGCACCACGGGAGCCTGGCCAAGTTCGAGCAGGATGTCGTTAATGCTCAGCTGGCCGTCCAGCTGAGGATCCAGCTGCACCGGAACACCAGCCTCCGGAACGGCGTCGCTACTCATGCCACGATCATATGTGCGGACAGTCCCTGGGCCGGGGGGCCACGCCGACCGGGGTCACGGACAGGGGCACCGGACGCCACGCGGACCAGGGGCGTCATGCGCCGTCGTAGGCCTCCTGCAAGGCGGCGATGTCCAGCTTGCGCATGGCGAGCATTGCCTGCATGGCACGCCGGGCGCCGTCGGGGTCGGGGCCGGCGATCAGTTGTCCCAGCACGGCCGGCACAACCTGCCACGAGACCCCGTACCGGTCCTTGAGCCAGCCGCACTGACTTTCCTGGCCGCCGTCGGTCAGGGCCGACCAGTACCGGTCCACTTCTTCCTGCGACGCGCAGTCGATCACAAAGGACGCCGCCTCATTGAAAGTAAAGGCCGGACCCCCGTTCAATGCCGTGAAGGTCCGCCCGTCAAGCAGGAACTGAACGGTGATGGCCTGGCCGGCAGGCCCGGGACCGCCGTCGCCATACCGCGAGACATCGAGGATTTTGCCGCCGTCGAAGATGGAGACGTAGTACTCGGCGGCTTCCTCGGCCTGGCTGTCGAACCACAGGCAGGTGGTGATCTTTTCGCTCACAGCGCTCCCCTTGCGTTTGCCGCGCCGCCGGCAGACTCCGGCGGCGATCAGCGGCATGGGGCCGAGCCTAGCCCGGAGGTGACTTCACACACAACGGTCCCCGCCCGGAGCCCATCCTGACGGGACTAGGCTTGGATGTATGCCTTCTCCAACCCCCAAACTCCCCCGCCCGTCCGCCCAGGACGCTCCCCATTCCGGCCTCCGGCCCGCGCAGACAGCAGCCCTGGCAGCATGCGCGGATGCACTCCTGATTCTGCTGTTCGCGGCGATCGGGCGCGACGCGCACCAGCGCGGGGAAATTATCACCGGCGTCTTTGCGACGGCGTGGCCGTTCCTGGCAGGCGCGGCACTGGCATGGCTGGTCCTGCGGCTGTGGCATGACCCCCTGCGGGTGTGGCCCGCCGGCGTCGCTGTCTGGCTCGGAACCGTCGGCGTCGGGATGATCCTGCGGGCCCTCACCGGGCAGACGGTGGTGCCGCCCTTCATCATCGTGGCCCTGCTGAGCCTGGCCGTTTTCCTCCTGGGTTACCGCCTTGTGGCCGCGGGCGTTCGGCGGCTGCGTTCACGCCGCCGCCAGGCCTAATGCACTAGGCTTGCAGAAGATGGCAGCGCCCGTGCAAGGGCCGCCGACAGGCCCGCAAACGGCGCAACCGATCCGGAAAGGTTCACACGTGGTCACCGCATTCGTCCTGATCAAGACAAACGCTTCACGCATCCCGGAGACCGCCGAGGAAATCTCCGCCATCGCCGGCATCAGCGAGGTCTATTCCGTGACGGGCGAATGGGACCTGATCGCCATCGCCCGGGTCGCCAAGCACGAGGACCTGGCGGACGTCATCGCGGACAAGCTCTCGAAGGTTCCCGGCGTCGCGCACACCACAACGCAGATCGCATTCCGCGCTTACTCCCAGCACGACCTCGATGCGGCCTTTGCCCTCGGATTCGAGCAGTAGCGAACAACCGAATTACGAACAGCTCACATGAGACGGGCCCGGCAGAAATCTGCCGGGCCCGTCTCATGTGATCTTTAGGCTGTCTGCGACAGGGCGACCCACCTGTCCAGCACCGCGGCCGCGGCTCCGGATTCAATGGACTGCTCGGCGCGGTTGAACGCGGCGGCCATGCGCTCCGCCAGCGGACCCACGGCGTCGAGGTCGAACGCCACCAGCCCGGCCGCGGCGTTGAGCAGCGCCGCATCGCGGGCCGGCCCCGGCGCACCGCCGAGGACAGCCCGGACGACGGCGGCATTGGCCACCGCGTCCCCGCCGCGCAGCTCCTCCAGCGTGGCCGTCCGGATGCCCAGATCGCGCGGATCAAACATCGCTTCAGTTACCTCGCCGTTGCGGATCTCCCACACCCGCGACGGGCCGGTGGTGGTGAGCTCATCCAGGCCGTCATTGCCGCGGAAAACCAAGCCGCGGCTGCCTCGCTTGGCCAGCACTCCGGCCACCAGCGGGGCCATTTGCTCATTGGCGACGCCCACCGCCGACGCCTGGACATGGGCCGGGTTGATCATGGGGCCCAGGAAGTTGAACGCCGTCGGAACGCCGAGTTCGCGGCGGGCGACGGCGGCATGCCGCATGGAGGGGTGGAAAACCTGGGCGAAGCAAAACGTGATTCCCGCCTCTTCGGCGTTGAGTGCCACGCGGGGAATGGGGAGATCAAGCCGGACGCCGAGGGCCTCCAGGACATCGGCGGATCCCGACGAGGACGACGACGCCCGGTTGCCGTGCTTGACCACCCGGGCACCCGCTCCCGCGGCGATAAGGGCGGCCATCGTGGAGATGTTGACAGTGTTCTGCTGGTCGCCGCCCGTGCCCACGATGTCCAGCTTCTCACCGGCAATGTCAATGGGGTTGGCGTTGGCGATCATCGCCTCCACCAGGCCGGCCAGCTCATCCACGGTCTCGCCCTTGGCACGCAGCGCCACCAGGAAACCCGCCACCTGGGCCGGCGTCGCCTCACCGGACATGATGGAATTCATGGCCCACTCAGTGCTCCCGGCTGTGAGGTCGGCGCCGCTGATGAGTGCGTTGATGAGCCGCGGCCAGGTGTTGCCTGCCGCCTGTGCAGATGCCTGTGAAGTCACCTCCCGATGCTATCGAGGTCGGCCCCGCAAAGACCAATGTGAACCCCGCCGGGAACTTTTCCGCGCGAATTCGCGTCTTTGTAGAAAAAGTCCTCCGAAAACGCGGTTTGCGTTGGGCAGGACGGACTTTTATAGACATAATGTCTATGTGACATCTGCGACCCATGCCCCCAGTACCCCGGCGCACCCGACGCTGAACCGCCCGAACATGGTTTCTGTTGGAACCGTTGTGTGGCTGTCCAGTGAGTTGATGTTCTTCGCCGGTCTCTTCGCCATGTACTTCACACTCCGTTCGACTTCCGGACTGATGTGGGCCGAAGAGACAGCCAAGCTCAACTTCCCGTTTGCGCTCGTTAACACGATCGTCCTCGTGGCAAGTTCCTTTACTTGCCAGATGGGCGTCTTCGCTGCCGAGCGGCTCCAGCCGCGCCGGACCGGCGGACGCTTCAGCTTCACCCAGTGGGGGATGAACGGATGGTTCATCCTGACGTTCCTCATGGGTGCCTTCTTCGTCGCCGGCCAGGCGACCGAGTACGCCATGCTCGTTTCCGAGCATGTCTCGCTGTCCTCCAACGCCTACGGTTCGGCCTTCTACATAACGACGGGCTTCCACGGCCTGCACGTCATCGGCGGTCTGATTGCCTTCCTGCTCATCATGGGCCGCTCCTTCGCCGCGAAGAAGTTCGGACACTTTGAGGCAACTTCAGCGATCGTCACCTCGTACTACTGGCACTTCGTGGACGTCGTCTGGATTGGCCTCTTCCTGGTCATCTACGTCCTCAAGTAGTCAGCTTGACTCTTTTTCTACAAGAGGCAGAATTTCAAGAAGCGGCTCCCGGAGCCACCGCAGGATCGAATAAAGGAACCACCACGTGAAGGCACTCTCGCAGAAGCGACGTCACCCACTGGCAGCAATTGCACTGCTGCTGATGGGCCTCTTGGTCACGGGTGGGCTGTACGCCGTTGCCACCACCGTCAACCAGGCCAAGGCCGACACCACCACCTATAGCGCAAGCGACGTAAAGGAGGGCGGCAAGCTCTTTGCCGCCAACTGCGCCACCTGCCACGGCATGGGTGCCAGCGGTTCGCAGGCCGGACCGTCCCTTGTGGGCGTCGGCGCCGCCGCTGTTGACTTCCAGGTCGGCACCGGCCGCATGCCCATGCAGATGAATGGCCCGCAGGCCTACAAGAAGCCCGCCCAGTTCAACGAGGAACAGACCAAGCAGCTGGCTGCTTATGTTGCCTCCCTCGGCCCCGGCCCGGCCATCCCCGAGGCAGGCGTGCTCGATGAGAAGGGCGACGCCGCCAACGGTGGAGAGCTGTTCCGCACCAACTGCGCCATGTGCCACAACGCCGCCGCTGCAGGCGGCGCACTGACCCGGGGCAAGTTTGCCCCTGCCCTCGCGGGTGTCTCCGGGCAGCACATCTACGAAGCAATGGTCACCGGCCCCCAGAACATGCCGGTTTTCAGTGACGCGAACATCTCCCCCGAGGGGAAGCGCGACATCATCACCTACCTGAAGCAGATTGAGGCCAACGGTTCACCCGGCGGCGCCGATCTTGGTGCTTTGGGACCGGTCTCCGAAGGTCTCTTTGTCTGGATCGCCGGGCTGGGCGTCATCATCGCGTTCACCATTTGGCTGACTTCCCGCACTTCATAAGCGGACCTTGCACCTGTAAGAATTTTCTGCTGACCCGTCAGCAGTTTGAATTGAAACCTAACTCGGCACTTGCCGAGACGAGAGAAGGATGAGGCGAATTATGGGCAACCATAGTGACGGCGGTCCGAACGACTCGGGCACCGTAGCTACGGCTGGTCAGAATGAGGTGGAGAAGTTCCAGGATCCTGGAATTCCCCCGCACCGTTTGCGCCTGGCTGACACGGACCCGAAGGCCGCAAAAAAGGCAGAACGGCAGGTAGCCCTTCTGTTCGGCATCTCGGTCGTTGGCACCTTGATATTCCTGGTGGCGTATTTCGCGATCGATCTGGGGCAAGACTCCGCGATCGCCACGATCCGCCTCCAGAATGCCCTGCTGGGCATCGGCACCGCTTTCGCGATGCTGGGCATCGGCACCGGTATCGTCCACTGGGCCAAGGCCCTTATGCCGGACCACGAGGTCTCGGAAGAGCGCCACGCGATCCGCACTGAGGAAGACCGCCAGGCTGCCGTGCGCATCGTCGATGACATCGTCGAGGAAACCGGCATTAAGCGCCGGCCGCTGATCCGCAACACCCTGCTCGGCGCCGTCGCCCTCGCCCCCCTGCCGGCCCTGGCCATCTTCGGTGACCTCGGTCCCCGTCCGGACGACAAGCTGGCCCACACTCTGTGGGCCCCGGCCCCGGACGGCAGGCTCAAGCGGCTGGCCCGCGACCCGGATGGCACCCCCATCAAGGCCGCGGACGTCACCATGGGCTCCGCGTTCCACGTCATCCCCGAAGGGCTGAACGAACTGAGCGAAGGAAAGCTGAACGAGAAGGCCAAATCGGTCGTTCTGCTCATGCGCCTGGACCCGGCACTGCTCAACCCCTCCCCCGAGCGCGCAGATTGGGCCTACAACGGAATCGTTGCATACTCCAAGATCTGCACCCACGTTGGCTGCCCTGTTGCCCTGTACGAACAGCAGACCCACCACCTTCTGTGCCCGTGCCACCAGTCAACCTTCGACCTGACCCAGCAGTGCAAGGTTATCTTCGGCCCGGCCAGCCGCCCCCTCCCCCAGCTGCCTATCGCAGTCGACGCTGAGGGCTACCTCGTCGCCACGAGCGACTTCCATGAACCCGTTGGACCGACCTACTGGGAGCGTGAGCAGCATGTCCTCAACAACAACGCCTGATGCCCCTGTTTTCGTCGCCAAAACCACAGGCGGCCGCATCACCGACTTCGTCGACCAGCGTGTTGGCGGCTCCGGAATCCTTCGTGAATTCGGCCGGAAGGTCTTCCCGGACCACTGGTCGTTCATGTTCGGCGAAGTGGCGCTGTACTCCTTCGTCATTCTGCTGCTCTCGGGCACGTTCCTGACGTTCTTCTTCGATCCGTCCATGGCGGAGACGCATTATGCGGGCTCGTACACGCCGCTGAAGAACGTTGAAATGTCGGTGGCCTACAGCTCCTCCCTGAACATCTCCTTCGATGTCCGCGGCGGCTTGTTCATGCGCCAGGTACACCACTGGGCTGCCCTGCTGTTCGTCGCATCTGTCTCCGTGCACATGCTCCGCGTGTTCTTCACCGGCGCATTCCGGAAGCCCCGCGAACTGAACTGGGTGGTGGGCAGCGTTCTGCTCATCCTGTCCATGGCCGCAGGCTTCACCGGCTACTCGCTCCCCGATGACCTGCTCTCCGGCAACGGCCTGCGCATCATCGACGGCGTCATCAAGTCCATCCCGGTCATCGGCACCTACACCTCGTTCTTCCTCTTCGGCGGCGAGTTCCCGGGCACCATGATCATCAGCCGCCTGTACATGCTCCACATCCTCCTGGTTCCCGCGCTCATCCTGCTGATGATCGTGATGCACCTCTTCATGGTGGTTGTGCACAAGCACACGCAGTACCCCGGCCCGGGCCGCAACGACGGCAACGTCGTCGGCTACCCCCTGGGACCGGTTTACGCGGCGAAGGCCGGCGGCTTCTTCTTCATCGTGTTCGGTGTCGTTGCCATCATGGCGGCGTTCTTCACCATCAACCCGATCTGGAACTACGGCCCGTACGACCCCTCCCCGGTTTCTGCAGGCACCCAGCCTGACTGGTACATCGGCTTCGTTGACGGCGCCCTGCGCCTGATGCCGGGCACGATCGGCGACTGGAAGGTCGAGCAGATCTGGTTCGGCCACATGTTCACGTTCAACGTGCTGCTGCCGGCACTTGTCCCGGCGGGCATCCTCTTCACGGTCATGTTCGCCTACCCGTGGATTGAACGCTGGATCACCAAGGACAACCGCGAGCACCACGTCCTGGACCGCCCCCGCAACGCTCCTACCCGTACGGCAATCGGCATGGCCGGTTTCGTCTGGTACTGCGTGATGTGGGCAGCGGCCGGCTCGGACCTCATCGCCACCCACTTCCACGTGGCCCTGAACGATGTCACCTACTGGCTGCGCGCACTGTTCTTCATCGGCCCGGTCATCGCGTTCATCGTCACCAAGCGCGTCGCCCTGGCGCTCCAGCGCAAGGACCGCGAGATTGCCCTGCACGGCCGTGAAACCGGCCGCATCGTGCGTCTTCCGCACGGCGAGTTCATCGAGGTCCACGCCCCGCTGGATGAATACAAGCGCTACAAGCTGGTCGGCTTCGAGTCACCGGCCCCGCTGCCCGCGGTGCCGAACGAGCACGGCGTCGTTGACCGCAAGGAAAAGCGCCGCGCGAAGCTGTCCCGCTGGTTCTTCGAGGACCGGGTTGCCCCGGCCACCCCGGCAGAGCTGGAGGCCGCTCACGGCCACCACGGCGCCCACGAAGCGATCGAAACCGCTGAGTCGAAGTCGCTGAGCCACTAGGCGGCACCAAGCAATACAAAAGAAGGCCCGGTCCCTTGGGACCGGGCCTTCCTGCGTCCCCCCGAAGCTGCAGAAACAAGAGGCAACGCGGGGTCACCTCGCGCCCATCAACCCCTTCGGGATGGACGCGACGTGACCCCGCGTTGCTGGGGTTAGGGGCGGTACCCTGAGGCGTAGTTCCGGGTGGGCCGGACGCCAGGCCGCTGCAGGGGCACCCAGAGCTTGTAGCGGTCAGCCCGGTAGTAGGACACGGAGTAGTCCACCATGGCGCGGGCCACGAACGCGTGGCGCTGGATCTTGAGCAGCGGGGTTCCGACCTCGACGTTCAGGAGACGGGCCGTGGACGGCGACGCAGCCGTCGCCTCGATCATGTCCTCGCCCCATTCCATCACCAGCCCGTAGCGTTCGCTCAGCACGTTGTAGAGCGATGTGGGCGGTTCGCCGTCCAGCAGGCCGGGAACCCGGTGGGCCGGGATGAAGTTTTCGTCCACGCTCATCGGTTCGTTGTCGGCCAGCAGGAGGCGCCGGAACCTGACAAGGGGTGTCCCCTCCTCCAACTGCAGCTCACGGGCCAGGAACGCGCTGGCGCCAATTTGTTCGAAGCTCAGGACCTTGGCGGCCGGGACCATGCCGCGGCGCTGCATCTCTTCGCTGTAGGAAGTCAGCTTTACCTGGAGATCCAGTTTGGGTTTGCGTACAAACGTGCCCAGGCCCACGACGCGTTCAATTACTTCCTCACCCACGAGGGCATCGATGGCTTGGCGCACGGTCATCCGGGCGAGGCCGAAGCGCTGGGCGAGGTCCCGTTCGGAGGGCAGCGCGGATCCAGGCGGGCACGCGGCGGCGATGTGCGCGCGGAGGATCTCGCGCAACTGCACGTAGATTGGCACCCCGCTCTGACGGTCGATCTCGCCAATCATCTTGGACGCGTTAGTGGACGCCATGGTTCAGCCTCCGGTTGCGGCCCGGCGCGGGAAATACACTCATATCTCAAGGGTAAGCCCGTGACCCGGCAGGTCTAGACCACGCCGCCGACTCAAGTCGTGCCGGGTACTCCCCCGCCGCTACCCTTGTAGGTACAGGCCGGAGCCGGGGCAATGCCGCCCGCCCGGCCTGACGGACTGCCTGCCGGACGCCCTCCACCTGGGTCACCGCTCGCGTGGCCAGCCCGTGCAGCAGCAACACGTACAGCACAACACCAGCATGAGGGAGTCCCGTTGCCAGTTCGCAAGGCAATCGTCACGGCCGCCATCGGCCTCCACGCCCGGCCCGCGGCAGTATTTGTCCGGGCTGTCACGGCGACCGGCCTCCCGGTGACCATCAGCAAGGACGGCAGGCCAGGCGTCGACGCCCGCTCGCTGCTGGAGGTCATGACCGAGGACTTCGAGTGCGGCTGTGAGGTGGAGCTGGCCGTCGCTGCGGACGCCCTCCCGGCCTCCTGCAGCCCCGCAGAGGCAGAGGGTGCGCTGGAGCAACTCCGGATCCTCTTGGAATCGGCAGCCGCCGCCTGAGGGCCTCCCCGCGCCCATTCGGCGGCCCGCAGTGCGGTGCCGCCCTCCAGGAGGGACGCTGCGCAGGCGGGCTGGGCGTGCAGGGACGCGCCGCACGCGGCCGGCAGGAACTCAAGAACCGAGACACAACGACGGCGGGCCCCACCAATGGTGGGGCCCGCCGTCGTGCGTTCTGAACTTTTAGTCCGGGTGGGCGCTAGTGCGCGTGGTCACCGCGGCTGTACTCGTAAACCCAGCCGACCAGTGCGACCACTGCCATCCCGCCGGCGATGAAGACGATCCACCAGCCCACGGCCAGGCCGAGGAACCCTGCGGCGCAGGACAGGCCCAGCATCAGCGGCCACCAGCTCCAGGGGCTGAAGTGTCCCTGCTCGCCGGCGCCTTCGTGGATCTCGGCGTCGTTGCGGTCCTCGGGGCGCATGCCCACGCGGCGGCCGGTGAAGCCGAGGTAAGCGCCGATCATGCCGGCGAGTCCGCCAACCAGCAGGATGGCCAGTGCGCCCACCCATTCAGTCCAGTTGGTCAGGTATCCGTAGATGAATGCAACGGGCACGAAGAAGAAGACGCCGAAGCCAAAGATCCTTGATTCGATTTTCACTTGGCGGTGTCCTTCTGGTCGGCGTTACCGAGAGCCGCTGCTGCCGGAGCAGGCGAATCCGCGGTGTAGGACTGGGAGAGCTCCGGGTGGTGCAGGTCCAGGGCAGGACGCTCGGAGCGGATGCGGGGCAGGGAGGTGAAGTTGTGGCGCGGCGGCGGGCAGGACGTGGCCCATTCCAGCGAGGCACCGAAGCCCCACGGGTCGTCAACTTCCACACGCTCGTTGCTGCGCCAGGTGATGTAAACGTTCCAGAAGAACGGAATCAGCGAGGCGCCGAGGACGAACGAGGCGATGGTGGAGAACTGGTTCATCCACGTGAAGTTGTCCTGCGGCATGTAGTCGGCGTAACGGCGGGGCATGCCCTCGACGCCGAGCCAGTGCTGGATCAGGAAGGTGCCGTGGAAGCCCAGGAACAGCATCCAGAAGTGGATCTTGCCGAGGCGCTCGTTGAGCATCTTGCCCGTCCACTTGGGCCACCAGAAGTAGAACCCGGCGAACATGGCGAACACGACGGTGCCGAAAACCACGTAGTGGAAGTGCGCCACCACGAAGTAGGAGTCCGAGACGTGGAAGTCCAGCGGCGGCGAGGCCAGGATGATGCCGGTGAGGCCGCCGAAGAGGAACGTCGCCAGGAAGCCGATGCTCCACAGCATGGGGGTCTCGAACGTGATGGAACCGCGCCACATGGTGCCGATCCAGTTGAAGAACTTCACACCGGTCGGAACGGCGATGAGCATCGTCATGAAGGAGAAGAACGGCAGCAGGACCGAGCCGGTGACGTACATGTGGTGGGCCCACACAGTCACGGACAGGGCGGCGATGGAGATGGTCGCGTAGACCAGGCCCTTGTAGCCGAAGATCGGCTTGCGGCTGAAGACCGGGAAGATCTCCGAGACGATGCCGAAGAACGGCAGCGCGATGATGTACACCTCAGGGTGGCCGAAGAACCAGAACAGGTGCTGCCAGAGGACGGCGCCGCCGTTCTCGGGATCGAAGATGTGCGCACCGAACCGGCGGTCGGCGCCGAGGGCAAACAGCGCGGCGGCCAGCGGCGGGAAGGCCATCAGGACCAGGATGGAGGTCACGAGGGCGTTCCAGGTGAAGATCGGCATCCGCCACATGGTCATGCCCGGGGCGCGCATGCAGATGATGGTGGTGATGAAGTTGACGGCGCCGAGGATGGTGCCGAAGCCGGAGAGCGCCAGGCCGAAGACCCAGAGGTCACCGCCCACGCCGGGGCTGAACGTCGTGTTGGACAGCGGCGCGTACGCGAACCAGCCGAACGACGCGGCACCCTGCGGGGTGATGAACCCGGAGACGGCGATCGTGGAGCCGAAGAGGAAGAACCAGAAGGCCAGCGCGTTCAGTCGCGGGAAGGCGACGTCGGGGGCACCGATCTGCAGCGGCATGATGACGTTGGTGAAGCCGGCGAACAGCGGCGTCGCGAACATCAGGAGCATGACGGTGCCGTGCATGGTGAAGAGCTGGTTGTACTGCTCTTTGGTCTGCAGGATCTGCATGCCGGGCTCGAAGAGCTCGGCACGGATCAGCAGCGCCATGATGCCGCCGAAGCAGAAGAAGATGAACGACGCGATCAGGTACATGTACCCGATCGTTTTGTGGTCGGTCGAGGTGATCCAGTTGACGACGATGCGTCCCTTGGACTTCGGTACTACGGGAGCCTCGAGGATCCCGGCGGATTGAGTGTAAGTTGCCACGTCGCTCCCCTTACTTGGTTTCGGCCGGGGCCGGGTTGCGGTCGTACTCTTCACCGAGCAGGCCGGTGTTCCCGTCCTGGCGCAGCTGGTTCATGTGCGCCTGGAACTCCGACTCGGAGACAACCTTCACGCGGAACAGCATTTCGGAGTGGTACTCGCCACAGAGTTCGGCGCACTTACCGTCGTAGGTGCCTTCCCTGGTGGGCGTCAACCGGATGTAGTTGGTCTTGCCGGGAATCATGTCGCGCTTCTGCAGGAAGGCAGGAACCCAGAAGGAGTGGATGACGTCGCGCGCGTTGAGCTCGAGGTCAACCGACTTGTTGACCGGCAGGTACAGGGTGGGCAGCTTGTTCTTGTCCACGTCGTTACCGGTCAGGTGCGCCTGGACGCCCGCTTCGTGAACGTCCTCGGTGACGACGTTGCCCTTCAAGTAGTTGAAGTCCCACGCCCACTGCTTGCCGCGGACGTCGACGACGACGTCGGCCGGCGTTGAGCGGTCATCGATCGACTGCTGGTCGCGGTCGGTGAAGTAGAAGAACACCAGGACCATGAACAGCGGGATCGTCAGGTAGAACACTTCAAGCGGAAGGTTGAAGCTGTTCTGGCGCGGGAAGCCCACGGTGCCCTTGCGGCGCCGGTAAGCGACGATGCACCAGATCATCAGGCCCCAGGTGATGATGCCGACGACCAGCGCGGCAATCCATGAGTTGACCCAGAGGTCCATGATGAGGTCAGTGTGATTGGTGGTGCCACGCTCGGTGGGCAACCAGCCCTTCTGTACCTCTGGTGAACATCCAGTCAAAGCCAACGCGCCGGCTAGTGCCAAGCCAGTGATCGTAGTGATCTGTTTGCGTCGGCTGCCGGTTCGGTTCTGCGAACTCACAGACGGCCCTTCCTACTTGTTGCTGTTGCCCCGCAAATTACGGGCAGGGCAAACGAAAAGTTTTACTACTCGGTGTAGAGCTTACCGCTCCCCGGGAGTTTTCGCCCACATGTCCACACCGTGCGTCGGGAGCTTTTTGTAGGCGCCGCTCGTTGAGGATCCTGCGGCACTAAGGCCGGGCAAAATGCCCGGCCTTAGTGGAAGGAATTAGTGGAAAGAATCTCCGCAGGCGCAGGACCCGCCGGCATTCGGGTTATCGATCGTGAAGCCCTGCTTGGCGATTGTGTCCTCGAAATCGATGCTGGCACCGCTGAGGTAAGGAACGCTCATCTTGTCGACGACGACTTCGACCCCGTCGTAGTCTCGCACTGCATCCCCGTCGAGCAGCCGCTCGTCGAAGTAGAGCTGGTAAATCAGGCCGGAGCAACCGCCGGGCTGCACGGCAACGCGGAGGCGCAGATCGGTGCGGCCTTCCTGCTCCAGCAGGCTGCGGACCTTTCCAGCCGCGACGTCGGTCAGCATGACCTCGTGCGTGGCCAGCTCGCCGGCCTCGGCGGCAGAGTTGCCGGCGCTGTTTTCATTGGTTGTAGTGCTCATGGCCTACCTTCTTGCAACGGTGGTGGCGGCCCCGCTCGCACGGTGCCCGCCCCTACTTAAACGGTATGGGCTATAGCTACATGCTACTTCGCGCAGCCCTCTAGCTCTAACTTCTGACGTAACCGTGGGAGACGGCTGGATGTTCCCCGGGACCCGCCGGGCGCGGGGGCTAGAGCGCGCCTTCGTTGTTCAGGCGCGCGAGCAGCAGGGCCTCGGCGACAATTGCGTTCCGGAAGTCGCCCAGATGCAGCGATTCGTTGGCGCTGTGGGCTCGGGAATCGGGATCCTCGACGCCGGTGACCAGGATCTGCACGTCCGGGTAGAGCTCGGTGAGGTCCGCGATGAAGGGGATCGATCCTCCGATCCCCATTTCGACGGCGGGCACCCCCCAGGCTTCGCCCAGGGCCCACATGGCCATGGACGCGGCCTTCGAGCTCGTGTCCGTCAGGAATGAGTTGCCGCTCTCCCCCGGGGTGAACACCACCTCAGCGCCGAACGGGGCGTGGGTTTCGACGTGCTGGCGGACAGCCTCCATGGCGGCTGCCGGATCCTGACCCGGGGCCAGGCGCAGGCTGAACTTGGCCCGGGCCCGCGGCAGCAGGGTGTTGGAAGCTACGTCCACGGCCGGGGCGTCAAAGCCGATGATGGACAGGGCGGGCTTGGTCCACATGCGTGAGGCAATGCTGCCGGTCCCGGCGAGCTTCACGCCGTCGATCACGGAGGCGTCGGCGCGGTACTCCTCCTCGGTGAGGTCGACAACCACGTCATCGCGGCTCACCAGGCCCTTGATCGCAACGCTGCCCTCGTCGTCGTGGAGGGTCGCGATCAGGCGGGACAGCAGGGTCGGGGCGTCGAGCACGGGGCCGCCGAACATGCCCGAATGCACGGCGTGGTCCAGGACCTTGACCTCGATGGTGCCGTCCACCAGGCCGCGCAGGCTGGTGGTGAGCGCTGGAATGCCGACCTTCCAGTTGCTGGAGTCGGCCACGACGATCACGTCCGCGCGGAGCAGCTCGCGGTGGGTTTCCAGGAACTGCCGGAACGTTGGCGAGCCGGCTTCCTCTTCGCCCTCGAAGAAGAACGTCACGCCCAGGCCCAGTTCGTCACCGAGCACCCGCGTGACCGCAGAGTAGGCGGCGATGTGCGCCAGGATGCCGGCCTTGTCATCGGCGGCACCGCGGCCGAAGAGCCTGCCGTCGCGCTCGACGGCGGTAAAGGGGTCGGTTTCCCAGAGTGCCAGATCGCCAGTGGGCTGGACGTCGTGGTGGGCGTACAGCAGGACTGTCGGCTTGCCCTCCGCGGCCGGGCGGCGGGCGACGACGGCGGGCCCGCCGGGCGTCCCGTCTTCCTTGTCGCAGCGGAGGATCCGGACGTCGTCGAAGCCGCTGGCCCGCACGAGGCTGGCGACGGCGTCGGCGCTGCGGTTCAACGGGGCAGGATCAAAGCTCGGCCAGGCGATGCCCGGTATGGCGACAAGGTCCGTCAGCTGGCCGATCGTCTCGTCGAACGATTCGGCAACGGCCTGGCGGAGGGCCTCGGCATCGATGGTGCCCTCGTGGTCCATGGTGGTCTGCGGGTTCCCCGCGGTAGATGAAGTCATGGCCAAAACACTACCCGTGCTCTGAATCACTACAAACAGCGTCACGCCCGGGCCTGCGCCGTGTGGGCTGGGTCTCGGGCCTGTGTCTGCGGGGTATTCTTTAGGGGTGTTTGGACGTAAAAAGGAAGCGCCATCGGCGCAGGACGTAGTTGACCAGCAGGCATCCGAGGCAGCAGCCCGTAGCGCCGTGACCGGCAAGGGCGCACCCACGCCCAAGCGCAGCGCCCAGGAGGCGGCCCGCAAGCGGCCCCTAGTGCCGGAGGACCGCAAGGCTTCCAAGGCGGCCGAGCGCGCCGCCGTCACGGAGCAGCGGCTCAAGATGCGGCAGGCCATGGACACCGGTGACGAGAAGTTCCTGCCGCTGCGGGACAAGGGTCCGCAGAAGCGGTTCGCCCGTGATTTCGTCGATGCCCGCTTCAGCCTTGGCGAGTTCCTCATGTTCGGCGCCCTGCTGTTTGTCATCATCTCCTTGCTCGTGCCGGCCTCCAGCGCACAGATGGTCTACGTCCTGGGCGCCTTCTGGGTCATGTTCCTCGCGGTCTTCGTGGACGTCTTCATCCTCTCCCGCAAGCTCAAGAAACGGCTCGGCGAAAAGTTCGGCGACGTCGAGCGCGGCACGGTCTGGTACGGCTCCATGCGCTCCCTGCAGTTCCGCCGCCTGCGCCTGCCCAAGCCCCAGGTCCGGCGCGGCGAGTTCCCCGCCTGACCTTCCCTTCCACGATTCTTCAACCAAGAAGCCCCCGGCAGTCACCTGCCGGGGGCTTCTTGGTTGCGGCGACCGGTCCGGGCCCGATCGCAGCGTAAGGTCTAGCGCCGGCTCGGGTGGGTGGCCAGCAGCCGGTTGATGCGGGCGGCCCAGAAAGGCCCCTCGTAAAGGAACGCCGTGTAGCCCTGGACGAGGGTGGCGCCGGCGTCCAGCCGTTCCTGCACATCCTGTGCCGTTTCGACGCCGCCCACCGAGACCAGGGTCAGCGCCCCGCCGGTGACGGAGTTGAGCCGGGCCAGGACCTCCAGGGACCGTTTCTTCAGGGGCGCCCCGGAAAGACCTCCTGCTCCGCACGCCTCGACCTTGTCGGGGCTGGAGGCGAGCCCGGTGCGGGCGATCGTGGTGTTGGTGGCGATGATGCCGTCCAGCTTCAGGTCAAGCGCCAGGCGCGCGACGTCGTCGATGTCCTCATCACTGAGGTCGGGCGCGATCTTGACCAGGAGGGGAACGTGGCGGCCGGCGGCCTTGTCCGCCTCCTCCCCCACTGCGGCCAGCAGCGGACGCAGGGTCTCCACGTCCTGCAGCAGCCGAAGCCCGGGGGTGTTGGGCGAGCTGACGTTCACCACGAGATAATCCGCTGCGGGGGCCAGGCTGCGCGCGCTGATCAGGTAATCGGACACCGCATCCTCGAGCCCGACCACCTTGCTCTTGCCGATGTTCACCCCGATCACGGGCCGGACGCCGGGGTGCTGGCGCTGCAGGGCGGCGCGGGCGGACTTCAGGCGCGGGGCCACCGCCGCGGCGCCGTCGTTGTTGAATCCCATGCGGTTAATGACGGCCCTGTCCTCCACGAGGCGGAACAGCCGCGGCGCCGGGTTCCCGGGCTGGGCCTGGCCGGTGATGGTGCCGACCTCCACATGGCCGAAGCCGAGCTCCGCCAGCGCCTCGATGCCGTGGCCCTCCTTGTCGAAGCCGGCCGCAAGGCCGAACGGGGACGGAAAGGTCAGGCCGAACGCCTGGGTCTGCAGCGACGCTGCGGGGGCGGTGAACTTCTGCAGCAACCGCCCGGCACCGCAGCTGTGGGCGAGGCGGATGGCCTTGAACCCGATCTTATGGGCGCGTTCGGCGTCCATCCATGAGAAGGCCAGCCGGAAAAATGTGGGATATACGCGCATGCCTCTAGTTTTCCGGTTCGGGCCGCGCAGACCAAACCAGCGCGCGCGCCGGCACGCTTGTGACTGCCGATGTGACTGCCGTTGTGACTGCCCGTTGTGACTGCGGTTGTGACTGCGGCGCCCCGCGCCCCGGGCCCGGCGGCGGAAGTGCTCCGACGCGAGTTAGCATGAAGCCATGACCAGCAATGAGGGTGTCGGAACGGGCGGCCGTGGGGCTTCGGGTCGCGGGATCGAGGCCGACGTTGTGGTGGTCGGCGCCGGCCTGGCAGGGCTCGTGGCCGCGGCCCAGGCCTATGCGGCCGGCCGCCGGGTGGCGGTGCTCGATCAAGAACCCGAGGCCTCCGTCGGAGGCCAGGCGCACTGGTCCTTCGGCGGCCTCTTCATGGTCAACACTCCGGAACAGCGGCGGCTAGGGGTGCGGGACAGCGAAGATCTGGCCCTCGCCGACTGGCATGCGTCCGCGGGATTCGACCGGCCGCAGGACGCCCTGGCAAAGGAGTGGGCGGCGGCGTACGTGAACTTCGCCGCCGGTGAGAAGCGTGCCTGGCTCGCCTCGCTGGGCGTCGGGCTGTTTCCCCTGGTGCAGTGGGCCGAACGCGGCGGCTACGGCCCGGACGGCCACGGCAACACTGTCCCGCGCTTCCATGTCGCGTGGGGCACGGGCCCTGCGCTGGTGGCCCCCTTCCTTGCCAAACTGCGCGAAGGCGAAGCCGCCGGCCGCGTGTCCTTCCATTTCCGCCACCGCGCCACCGGGCTCGTGAAAACCGCGGGCCGGGTGAGCGGCGTGCGCGGCGAACTGCTCGAAGCCAGTGGCGCAGGCCGGGGCGAAAGCTCTTCCCGACGCCTGGACGGTACTTTCGAGGCTGCGGCCGCGGCCGTGGTGGTGACATCCGGCGGCATCGGCGGCAACCACGATGTGGTCCGCAAGCAATGGCCGGGCGGCGCGGCGCCGGAGCGGATGTTGAGTGGCGTTCCGGCATCCGTGGACGGGGACTTCCTCCCGGCCGTGGGCCGCGCCGGCGGACACCTCATCAACGGGGACCGGATGTGGCATTACCCGGAGGGTATCCACAACCATGCCCCGGTCTGGCCGCGGCACGGCATCCGGATCCTGCCCGGACCGTCGGCCCTGTGGCTGGACGCGACGGGGCGGATGCTCCCGCCTCCCCTGTTTCCGGGTTTCGATTCGCTCGGCGCCCTGCGCCACATCCTGGCCACGGGACATGCCCATTCATGGTTCGTCTTGAACCGCAGCATCGCGCTGAAGGAGTTCGCGCTGTCAGGATCCGAGCAGAACCCGGATCTCACGGGCAAGGACGTCCGTCGGCTGGTCTCACGGCTGAAGCCCGGCAGCGATACACCGCTGCAGCGGTTCCTGGACCGCGGGGTCGACTTCCTGCAGGCAGCGGACCCCGCCGGGCTCGCCGGGCAGATGAACGATCTGACGGGCGGGCAGCTCATCGACCCCGCTGCCCTGGAGCAGCTGATCCGCGACCGGGACCGGCAGTTTGCCAGCGGGATGGGCAAGGATCCGCAGCTGGCGGCGATCCGGGCAGCGCGGCGTTTCGCCACCGACAAGATCATGAGGGTCGCCCCGCCGCACCGGCTGCTGGATCCGCGGCACGGTCCCCTGCTCGCCGTCCGGCTCTCGGTCCTGACGCGCAAGAGCCTTGGCGGTGTGCAGACGGACCTGCAGTCGCGGGTCCTGGATGCCGCCGGGCAGCCCGTGCCCGGGCTGTTCGCGGCCGGTGAAGCCGCAGGGTTTGGCGGCGGCGGAATCCACGGCTACCGGGCCCTCGAGGGAACGTTCCTGGGCGGATGCCTCTTCTCCGGACGTTCCGCGGGCCGGGCCGCTGCGTCCGCGTCCTAGTCCGGGCAGGCTCTCAGCAACACAGGAGGAAAGTCGATGCAGTGGCGGACCGACATTCTCGGGGATGATTTCCAGGCGTGCACCTTTGAGGCCGTCAGCCCTGACGGTGTGCTGCGCACTGCCACCCTGGTCCGCCATACCCCGCTCCCGCCGGCACCATCGGCGCTGCCGGCCCGGGCGGTGCTGTTCCTGCACGGCTGGAGTGACTACTTCTTCAATGAGGAGCTCGCGGAATTCTGGGCGGGGCAGGGGTTTGAGTTTTTCGCCCTCGACATGCACAACCATGGCCGCAGCCTGCGTCCGGGCACCCACGGCGGCTACGTCGCGGACCTGGACAACTACGACGCCGAGATCACTGCAGCGCTCGGGATCATCGGTTCCCTCAGGCCGGACGGTGCGGCGCCGCAGGTGACGCTGATGGGACACTCCACCGGCGGCCTGATCGCGGCGCTGTGGGCCGACCGGCATCCGGGGATGGTGTCACAACTGGTCCTGGACAGCCCATGGCTGGAAGTCCACGGCAGCCCCGCCCTGCGCCGGGCCGCGCGGACCATGGTGGAGCCGTTCGCCCGGTTCTGGCCGGAGTCGGTGATCCGGCTGCCTGAGCGGGCCTTCTACTGGCGCAGCATCAGCAGCGCCGCGGAAGGCGAATGGGCCCTGGACGATGCCTACCGTCCGCCGCACGCCTTTCCGGTCCGCGCCGGCTGGCTCAGCGCCGTGCTCGCCGGGCAGTCCAAGGTGGCGCGTGGCCTGAACATCGATGTGCCCATCCTGGTGCTCATCTCGGGCGCCAGCGCCAACGGGATGTTCTGGAAGGAGTCCATGCGCCGCACGGACGCGGTCCTGGACGTGAACACAATCGCCCTCCGCGCGCTCAGCCTGGGCCGCACCGTGACGCTGGAGCGGATTGACGGCGCCCTGCATGACGTCTTCCTCTCCGCCCCGCGGGTCCGCGCGGACGCCTATGCCCGGCTGTCCCGGTGGATCAGGGCGTACGTCTACGACTGACGCGGATCAGCTGACCTGGCCGCCCGCGGCGGGAGCGGCGTCGATGGCTCCACCGTAGCGGCGGTCCCGCTGTGCATAGATCTCGACGGCATCCCACAGCGTCCGCCGGTCCACGTCCGGCCACAGGGTGTCCATGAACACGAACTCGGCATAGGCCGACTGCCAGAGCATGAAGTTGGAGAGCCGCTGTTCCCCGGAACTGCGCAGGAACAGGTCCACGTCGGGCAGGTCCGGCTCGTCGAGGAACTTCTGGATGGTCCGCTCGGTGATGGCCCCCGGCTTCAGCCGGCCCTGGGCCACTTCCTCCGCGATCGCGGAGACGGCGTCGGCGATCTCGGCCCGTCCGCCGTAGTTGACGCACATGTTCAAGGTGCAGGTGCTGTTGCCCCGGGTGTAGTCCTCGGCCTCTTCGAGTTCGCGGATCACCGAGCCCCACAGCTTCGGGCGCCGCCCGGACCAGCGGATCCGTACCCCCCATTCATCGAGCTGGTTCCGCTGCCGGCGCAGGACGTCCTTGTTGAAGCCCATCAGGAAGCGCACCTCCTCAGGGGACCGCCGCCAGTTCTCGGTGGAGAAGGCGTACACACTGACGTATTCGATCCCCAGCTCGATCGCGCCGGCCATGACGTCCAGCAGGGCAGGCTCCCCTGCTTTGTGGCCCTCGATCCGGGGCAGGCCGCGCTGGTTCGCCCAGCGCCCGTTGCCGTCCATGACGATCGCCACATGCCGCGGGATGAACTCCGCGGGAATCGCGGGCGGAACAGCGCCGGACGGGTGCGGGTAGGGAGCCACCACCGGGGTGGTCCGCCGCGGACCGTTGGACTGTTTCGTCTGGCTTTTCTCCAGGTTCTTTCCCAGGCTTCTTCCCAATGCCACTTTTACGTTCGCTCCACATGTTTGAGGGATTTCAGGACTCGTTCCAGGTGCCACTGGAGGTAGCTGGCTACCAGGCCTGCCGCTTCCCGGCGGTGGACGGACGCGGAGGCATCCGCCGTCGTCCAGTTTCCGGTGAGCAGGGCACCCATGAGGAGCACTGTCTCCGGGGCTGGCGCGGGCGATCCCGGCGGCCGGCACCCGTGGCAGACCATGCCGCCGAGCGGCGCGGAAAAGGCGGTGTGCGGCCCGGGCACACCGCACCGGGCGCAGTCGGTGAAGCTGGGCGCCCAGCCGCCGGTCGCGAGGGCGCGGAGCAGGTAGGAATCCAGGATGAGTTCGGGTGCGTGGTCGCCCCGGCTCAGGGAGGCGAGGGCCCCCACCAGCAGGTTGTACTGGGCGGTGCCGGCTTCGCCGTCGACGTCGGTGAGCTTCTCCGCCGTCTCGGTCATGGCGGCCGCCACCGTGTACCGGCCATAGTCCGCGGCGATGTTCCCGCCGTAGGCGCCCTTGGCCACGGCCTGCGTGACGACGTCCAGGGTGCGCCCGGAAATCAGCTGGAGATCGGCCACCATGAACGGTTCCAGCCTGGCGCCGAACCGGCTGCTGGTGCGCCGGACCCCCTTGGCCACCGCCCGCACCTGGCCGTGGTGCTTGGTCAGCAGGGTGATGATCCGGTCGGCCTCGCCCAGCTTGTGGGTGCGCAGCACGACGGCGTCATCACGGTAGGCACGCGCTGCAAAGGATTGTTGGACCACAGTTAATCTTCGCACTGTCTTTACGGAATCACGGCATGGGCAGCGCCGCCGAGGCAGAACGGTAAAAGACTGAGGTAAATGACTGAGGCAAAATACTGCGCCGCCGGAGTGTTCCGGCGGCGCAGTCATACATTGGTTCGCCAGTGCCTGCCCGTCCGGGGACGGATCAGGCGCGGACGGATCAGGCGGGGACGAATCGAGCAGCGACGGATCAGGCGCGGGCGTCCCGGATGGCGCGGTTCACGGCCGAGATGACGGCCTTGAGGGCTGATGTGCTCGTGTTGGCATCGATCCCCACGCCCCAGAGCACGCGCTCCCCCACGGCGCATTCGACATACGCGGCGGCCAGGGCGCTGCCGCCCTCGGAGAGTGCGTGTTCGCTGTAGTCCAGGACCCGGACGTCCACGCCGTCCTCGCGCAGGATGCTCAGCAGGGCCGCGATGGGGCCGTTCCCGGTCCCGGTCCGGCGGACCTGGGTCCCGTCGATCTTCAGGGCGGCGGTCAGGGTCATGTCGCCGTCTTCGTCCGTCTCGGTGCTGATCGAACCGAGGGCGTAGCGGCCCCACTGCGTGTCGGCAGAGCCCGAGGGCAGGTATTCGTCCTGGAAAACCTGCCACAGCTGGGGTCCGCTCACTTCTCCGCCGACCGTGTCGGTCCGTTTTTGGATGACGCCGGAGAACTCGATCTGGGCGCGGCGCGGCAGGTCCAGGCTGTGCTCGTTCTTGAGCAGGTAGGCGACGCCGCCCTTGCCGGACTGCGAGTTGACCCGGATGACCGCCTCGTAGCTCCGGCCGAGGTCCTTCGGGTCCACCGGCAGGTACGGGACCTGCCAGGTATAGTCGGCCACGTCCTTGCCCGCCGCGGCCGCGTCCTTTTCGAGGGCCTCCAGGCCCTTCTTGATTGCGTCCTGGTGCGAGCCGGAGAATGCCGTGAAGACGAGGTCTCCGCCGTACGGGGACCGCTCGGCCACCGGCAGCTGGTTGCAGTACTCCACCGTGCGGCGGATTTCGTCGATGTCGGAGAAGTCGATCATCGGGTCGATGCCCTGGACGAACATGTTCAGGCCCAGGGTCACGAGGTCCACGTTGCCGGTCCGCTCGCCGTTGCCGAAGAGGCAGCCTTCGATCCGGTCTGCCCCGGCCAGGTAGCCCAGCTCGGCGGCGGCGACGCCGGTGCCGCGGTCGTTGTGCGGGTGCAGGGACAGGATGATGCCTTCGCGCGGGTGCAGATTCCGGCTCATCCACTCGATGGAGTCGGCGTAGACATTGGGGGTGGCCATTTCCACGGTAGCGGGCAGGTTGATGATGACCTGACGGTCCGCCGAGGCCTCGAAGACGTCGGCGATCGCGTTGCAGACCCGGATGGCGTACTCCAGCTCGGTGCCGGTGAAGGACTCGGGCGAGTATTCGTAGGTGATGTGCGTATCGGCGAGGGTTTCCTCGTACTTCTTGCACAGCCGCGCACCCTGCAGGGCGATGTCGAGGATGCCGTCCTCGTCCTGGTTGAAGACCACGCGGCGCTGCAGGACGGACGTGGAGTTGTAGAGGTGGACGATTGCCTGCTTCGCCCCGACCAGGGACTCATAGGTCCGATCGATCAGGTGTTCGCGGGCCTGGGTCAGCACCTGGATCGTGACGTCGTCGGGGATGTGGTTGCCCTCGATCAGCTGCCGGACGAAGTCGAAGTCCGTCTGCGATGCCGAGGGGAACCCGACCTCGATCTCCTTGTAGCCCATCCGGACCAGCAGGTCGAACATCTTCAGCTTGCGGGCCGGGCTCATGGGATCGATGAGGGCCTGGTTGCCGTCGCGCAGGTCCACGGCGCACCAGCGCGGGGCCTTGGTGATGACTTTGTCCGGCCAGGTGCGGTCCGGCAGTTCAACGGTGATCTGGTCCTGGAACGGGATGTAACGGTGGACCGGCATTCCTGAGGGCTTCTGTGCGTTTCGCATTACAATCGGGGCCTTTTCTGTGATTCTTGGTGAAAGGGTGGCCGGGCAACACAAACTCCGCAGCGAGGGTGGGCCTTGCGCTAGATCGCGTCTGAGGCCTCGCCGCGGCAGCTAAGAAGGAGCAGTTCTGCGCGCACCTTTTCACAGTAACACGGGTGCGTAAGATGAAGGAGCCAGACCACCGTAACGTCCACCATGCAGACCGCGCGCCGGCAAACGCTCCGGGCCGGACTGCCTCTCAAAGGAGCATCCGTGCCACTTTCGGGGATCGATCTGTCCACCATCGACGCCAGCGTCCGCCCGCAGGATGACCTGTACCAGCATGTGAATGGCGGCTGGCTCAACACTACGGTCATCCCGGACGACCGACCGCTGGAGGGCACCTTCACCGCCTTGCGCGACGCGTCGGAGCTCGCGGTGAAGGAGATCATCGAGCAGGCCGCCGCACGCGGTGCGGAGGCGACCGGCATCGAGCGCAAGATCGGGGACCTGTACAACAGCTTCATGGACGAAGCGGCGGTCGAGGCCAAGGGCCTGGACCCGCTCCGGGCGCGGCTGGCGCAGGTGTTCGCGACGACGTCGGTGCCCGAACTCGTGGCGCTGGCCGGACGGCTGTTCCGCGCCGATGTGTCCGGGCTCTTTTATATTTACCCCGCCCCGGATGCCGGAAACCCGGACCGGGTCCTGCTCTACACGGGCCAGGGCGGCCTCGGCCTGCCGGATGAGTCTTATTACCGGGAAGCGAAGTTCGCCCCGATGGTCCAGGCCTACCGTGCACACGTGGGGGCCATGCTGGGCCTCGCGGAGGTTGCCGACCCTGAGGGGGCTGCCGGACGCGTGGTGGCTCTGGAAACTGCGCTGGCTTCGCACCACTGGGACAACGTGACATTGCGGAATCCGCAAAAGACGTACAACTTGAAGTCCGCCGCAGAAGCCGCGGAGCTGTTCCCCCTGCTGGCGGACTGGTTCGACGCGGCCGGCATCGAGCCGGAGAAGCGCGCCGAGCTGGTGGTGAGCACCCCCGACTTCTTCTCCGGCGCGGCCTCGCTGCTGGATTCCGAACCGCTGGCGATCTGGCAGGAATGGCTCGCCATGCGCGTGGTCAGCGCGGCCGCCCCGTACCTGTCTTCCGGGTTCGTGGACGCGAACTTCGCGTTCTATGGCACCACCCTGAGCGGTACGCCGCGGATCAAGGACCGCTGGAAGCGCGGCGTCGCGGTGGTCGAGGCGGCCCTGGGTGAGGCGGTCGGGCAGATCTACGTGGCCGGACACTTCCCGGAGGGGCACAAGGCGCGCATGCAGACCCTCGTGGCCAACTTGATCGAGGCGTACCGCGAGTCCATCACCGGGCTGACCTGGATGGGCGAGGCAACCAAGCTCGAGGCCCTGAAGAAGCTGGACTCCTTCCGCGCCAAGATCGGCTTCCCGGACAAGTGGATCGACTACTCCGCGGTGGAGATCGACCCCGCCGATCTGCTGGGGAATGTGGAGCGCGCGCACAGCGCCGACGTCGACCGCCACCTCGACGAGGTCGGCAAGCCCGTGGACCGCGAGAAGTGGCTGATGACGCCCCAGACGGTCAACGCCTACTACCATCCGCTCCTGAACGAGATCGTGTTCCCTGCGGCCATGCTGCAGCCCCCGTTCTTCACTGCCGACGCCGATGACGCCGTCAACTACGGCGGCATCGGTGCCGTGATCGGCCATGAAATCGGCCACGGCTTCGATGACCAGGGCTCGCAGTACGACGGCAGCGGCCTGCTGCGCAACTGGTGGACGGAGGATGACCGCACCGCGTTCGAGGCGCTGGCCGCCCGGCTCGTGGCGCAGTTCGATGCCCTTTCCCCCACGGCAGCCCCCGGCCACACGGTCAACGGCAAGCTGACCTTGGGCGAGAACATCGGCGACCTGGGCGGGCTCACCATCGGCTACAAGGCCTACCTGATCAGCCTCGACGGGCAGGAACCGCCGGTGCTCGATGGCCTGACCGGGGTGCAGCGTTTCTTCGCGTCCTGGGCCGCGGGGTGGCGGCAGGTCATCCGGACCGAAGAGGCCATCCGCCGGCTGGCGACGGATCCGCACTCCCCAAATGAGTTCCGCACGAACGCCATCGCCAAGAACCTCGACGCCTTCCATGCGGCATTCGGCGTCACGGACCAGGACGGCATGTGGATGGCACCGCAGGAGCGCGTCAGCATCTGGTGACCCGGGGGCCCGGTCACTGGCACCGACCCAGCCGGGAGGGCTTTGCTTACACGCTTGCGTGAATACATCGACAGCTGTACTTTCGGTTGATGGAGACTCTTACGCATGCCCCGGTGCTGGCACGGTTCGGTTATGCCGTGTCAGACCCGACACGGGCAGAAATCCTGCTTGCCCTCACGGCTGCGCCGTCCTATCCCTCGGAGCTGGCGGATTCCCTCGGGGTATCCCGGCAGAGCATGTCGAACCACCTGACGTGCCTGCGGGGATGCGGGCTGGTCGTTGCCGTTCCGGAGGGGCGAAGGACCCGCTATGAGCTCGCCGATCAGCGCCTCGGCCATGCCCTGAAAGATCTTCTGGGCGTCGTGCTGGCGGTGGACCCGGCCTGCTGCGCACCCGACGGGACGTGCACGCTGTGATGGCTTCCCTCCAACTGTCGCCGGGCCCGGCCCGCCGCGCCGTCCTCAGCCGCCGGATCCGCTTGTTCGCGGCGGCCACCATCAGCTATAACCTCATCGAGGCCGTTGTGGCTTTGTGGGCCGGGGGTACGGCGGACTCGTCGGCGCTCCTCGGCTTTGGCCTGGATTCCATCATTGAGGTCGCGTCGGCGCTGGCCCTGTCGTGGCAGTTTTCCACCAAGGACCCTGAACGGCGTGAACACCTCACCTTGCGGATTATCGCTGTCTCATTCTTCGCACTGGCGGCCTTTGTCTCCGCCGAGGCAATCAGGTCACTTCTCGGCGCCGGCGAGGCACAGCACTCGACCCCGGGCATCGTGATTGCCGCACTGAGCCTGGTGATCATGCCGGTCCTGTCCTGGCTCCAGCGCCGGGCCGGCCGGGAGCTCGGATCACGCACGGCGGTGGCTGACTCCAAGCAGACCCTGCTCTGCACGTATTTGTCGGCAGTCCTGCTCGCGGGTTTGGTGCTGAACAGCACCCTTGGCTGGTGGTGGGCCGACGCCGGCGCTGCGCTGGTCATCGCCGCGATCGCCCTCCGGGAGGGCATCAACGCCTGGCGCGGCGACATCTGCTGCACGGTCCCCCACACGGCGGCAGACACCCTTCCGACGGCCACGGAGCCGGCCTGCTGTGACGGATGCGGTGCCGATTCAGCACCTCCAAAGGCGCTCTTCCTACCTGAGGTGGGGGTGGGACAGTCCGCCGCCGATGAGCAGCATGCGTAGTCGGTAGTGCTTCCGGTTGCGGAAGCCGCGGTGTCAGCAGCACTCATCTGGCACAGCGGTTCAAGGAGCTCGTCGCCGCTGCCGGCCGCTTGATTTCTTACTGGAGCGACAGCTCGCGGCACGCTAATGTGGGGGGCACCCCAAAGCAGAGGAGTGCCCCGTGGGCAAGGTGGTCATGTACAGCTCGGTGTCGGTGGACGGCTTCATCGCGGACGAGAATGACCAGCCCGGACCGCTGTTCGACTGGTTGTCCAACGGTGACGTCCCGTTGGACGAGAGCGGCGGGGTGAAGGTGTCCCAGGCCTCCTACGACTACACCCGGCCGTACTGGGACCAGATCGGGGCGACCCTCGTCGGCCGCCACGTCTTCGACCTGACGGACGGCTGGGACGGGAAACCCCCGAGCGGGATCGATCACGTGGTCGTCGTGACGCACCGGCCGCAGCCCGAGGGCTGGGACCCCGAGGCGCCGTTTCACTTCGTCGACGGCGTCGAGGCAGCCATGGCCAAGGCGCAAGAGCTTGCGGGTGACCGCATCGTCGAGGTCGCCGCTGGGGACGTCGGTGGCCAGATGCTTGCCGCGGGCCTGGTCGACGAGGTGCGCATGGACGTCGTACCCGTCGTGCTCGGGTCCGGCAAGCGCTACTTCGGGTCGGTCCACGCACAGCACCTGTTGGAGGATCCCGACGTGGTGATTCAGGGCAACCGGGTGCTTCACCTGCGCTATCGGGTGCGCCGTTGAGGTCCACGCCGTGTGCCACGACCCAGCAGGACGTGGAAGAACTTCCAAAGGCCGCCGTCCAACATCCATGACAAAAAGAAGGCCCCCGTTCAGGAAAATCTGAACGGGGGCCTTCCTGGCTGCCGGGTCAGCGGGTGATCAGTGCCGGGTTGGCCTGCTGGCAAACGGTGTCGCCGGCTGTCTGGTTGACGATGTCCTTGGGCAGCTGCGAGGCAGCGGCGGCGGCGGTCGGCGTCCCGTTCGCGAAGTCACTGCCCAGGTAGACCTGGACACCGGCAACTCCGGCGGCCGGGAGCACCCGGTCCGGCGCCACACCGAGCAGGGCCGCGACGTCCCCGGCCACGTCAGCGTAATCCGCACCGTAGTAGACCGCCGTCGCGGCGACGGGCGGAGCAGTCAACTGGCCCACCTGGGTGAAGCCGGCGCCCTTGATGGCCTGCATGATCTCCTGGGTCCGGGCCGGAACACCCGAGCCGTTGGCCACAGTGACGGGCTGCAGGGTCTTGTCATAGGTCGGGGCGGTGGGGCTGGGCGTCGGCGTGGCGCTGGCGCTCGGGGAAGCGCTCGGCTTCGCGGTCGGATCCGTCAGGTCCACGTCGTTGCGCATGGCGGCGAACAGCTGGGATGCCGCGGGCTCGGCCAGCTGCAGCCGGTTGATGTCCGTTTCGGCCGGGACTGTCGGCGTGGCCACGAAGGCTACCTTGCCGACGTCGATGTTCTTGAGCCGGTTGCCCACGGTCAGCAGCGTCGGCACCGAGGCCAGGCCGTCGTCGATGGTCAGGTTCTTGGTGATCGCGTCCGCGATGCCGAGCATCCGGGCCGGGTTGGTGAGGGTGCCGTCGTCCTTGATTTTCCGGGTCAGCGCGGACAGGAAGCCCTGCTGGGCCTTGATCCGGCCGAGGTCGCCGCCGTCGCCGAAGGCGTGCCGGGTGCGCACGAACGACAATGCCTGCTCGCCCTGGACGGTGGAGGTGCCCTTGGGCAGGCGCAGCTTCGAGTCGGGGTCATACACGGCGTCGCTGACACACACTGACACGCCGCCCACGGCGTTGGAGAGTTCCTTGACGGCGTTGAAGTCGGCCATCATGAAGTGGTCGATCTCCAGGCCAGTGAGCTTGTTGACGGTGTCCACGGCGCAGCCGATGCCGGCCTCGGACATCGCCGAGTTAATCATGACGCCGGTCTGGGCCGGGTACTCCTTGTTGGTTTTCGGGTCCTTGCACTTGGGGATGTCGACCAGCAGGTCGCGGGGGAAGCTGACGACGTTGACCCGCTTGTTGTCCGCGGAGATGTCCATCAGCATCATCACGTCCGAGTGCCCATATCCGGTCGCGTCATCGCTGGTGCCGTACTGCGAGTTCTTCCCGTCGCGCGTGTCCGAGCCGAGGATCAGGATCTGCATCCGGTCCGTCGAATCGTTCACGGCACCCTCGGTCTTGATGCTGCCGGCGCTCAGTGGGGCCTTGGTGAGGTTGCCCTGGAGCCGGATGGTCCAGTAGGCGCCAAAAGCGATCACGCCGACCAAAAGCACGGCCACCACGCCCGTGAAGATTTTCAGCCAGGTGGGGGTCCGGCGGGCGGAGCCGAGGTGGCGGGCCGGGCCAACGGCGGGATCGGCCGTGTGCCGGGCAGCGGCTGTTGACCGGGCCGGCGGGGCGGATCCGTCGGCACGGTTGTCACGGGGTCGAACCACTTGTTGAGCCTTCCTAAACGAACGGGGAGTCAGCCCATTTTAGAGTCCGAATCTGAGAAAACGCCGATGGCCCTCTCTTGGGAGCGGCGGGAAGGGCCAACGGTCAAAACAGCGGCCTAAGAACAGCGCGTCTCAGAAGCCCAGTTTGACGAGCTGCTTCGGGTCGCGCTGCCAGTCCTTGGCGACCTTGACGTGCAGGTCAAGGTAGATCCTGGCACCGAGCAGCGCCTCGATCGCCTTGCGCGCGTTGGTGCCGACCTCGCGGAGCCGGGCGCCGCCCTTGCCGATGATGATGGCCTTCTGGGAGGGCCGCTCGACGTACAGGTTGACGCGGACGTCCAGGAACGGGCGGTCCTCGGGCCGGCCTTCCCGCGGAACGATTTCATCGACGACGACGGCCAGGGAGTGCGGCAATTCGTCGCGGACGCCTTCGAGGGCTGCTTCCCGGATGAGTTCGGCGATCATCACCGCTTCCGGCTCGTCCGTCAGGTGACCGTCCGGGTACAGCGGCGGCGACGCCGGCATGTGACCGATCAGGACGTCGGCAAGGGTGTCGACCTGGAAGCCATCCGTGGCGGAGACCGGGACGATGTCCTTCCAGCCGTCCTCGCCGAGGACCTCGCGGCCCAGGGCGGCGACGGCGAGCAACTGCTCGGTGAGGGCCTGCCGGTCGACGGTGTCGGCCTTGGTCACGATCGCGATGATGGGCTTGTTGGGGATGGCGGCGAGCTGGGCGGCAATGAACTTGTCCCCCGGGCCGATTTTTTCGTTGGCCGGCAGGCAGAAGCCGATCGCGTCGACCTCGGCGAGGGTATCGGCGACCAGTTCGTTCAGCCGCTTCCCCAGCAGCGTGCGCGGGCGGTGCAGGCCCGGGGTGTCAACGAGGATCAACTGGGCGTCGTCCCGGTGGACGATGCCACGGATTGTGTGGCGCGTGGTCTGGGGCTTGGCCGAGGTGATCGCGACTTTTTGGCCGACCAGGGCGTTGGTGAGGGTGGACTTGCCCGCATTGGGCCGTCCGACCAGCACCGAGAAACCGGCGCGGTAGCCGCCGTAGGCTGCGTCGCCGTCGGACTTATTCTGCTTGCTCACGTGAGACTCCCTGTTGGATTGGTGCGGCCTCGTCGAGAAGGTCTTCAAGGTCAGTTTGTTCTTTTGCTACGGCGGCCGCAATGATGTGGCTGACGCGGTTCCGCCGGCCCTCCAGCCTGTCGGCGCGGAGGGACAGTCCGTGGACCTGGACGGTGCTGCCGACAATCGGCACCCGCCCGAGGGCCTTGGCGAGCAGGCCGCCCACGGTGTCTACTTCGTCGTCGTCGAGCTCGAGGTCGAAGAGTTCGCCGAGGTCATCGATGCTCATGCGGGCGCTGACCCGGTAGCTTCCGTCCCCCAGTGCCACGGCCTCGGCGCTTTCGGTGTCGTATTCGTCCACGATTTCGCCGACGATCTCCTCGATGAGGTCCTCGAGCGTGACCAGCCCCGCCGTTCCGCCGTATTCGTCGATGACGATCGCAACGTGCGTGGATTCCTTCTGGAGTTCGCGGAGCAGGTCGCTGACGAGCTTCGAGTCCGGCACGTAGCGGACCTCGCGGGCCACCTCGTCCACCACCGGCGGTTCCTCGTGCGGGCCGAGGTTGTGGAGCGAGGCGGCAACGTCCTTCAGGTACACAATGCCCAGGATCTGGTCCGTGTTTTCGCCGATGACCGGAATCCGCGAGTACCCGGAGCGCAGGAACAGCGACATCGCCCGGTGCAGGCTGGATCCGGAGTCGATCGTGAGGATGTCGGTCCTGGGCACCATAACGGAGCGGACCAGGGTGTCCCCGAAGTCGAAGACCGACTGGATCAGCTCGGCCTCGTTGTCCTCGATCACGTCGGACTCGGTGGCCCGGTCCACGAGTTCGCGGAATTCTTCCTCGCTGAAGAACGCCTCGCTGTCGGCCGGCGCGCCGGGCGCTACGACGCTGCCGAGCCGCACCAGCCAGCCCGGAATCGGGCCGAGCACGGCGTAGAGGGACCGGACGAGCGGGGCGCTGAACCGGACCAGGGCGGCGGAGTGGACCCGGCCGAGCTGCCGAGGGGACACCCCCACGATCACGAAGCCGAGCAGCGCCATGATGCCGGTGGCCGCCAGCCCGGCCAGCCAGACGTTGTCCAGCATGCTGTAAAGGAGCACGGTCACGGCGACGGCGGCGGCCATCTCGAACCAGACCCGCCAGAACCGCAGGGCGCGCATGTGCCCCACGGGCTGGGCCAGGATGCGTTTGAGCGAGGTGCCTCTGCTGTTCAGGACCGCCTGCTCGGCGTCGTGCCGGGGCAGGAAGTTGAACGCGGACTCGGCAGCGGTCAGCACTGCGGCAAAGCTAAGGAACACCAGCGCCATGCCGGCAAGGATCAGTGGGGTCACTGAACCGTCTCGGACGGGGCCGCTTTGCCGGTGAAGGCGGTCAGGAGTTCGCGCTGCAGCCCGAACATCTCTTCCTTCTCTTCCGGCTCGGCGTGGTCATAACCCAGCAGGTGCAGGATGCCGTGCGTGGTCAGCAGCAGCATCTCGTCCTGGGTGGAGTGGCCGGCGTTGCGGGCCTGGACCTCGGCCACCTGGGGGCAGATGGCGATGTCGCCGAGCATGCCCTGCGGCGTCGGCTTGTCCGGCGTGCCCGGGGTCAGCTCGTCCATGGGGACGGAGAGGACGTCGGTGGAACCTGGCTCGTCCATCAGTTCGAGGTGCAGCTTTTCCATGGCCGGTTCGTCCACGAGCAGGATGGACAGCTCCGCCTGCGGGTGGATGTAAAGGCTTTCGAAGATGAAACGCGACAGCGCCACGAGCCCGGCCTCGTCCACGACGACGCCGGATTCGTTGTTGACCTCAATGCTCATGCGTGTTCTCCCCGCGTTTCCCGGGCAACAGAGTGCTTGACCCGGTTCCTTTGGACTTCGTCCCAGATGCTGTAGGCGTTGACGATATCCCCCACCAGGCGGTGCCGGACGACGTCGGAGGCATCCAGGATCGAGAAGTTGACGTCCTCGATCCCCTGCAGGATCTCCTCGACGATCCTGAGCCCCGAGCGGGTGCCGAAGGGCAGGTCCACCTGGGTGATGTCACCGGTGACCACCATCTTGGAGCCGAAGCCCAGACGGGTCAGGAACATCTTCATCTGTTCCGGCGTGGTGTTCTGCGCCTCATCGAGGATGATGAAGGCATCGTTAAGCGTGCGGCCCCGCATGTAGGCCAGCGGGGCGACCTCGATGGTGCCGGCGGCCATGAGGCGGGGAATGGATTCGGGGTCCATCATGTCGTGCAGGGCGTCGTACAGGGGCCGCAGATAGGGGTCGATCTTGTCGCTCAGGGTGCCCGGCAGGAAGCCGAGCCGCTCCCCCGCCTCGACAGCAGGACGGGTCAGGATGATGCGGCTGACTTCCTTCTGCTGCAGGGCCTGGACGGCCTTGGCCATGGCCAGGTAGGTCTTGCCGGTACCGGCCGGACCGATCCCGAAGATCACGGTGTTGGCGTCGATCGCGTCCACATAGTTCTTCTGGTTCAGCGTCTTGGGCCGGATGGTCTTCCCGCGGGTGGAGAGGATGTTGGTGGTCAGCACTTCCACGGGGTTCTGCAGCGACTGGCTGCGCAGCAGGGAGACGAGCTGCTGCAGCACGGCCGGGGTGATGACGGTGCCTCGGGCCACCAGCCCGCGCACCTCGTTGAGCAGCCGCATGATGCGCGGCACGTCGGCGGCAGGACCGCTGATCGCGAGCTCGTTGCCCCGGACGTGGAAATCGACGGCGGGGAACTGGTTTTCGATGAACCTTAAGGCTTCGTCATGGCTGCCCAGCGACTGGACCATCTGCTCTGAGTCGTCGAACAAGACCACCTCCGTCCGCAGCCCTGGTAGGGAGTGGGGAAATTCCCCTGCGGTGCGTTCTCGGGCGCTGAACCGGGCCTTGCCGTTCGCTGCTTCAGTCATGGTGTTGGCCCGCGGGCCTCTGGTCCCCTCCAGTATGAATATGGTCTGTCGCCGTGATCCGTGCCGACGGCGGTTCGCACCGCCCGCGGCCAGGGTCTACGGGTGCTTCCATCTTACGCCAGCGCGGCGCGGCCGACGCCGGAGGGCAGCCGGCGCCGGCTGTTACGGGTAGGCGTTTCCGAAGACGACCCACCCCTCCAGCCAGTGGGCGCCTGTTGCCGGGCACGGCTGTTCCGCTTTGCCGGGTTCCCGCTCCGGCTTCGGCTCCCGCTCCGGCTTCGGTTCCGCCTTCGGTTCCGACACGGTCAGGCCGCGCTCTCCAGCGCGCCGGCGCGGGACCCGACGCCGGCGTAGCGTCCCTTGTAGAAGAGCAGGGGCTCAGCGTCGGGGCGGGCGCCCAGGGCGCGGACGGCGCCGACGACGATCGTGTGGTCGCCGCCGTCGTACTCCTGGTGGAGTTCGCAATCCACCCAGGCCAGGGCGTTATCCAGGACGGGGTTGCCCAGCGGCGAGGGCGAATGGCCGACGCCGGCGAACTTGTCCGTCCCCGAGCGCGCGAACTGCCCCGCCAGATGCTGGTGCTCTGCGGCCAGGATGTTCACGGTAAACCGTCCCGCCGCACGCAGCAGCGGCCAGGTGCTCGATGTCCGTGCGGGGCTGAAAGTGACCAGGGCCGGCTCCAGGGACAGGGAGGCGAAGGACTGGCATGTGAAACCGGCCGGCCCGTGCTGGGTTGCTGCGGTGATCACCGTCAGGCCGGTGGCGAAGTGTCCGAGAATGTGGCGGAGTGCCTTCGGGCTGGGGTCAGAATGTTCCGTCATGGCGGGTCCTTTCGAGCGCTGGTAGCCCCAATCAACCACCGTAGACGCGGGTTCCCAAGCCCGGCCGCAACGCACAGTCGCGCAACGACACAACGCGTCACGGACCCGTTGCATGACGTAAGAATTCGGCACCGGGAGTTCCCCGGCCATGGCCGTTAGGCTCGGTTGATGGCAAACCAGGAAAATTTGATGGACGTCAGATCCGCGTACGACACAGTGGCCGAGACCTATTCAGCGGTTATCCCGGATACCAGTTTCGAGGCCCCGCTGGATATGGCCATGATGGACCACTTCATCGCCCACATGCGCGGCACGGCGGACCGGACGGTGATCGACGTCGGATGCGGTGCCGGACGAATGAGCAGTTATCTCGGCCAGGCGGGGCTGAACGTCAGCGGAGTCGACCTGTCGCCCGAAATGGTCCGGATCGCGCAACAACTGCATCCCGGGCTGTCGTTCGAGCTGGGAGAGCTGACGGACCTGCCCCAAGCGGACGCAGCTGCGGACGGCGTCCTCGCCTGGTATTCGATCATCCACTCTCCCCCGACGGCGCTGCCGGCGATCGCGCGCGAGTTCTGGAGGGCGCTCCGCCCTGGCGGTTCGGCGCTCGTCGCCTTCCACGCCGGCAGCGGCCACCGCACGATTGACCGTGCCTACGGACACGACGTCCAGCTCCGGGCGGAACTGCACGCACCCGAAGAGGTGGCGCTCCGGTTCACCGAACAAGGCTTTGTGATGCGCGCCCAGTTGGTGCGTTCACCGAGGGCCAAGGAAAAACATCCACAGGCCGCCATCCTCGTCGACAAACCCTTCGTGTCTTCAACACTTAGTCCCTCATAGCGGACGTTGGCGTGTTCGCAGGGTCGAACCAGCGGTGAACTGCTCTTCACGGGAGTAGTCGAGATAGTGCTTGAGGGACGGATCGCCGGTTCCCGGCATGGCTCCGGCCGCTGCCGCCTTCAGAAGCCAGTCCACCTGATGCGGGATGGTCTGAGCGTATGTCCCAACAGGTTCATAGGCGAGGTCAAGGGAGGCCTTGGTGCTCAGTACCAGCGGAGGCCGGAAATCCCACGGATGGTCACCGAGGCCCGTGGGTGCGCTGTCATCCAGAAGCACCTCTTCCCAGTGGTGGCCCAGGTAGCGGGCAATTGCTGCGGCGATCTGCCGGGCATTCGGCGCATCTGGATCGGCGCAGTTGAGGATTCGTGCCGCGGGCACGGCGGCAACCCGTTCCACGAGGGCCGCCGTGTTCACCGCTGCCGTCGTGTGGTCCGCGCCCTGCCCAGCATGGGCCAGGAACACGGCCCGGCGCCGGTCGAGCACCCGTTTGACGAACATCCATTCCCGGGGCAGGGCCGCGCCCTCACCATGTACCTTGGACGCCCGGATCACCGTCACGGGATGGCCGCTGCCCAGGAGGGTGTTCTCTGCAGCCACCTTGTTGGCGCCATAGCCTTCCCGGGATTGGTAGTCCCCGGTTCCCGGCCGCATGGTCGGATTGTTCTCGAGGATCGGCGCATCAAAGCGGGGCGCTACCTCGGAATTGACGTGGTTGCCGGCGGCGTCAACGTACACAGCCTTGCTCGAGAGCATGACGGCAGAGGTCACCGCGGCCAGGTGCGGCAGGAGTTGCCGGGCGTCGGCCTCGGTGTAGCACACCGCGTCCACGAGGAGATCGGCACCACCGGCCATCACCCCGGCCAGTGCGGCGTCGTCACGACGTTCGGCGGCGATAAATCGGGCACCGGCGGCAGCCAGGTCAGCAGGCATCTTGGTCCGGTCCCGGCCCGTCACGTCCACGGCCCAGCCGGCACGGATCAGCCGCCACGCAATCGCGCGGCCGAGAACGCCAGTGCCTCCAAGGATCACAGCCCGTTTCATTTGTCCGACTCTAACGGACGGGTGCGTCAGGCGAAGGCGATGCCGGGACCAAGAAGCCTCGGGTATTTCCACTCCTTGGAGAGCGCGGGAACCGCGGCGGCCGTGCGGGGAAGCCGGACGACGAGCCGGTCACCGAGCGTGAGCATGACGTTGTCCGTCCCGCTGGATGACACCGGCTTCAGCGGGAGCCCGGCCCACCCCGGAAACTGATCCGCGATCATGAGGCCGACCTGGCTTGTGTCGATGTCAGGCTCAGCGTCGTGCAGCTTCTTCGAGGTCGCCCTGCGGACCTTCAGTGGGAGGCGGGCGCCCCGCCAAAGTAGGGTACTTCCATGTTCATCATTCGCGAAGGGCGCCCAGACGATGTGCCCGGCCTCGCGACGCTAAGGGCCACGTGGGCGGCGGAACAGGACCCCGCGCCCATGGACGATCCCACCTTCGACGCCGTCTTCATGGAGTGGATGAATGCCAGTCCCCGAAAGTTCTTTGTGGCCGACTACGGTGGCGAACTCGTCGGGATGCTCAACCTGATGATTTTCGAGCGGATGCCCAAACCCGGAACGGAATCGTCCCGGTGGGTCTATCTGGGCAACGCCTACGTGCTTCCGGAGTTTCGGAACGCCGGAATCGGCGGCCGGCTCGTGGAGGCATCGATCCAGTTCGCGCAAGGCATCAAGGCCGTACGGATGGTGCTTTCCCCTCCGACGCATCACGCGGCTTTTACGCACGGCTTGGTTTCGAACCGGCCGCGGAGTTGAACATTCTCAGGTTTTGACCCACGGCCCCCAGGCCGATGCGCCGGCTCCGGCATGATGGACACATGGAATTGCAGACTGATCGTCTCCTGCTGCGCGAGTACACCCTGGATGATTTCGCAGCGGTACATTCATTCGCTTCCGACTTGAGGATCGCCGAATACGTGGACTGGGGACCGAATACAACCGGCGAAACGCTGGAATTCCTTAAAATGTGCTCGGCGGCGCAACGCGGTTCGAACCGGACAAACTTCACTCTCGCTGTCACTTTTCCCAGGGGCGAACCCTTTGGTTCTGTCGGACTCGGCATTGATCGTGGCCGGGGCGAGCTGGGGTACGTGATTGATGCTGACCACTGGGGGCACGGATATGCCACTGAGGCCGCAGCCGCCCTCCTCAGGTTCGGCCAGGAAACCCTCAGACTGCGGGACATTACCGCAACCTGCAGACCTGAAAACACCGCTTCGGCAAAAGTGCTGGAAAAGATCGGAATGGTCCAGATCGGGTCGCGGAGGGCGGACAAACTCATTCGTGGACAGTGGCGTGATTCTCTCGTCTTTACAGCGGTCGGCACCAGCTGAAAACGCACGCACGGCAGGTGACCTCAGCCGGTGGTCAGCGTGGCACCTGCCCGGCTAAATGTCGGAGCGGACCATCCGTATTTCAGGTAGTTCCTCCCACTCGGGTGAAAGCAACTTACGCGTCCCATCGGGCTGAAAACCGTTCTTGACGTAAAAGGCCTGAGCGCGCACGTTGGCCTCAAGGACCCACAGGTAGGCGGGTAAATCGCCGAGGGCGGCCTTCAACAGGGCGACACCGAGCCCAGTGCCATGGGTGCGCCTCAGAGTGTAAATGGAGTAAAGCTCAAGTTCGCCGGGCAGGTCATCGTCACGCCCCGTGCCTGCGTCGGCAAATCCAACTATTTCATTGCCCTCGTCCACGGCGATGATTCGCGGCTGGGCGCTGTCCAGATACGGCCGGCGTTTTTCCACGCGCAGCGGCATGCTGGCACGGCGCGCATCGAAGAACGTCGGGGACAAAAGGTGCCCGTAGCATTCCTCATGGGCCAGGGTGTGCATCCTAACCACGGCATCAGCGTCCTCGACCGCGGCCTGGCGGATCTGATATTCCATCGTCCCAGCCTAACTTTGACTTGGGGGCTTCCCAGGGTCATTTTGCAGCCGGCCGGTAGAACGCCGCACCGGGGAGGAAGCGACGCCGTCACCAGCCGCCGCGTGTCGGCGTATGTCCCTTTCGGGCATCGTCGGGCATTGCCATTTCGGCCCGCAGGCCCAGGAGCCGGATCGGACGGTCTGCTTCGATTCCGGCTGCGAGGTCCAACGCCTCCGCGAGGATTTCGTCCCGGTCGAATGTCTCGGGAAGCTTCCTCGCGTGGGTTTTGGTGACGAACGGCGCGTAGCGGACCTTTAGGGTCAGCCCAACCACGGGCCGACCTTCGGCCACAACATCCTCCAGGACGCGCGCTGTCAGCTCCCTCACGGCGTCGTCGACCTGGGCGGGTTCGGTCAGGTCGCGCTGGAAGGTGGTCTCCCGGCTATGCCCGCGGGCAACCCACGGGGTATCGTCCACAACGCTGGCGCCGTCCCCGCGTCCGAGCTCCGCGTACCAAGGTCCCATCCTGGGGCCGAACTCCGGGACCAGGTCCCGGGGGTCGGACGCGGCTAGCTCGGCCACTGTGTTGATGCCGAGTTTGGCCAGCCTGCCCGACACCTTGGTTCCGACGCCCCAGAGCTCCTTGGTGGGCCGACTGCCCATGACGTCGAGCCAGTTCGCGGCAGTGAGACGGAAGACGCCGGCCGGCTTGCCGAAACCGGTGGCGACCTTGGCTCGTACCAGGGTGTCGCCGATGCCCACGCTGCAGTGAAGCTGCGTTCGCTCCAGGACAGCGGCCTGCACCTGCCGGGCGTAGGCTTCCGGATTCTCTGTCTCGGTGCCTACAAAAGCTTCATCCCACCCCAGCACCTGCACTGTGGCGCCGGGCTGCGCGCGCAGGGTAGCCATGACCGTTTCAGACGCCGCGAGGTAAGCCTCCTGATCGACGGGCAGGATCACAGCATCGGGCACTTTCCGGGCCGCAATGCGTAAGGGCATTCCGGAACCCACGCCGAATGCCCTCGCTTCGTAGGATGCCGTCGACACCACGGCGCGTTCCGTGGGGTCGCCCCGACCGCCGACAATGATCGGCTTGCCAGCAAGCTCCGGCCGCCGGAGCACTTCAACCGCCGCGATGAACTGGTCGAGATCGACGTGCAGCACCCATGGGATTCCGCTCACGCCACCAGTGTGCCCTAAACATCCCTAGCAAGCATCGGCCCTCCACCAAGCCTGGCCGGACTCGCCGTCGTCGACGCGCCCTCCCGTGCCCGCTGACCTGGATGCCGAAGTGCTTGGAGACCGGGTGCGAACAGCGTTGGGCGCAAAGGCCGACGATCTGGAAAGTGTCGAACTCCTGGCCCTGACGCCCTGCGCTGACCTCCCCGCAGCGGCGACGAAACGACTCCGCCTCAGCGATGGGCAGGCCAATGCACTGATACGCCTGGTGCTGCGTCCCCTCGCCCGGACCATGACAGACCCGGAGGCGAATCGGATCCGGGACGACGTCTACCTGGCCCTGCACGAGGGGCCCGTCAAGGAACTCATCGCAGGATAGTGCCTGCCGTGCCAGTTCACCATCGGGCTGCTGGCACGGCAGGCATGGAGACGCGGCCGGACCATGTCAGTGCCAGGAACCACAAGCGGACGCCATTAGGTATCAACTTTGTATCGGCCTCATATCGTTCCCGTTGCAGTTCCGGCGCCAGGGCCCAAACCCGGCTGCCGCGCCGCGCCCGTGTGCCATGCTGGAATCCGGCTGTCCCGGGATCGCCGGGCCGGTCTCCGGCCGGTGAGGGATGGGGCGGCCGTCGACGGCCGACGACGGCTACAAACGGATCATCACCCCGGAACGCGGGGCGTACGACGAAGGGACAGCGGCATCAGGAAGCGTGGAGTTCAGCAGCCATCGGCGGGGCGCGTCCGCCGCGTCGCGCTGGCGTTGGCGCTGCCTGCCGTGCTCGTCCTGTCCGGCTGCGTGGCGACGCCGCAGAGCGGCATCACGAATTCCAGCAGCCCATCAGAGCTCATTCCCGCCCCGGCGTCGGGCGCCCCCACCACGAGCGCACCGCTGGAGACTGCCCAGACGTCGAACAAGGCTCCGGTGTATTGGATCGGCCGTGGCAATGACAACGCGTTTCTCTACCGCGAGTTCCGCGACGTTCCGGATCAGGACAATCCCGTCACCCGCGCCCTGCGGGTCATGATGTCGCAGAAGCCATTGGACCCGGATTTTTTCACGCCCTGGCAAAATCCGAAGAAGCTGGCGACCTCGATTTCCGGCAAGAACGTCATCACGGTGGATGTCTCCGCTGATGCCTTCAACAGCAACGTGGATGCGGCCATGGCCGAGCGCGCCATCCAGCAGCTCGTCTACACGGCGACAGCTGCCGCGGCCAGCGCCGGCCTCATCGATGCCGGACAGCAGGTCCAGGTGGTTGTGCTGGTGGACGGTCACACCGACTACGTCGCCTTCAACCATGTCCGCCTGGGCGAGCCGACCTCCCGCAGCGCCGGGATGGTGGCACCAGTGTGGATCATTGATCCGCAGGAGGGCACGTCCGTGGCCGACGGTTCGGTCAAGATCAGCGGCCGCAGCACCGTCCAGGGCGGGAAGCTCCGCTGGGCGATCCTCAAGGTCGACGGCGACGGCGACAACGCCAAGACCGCGTATCTCAACGGCAGCGCCACCGCCTCCGCCGATGCAGCCCGGCCCGGGCTGTTCACCTTGTCCGTGAACCTCGGCCCGGGCAATTACGAGGTCCGGGTGTCCCAGGTGGACGCATCCGACAGCGCCAAGGAAGTATTCCAGGACACCCGCGGGTTCACGGTCAAGTAGCCGTCACCTCAACAAGGCATCACGTCACCTGCGGCGGCGGCTGCCGCAGGTCACCAGCGGCCGAGGATGTCGCTGGCCAGCACAGTGGCGGCGGGCCCGGCCGTGGACGAACGCAGCACATGGTGCCCCAAAAGGGCCGTAACTGCGCCGGCGTCGCAAAGCCGGGTCACCTCCCGCGGGCTGATGCCGCCTTCCGGACCCACGATCAGCAGGACCTCACGGGATCCGGCATCATCTGCCACAACATCGCCGGGCCCAACACTTTCCAGCCAGGCCTCGAGTACCTGCCGCAGCGGGCGCACGGCGTCTTCGTGCAGGATGACGGCGAGGTCTGCCGCCGTTACGGCCGCCTGCAGCCCGGCGCCGTCGACGGCGGCCCGGACCTCGGGAATCCATGCCCGGCGCGCCTGTTTGGCGGCTGCCGTCACCACCGACTGCCACTTGGCATGCGCCTTCGCGGCCCGCTCAGCCTTCCACCGCACAATGGACCGCTCGGCCTGCCAGGGAATGACGGCGTCGATGCCCAACTCGGTCGCGGTCTCGGCCGCCAGTTCATCGCGGTCGCCCTTCGCCAGGGCCTGGACCAGGACCAGCCGTGTTCCTGGCCGTGGTTCCTCAGCCAGGTCCACGCATTCGACGCTCAGCTCCCCGGCAGCGACGGCTGTCACGGTGCCGGTCAGGCGCTTGCCTGCGCCGTCCGCGATGTCGACCGCTTCGCCGACGCCGATCCGTTTGACGGTGACGGCGTGGCGGGCCTCGGTTCCCTCGAGGACGAAGGCCGAGCCGGGGACCTGCTGGTCCAGGGTGCCTGGGGCGGTGAAGAAGACCGGGTTACTCACCGCTACAGGTTACCGAGCCGGTCCCGCAGTTTGGCGAAGACGCCGCCGCTGGCCGCAAGCTTTCCTTCCGTGAGGTGCTCGCCACGGTGCTTGGCCAGCTGGCGGAGAAGTTCCTCCTGGACGTGATCGAGCTTGACCGGTGTTTCCACCTGCAGGTGCACCTTCAGATCGCCGCGGCCGTGGCCGCGCAGGTGCGTGACGCCAAGACCGCGAAGGGTGATGATCTCGCCGGACTGGGTGCCGGCCTTGACGTCGATCTCCTGCTGTCCGTCGAAGGTGTCGAGGGATATTTCGGTGCCGAGGGCGGCCGCCGTCATGGGAATGTTGAGGCTCGCGTGCAGGTCATCGCCCTCGCGCACGTAAGTGGCGTCGTTGTTGACCCTGATCTCCACGTACAGGTCCCCGGCGGGGCCGCCGGCAGGGCCGGCCTCGCCCTGGCCGGACAGCTGGATGCGGGTGCCGGTGGCCACGCCGGCCGGGACCTTGACGGTCAGCGAGCGGCGGCTGCGGATCCGGCCCTGGCCGCTGCATTCGTTGCACGGGTCCTTGATGACGGTGCCGAAGCCCTCGCAAGACCCGCAGGGGGCGGACGTCATGACCTGGCCCAGGATGGACCGCACGGCGCGCTGGACCTGACCGCTGCCGCCACAGATGTCGCAGCGGACCGGGTGGGTGCCCTCCCGGCAGCAGGATCCCTCGCAGGTGGGGCAGATGACGGCCGTGTCGACCTCGAGCTTTTTGTTCACGCCGAACACCGCATCGCGGAGGTCGATCCGGACGCTGATCAGCGCGTCCTGGCCGCGGCGGACCCGGGACGCCGGGCCGCCCTGGCCGCCACCAGCGCCGAAGAAGGTCTCGAAGATGTCCTGGAAGGCGAAGCCCTGGCCCGAGTAGCTGCCGCCGCCGAACCCGTTGTCGGTGCCGTTCTCGTTGCCGGTGGTGTCATAGACCCGGCGCTTCTGCGGATCGGAGAGGACCTCGTAGGCGTGCGTGACGGCCTTGAACCTGTCCGAGGCGTCCTCCCCGGGGTTCACGTCCGGGTGCAGGGTCCGGGCCAGTTTCCGGTAGGCCTTCTTGATCTCCTCCCCCGATGCGTCGCGGGAGACTCCAAGAACGTCGTAGTGGCTGCTCAAAGTGTGTATCTCTTCCTTGTTGTACTGCCTGTGGGGTACTGCCTGTGGGGCACTGCCTGTGGGGCAAGAAGTCGTATTCGGTCCCGGACCCGTCAGGGCCCCAGGATCCTCGAAAGGTAGCGGGCCACCGCTCGGACGGCGGCCATGGTGGTGGGATAGTCCATCCGGGTGGGCCCAAGCACTCCGACCTTGGCCGTGGCGTCCGGCCCGTAGGCGGTGGCCACGACCGAGGCCTCGGCGAGACCGTCGTAGGGGTTTTCCCGGCCGATGCTGACGGTCACGCCGCGCGGGTCTTCGGCCATTTCGCTGAGCAGGCGGAGCATGACCACCTGTTCCTCGAGGGCCTCCAGCACGGGGCCGATGCTGAGCGGGAAGTCCACATTGGAGCGGGCCAGGTTTGCGGTGCCGGCCATGACCATGCGCTCTTCACGGCTGCTCGTGGCCAGGGCCTCAAGGCCGCGGGCCAGCGCCTGGGCTGCTCCGCGCCGCGCGGGCGGGCCACCGGCAACGACGGCGGGCAGCAGCTGCGGCATCAGGCTCAGCGGCGTACCGGAGAGGCTGGCCAGAAAGCTGCTCCGCAATTCCGACAGCGCGTCGTCGGGAATGTCCTGCCCGACGTCGATCACGCGCTGCTCCACCTTGCCCGTGTCAGCGATCAGAACAGCCAGCACTTTCCTGGGCGCCAGCAGCACGAACTCAATGTGCCGCACCCGGGCGCGGCTGAGCAGCGGATACTGCACGACGGCGACCTGGTTGGTCAGGTGCGAGAGGAGCCTCACGGTCCGGTCAAGGATGTCGTCGAGGTCCTCGGATCCTTCCAGCAGCGCCTGGATGGCCCGGCGCTCGGCCTGGGACAACGGCTTCACCGCTGAGATCTGGTCGACGAACAACCGGTAGCCCTTGTCAGTGGGGATCCGGCCTGCACTCGTGTGCGGTGCCGTGATCAGGCCCTCGTCTTCCAGCGCCGCCATGTCATTTCGGATCGTGGCGCTCGAGACGCCGAGATGGTGCCGTTCGACGAGCGCTTTGGAACCAACGGGCTCACGCGAATGGACGTAGTCCTCCACGATGGCGCGCAGCACTTCGAGTTTGCGCGGTTCGCTCACGCTCCACCTCCAATCGACTGTCCCGCAGCCGGTGCCACCCCCGCGTCCGGTCCGGGTCCACAAGTGGTGCACGGACGGCCCGCCGCAGGACAAGGGTTAGCACTCGACATGCCTAAGTGCTAACCAGTCTAATATGAGTCGCCGCGTTGTTAGCATTGGATTCGCTCCAGGCGTGGCCCGCGGGAACGCGATTCCCGTCACGCCGGCGCCGAGACCGTGGCAGACGCTGCCGTTGCCGCGCCGTCGCGGTCCGGTTCCGGCCCCCGGAGAGTTCCACCGACCGCCGTACATTCCGAGTGCAAAGTAAGCGTGAAGAGATGTCGTACCAGAACTGGGGACCCCAGGACCTGTCCGCCCCCGCCAAGACCCAGCTGCCGGAAGTCCCGGTGGAACGCGGGATGGTCCTCGAGGAGGTCCAGTCCGGCTGGGTGGGCGCCGTAACCCGCGTGGAGAAGTCCGGCGGCATGCACGTGGTGGCGCTGGAGGACCGGCGGGGCAAGTCGCGGTCCTTCCGCCTCGGCTTCGGCTTCCTCTTGGACGGCCAGCCCATCCGCCTGATGCCGCCGGCCCCGAAGAAGACGGCACCGGCCGCCGGTGCCGGCCGCACGGCGTCGGGCTCGGTGCGGGTGGCGGGGCAGCGCGCACAGGTGGCCAAGGCCAGCCGCATCTGGGTGGAAGGAAAGCACGACGCCGAGCTGGTGGAGAAGGTCTGGGGCGATGACCTCCGGGTGGAGGGCATCGTCGTCGAGCCCCTGCACGGCATTGACGACCTCGCGGCCGCCGTGGCGGACTTCGGCCCGGGCCCCGGGCGGCGCCTCGGCGTGCTCGTAGACCACTTGGTGGCAGACTCCAAGGAGTCGCGGATCGCCGACGCCGTCATGGCCTCACCGGGCGCCGCAGGCAACGTCCTGATTGTGGGGCACCCCTACGTGGACGTGTGGCAGGCCATCCGGCCCTCGGTCCTGGGGATCGAGCAGTGGCCCGTGATCCCCCGCGGCACGGACTGGAAGACCGGGATCCTGATGGCTTTCGGGTGGCCCCACTCCACGAAGGAGGACATCGGCCTCGGCTGGCAGAAACTCCTAGGGGCTGTCCGCAGCTACGCTGATCTGGAGGCGTCGCTGCTTGGCCGCGTGGAAGAGGTCATTGACTTCCTCACCGTGCCCTAGTCCGCCGCGGCGGCCGCCTCTGATCTCCATTTCCTTGCCCGAGCAAGTATTCTTGAAACGGCGGCCGCGCTTCCAGCGCGGTCCCGGCTATTTCAGGCACAACCCAGGCAGCAACGCATCACCGCAATCCGAAGGGCTACACCGTGGCAGATAACGCACGCGAACACACGGGCAATCAGGCTGGCCATGGCCAGCCCCCGTACCATGGCGTTCCGGCAAACGCGCTGCCGCTGACGGCCAGCGAGGACCGCCAGTGGGCCACGCTCGCGCACTTCGGCGGCATCCTGGGCTGCGTGCCGTCGCTGCTGATCTACCTCATCTTCAAGGACCGCGGCCCGTTCACGGCACAGGAATCCAAGGAAGCCCTCAATTTCACGCTGCCGCCGACCCTGGCCGCGGTGCTGGCCAATCTGCTGGTCTTCATCCCGGTGGTGGGCAACCTCTTCGCCGTGCTCGCCACGGTGATCTGGATCGCCGTGACGTGCTTCTCGGTGGCGGCAGGCATCCACGTCAACCGCGGCCAGCCGCACCGCTACGAATTCAACCTGCGCTGGATCAAATAGCCGGCCCGGACCCAAGCACGAGAGCCGGCCGCCGCCCGTCAGGGGCAGCGGCCGGCTCTGTTTTGTGCGGCAGGGTGTTGTGGCCGCTGATGCGGGCAGCCAAGTCGTGGAAGTTTTGCCGGGCAGACTAGTCCGGCAGGATCCTGCGGACGACGGCGTCGGCCAGCAGCCGGCCCTTAAGGGTGAGAATGAGCCGGCCTTTGAAAGCCGCCGCGGGGTCCACGAGGCCGTCCGCGATCAGCCCCGCCACAGCGTGCCTGCCGGTGTCCCCCAGGCCGCCGAGGCTTGGGATGTCGAGCCCGGAATTGAGCCGGGCCTCGAGCATGACCCGTTCCACGTTGCGGGTTTCAGAGTCCAGCGTTTCGCGTCCGGCGGCGGGTGAGGCGCCGGCGCCGAGGCGGTTGGCGTAGGCGGTGGGGTGCTTGACGTTCCACCAGCGGACACCGCCCACGTGCGAGTGTGCCCCGGGCCCGATGCCCCACCAGTCGTCCCCACGCCAGTAAGCGAGGTTGTGCCGGCAGGCCTGTTCGGGGGTGCGGGACCAGTTGCTGACCTCGTACCAGTTGAGCCCGGCGGCGGAAATCAGTTCGTCGGCGAGTTCGTATTTGGCGGCGTGGTCGTCGTCGTCGATTTCCGGCACTTCGCCACGGCGGATCTGCGCGGCAAGCTTGGTGCCGTCTTCAACGATCAGGGCATAGGCGCTGATGTGGTCGGGGGCGTAGGACAGTGCGGTCTCGAGCGAGTAGCGCCAGTCCTCCAACGACTCCCCCGGCGTCCCGTAAATGAGGTCGAGGCTGACCGAGAGCCCGGCATTACGCGCCCACTGCACCACCTCGGGCACCCGGCTGGGCGTGTGGGTGCGGTCCAGGACCTTCAGGACGTGCGGCACGGCCGACTGCATGCCAAACGAAACGCGGGTGAACCCGGCGTCGGCCAGCAGCTGCAGGGATGCGGGCGTGACGGAATCGGGGTTTGCCTCGGTGGTCACCTCGGCGCCGGGCTGCAGTCCCCAGGCGTCGATCGCGGCGCTGAGTATGCGCGCCAGGTCCTCCGCCGGCAGCAGGGTGGGGGTGCCGCCGCCGAAGAAGACCGTGCTGAGGGGGCGGCCGGGCAGGCCGCTGCCCTTCAGGACCGCGGCGGCGAACTCCACTTCCGCGATCGCGGTGGCGGCGTAGGCGTCCTGGGAGGCCCCGCCACCCAGCTCCGTGGCGGTGTAGGTGTTGAAATCGCAGTACCCGCAGCGGACCGCGCAGAACGGGATGTGCACGTACAGCCCGAATGCGCGCTGATCGGCGCCGTCGCCCGCCTGGGCGGGCAGCAGCCCGTCCGCCGGCGCCGGGTCGCCGAGGGGAAGAACGCTAGGCACGGGCCCGGCCTGCCGATACTGCAGCAACAATCATTACCTGCACCGTTACTTCTTGGCCTTGTCCTTGGACTCGTCCGTTGTCAGCGCGGCGATGAAAGCCTCCTGCGGCACCTCGACGCGGCCCACCATCTTCATGCGCTTCTTGCCTTCCTTCTGCTTTTCCAGCAGCTTGCGCTTTCGGGTGATGTCACCGCCGTAGCACTTGGCAAGGACGTCCTTGCGGATGGCGCGGATGCTTTCGCGGGCGATGATCCTGGAGCCGATGGCGGCCTGGATAGGCACCTCGAACTGCTGGCGCGGGATGAGTTCGCGCAGCTTGCCGGTCATCATCACGCCGTAGGCGTAGGCCTTGTCGCGGTGGGTGATGGCGGAGAACGCATCAACCTGTTCGCCCTGGAGCATGATGTCCACCTTGACCAGGTCGGCCACCTGCTCGCCGTCGGCCTTCCAGTCCAGTGACCCGTAGCCGCGGGTCTTGGATTTGAGGATGTCGAAGAAATCGAAGACGATTTCGGCCAGCGGCAGGCGGTAGCGGATTTCCACCCGGTCCTCGGAGAGGTAGTCCATGCCGCCCATGACGCCGCGCCGGCTCTGGCACAGCTCCATGATGGCGCCGACAAACTCGTTCGGCGCAAGGATGGTGGCGGACACCATCGGCTCACGGACCTCAGCGATCTTGCCGGTGGGGTATTCGCTGGGGTTGGTGACGTGGACGACCTTCTTGTCCTCCAGCGTGACCTCGTATTCCACGTTGGGCGCGGTGGAAATGAGGTCCAGGTTGTATTCGCGTTCGAGCCGCTCGCGGGTGATTTCCAGGTGCAGCAGGCCCAGGAATCCCACCCGGAAGCCGAAGCCCAGCGCGGCGGACGTTTCGGGCTCGTACACCAGTGCGGCGTCGTTGAGCATCAGCTTCTCCAGCGCATCGCGGAGCACCGGATAGTCCGTGCCATCGAGCGGATACAGGCCGGAGAAGACCATCGGCTTGGCGTCAGCGTAGCCGGGGAGGGACTCGGTGGCGGGCTTGGCCAGGTTGGTGACGGTGTCGCCCACCTTGGACAGGCGGACGTCCTTCACACCGGTGATGAGGTAGCCGACCTCGCCGACGCCAAGGCCCTTGGAGGGGGTGGGTTCCGGGGAGCTCACACCAATCTCAAGGAGCTCGTGCGTGGCACGGGTGGACATCATCTGGATGCGTTCACGCGGGTGCAGCATGCCGTCGACGACGCGGACGTAGGTGACCACACCGCGGTAGGTGTCGTAGACCGAGTCGAAGATCATGGCCCGGGCGGGGGCGTTCGGGTCGCCCACCGGTGCCGGCAGGTCGCGGACGATCTTGTCCAGCAGAACCTCGACGCCCATGCCGGTCTTGCCGGAGACGCGGAGCACGTCGTCGGGGTCGCCGCCGATCAGGTTGGCGAGTTCCGCCGCGTATTTCTCGGGCTGGGCTGCCGGGAGGTCGATCTTGTTCAGGACCGGGATGATGGTGAGGTTGTTTTCCATCGCCAGGTAGAGGTTGGCGAGAGTCTGGGCCTCGATGCCCTGGGCCGCGTCCACCAGCAGGATCGCGCCTTCGCAGGCCGCGAGCGAGCGGGAGACCTCGTACGTGAAGTCGACGTGCCCGGGGGTGTCGATCATGTTCAGCGCGTAGCTGGTGCCGTCGAGTTCCCAGGGCATGCGGACGGCCTGGGATTTGATGGTGATGCCGCGTTCGCGCTCAATGTCCATGCGGTCCAGGTACTGGGCCTTCATGTCACGGGACTGGACAACACCGGTGAACTGGAGCATCCGGTCGGCCAGTGTGGATTTGCCGTGGTCAATGTGCGCAATGATGCAGAAGTTCCGGATGATGGCCGGATCTGTTGCGGCGGGCACCGGGGCGGTGCGGGCCATGGGAGACACGCAGGGTCCTTACTGTTGGCATTACGGTTGGCTTTTCCACGGCTCGGTGCGGATGCTCGTATGCCATCCTGCGACGTGGCGCATTTCTGTCCCTATAGTCTCCCACGTCCGGGCCAGTGGCAGTGCATCCCTGCGTTGCGTTGCGGACTCTCCTGGCTTCGGTGGACTCTCGGAGGGATTCCGCCCGCGGATCTGGCCTCGGCTCGGCTGCGGTTGGCCCCCGGATCTGGCTGCGTGCTGCGCCGTGCCTGGGTCCGCCCCTGCCTGGCCGCCAGCCGACTGCGGCCACCCTCTGCCCCACCTCTCCCCCGCTCTTTCCCTGCCCCGGTTCTCTGCAGGGGTTGCCGGTATGGTTTCCCCATGGCTTGGAACTTACGATCGATCAGCGGCGCGGTCCGCGATGCCCTGCGCTTCCTGGATAAACTTGGCGGGTCCCCACCGGGAACCACCCGTGGGCCGGCGGCAAAACCCGCCCGAAAGCCTGCGGCGAAGCGGCGGCCGGGCCAGGCGCGTCCCGGCACCCCGGCCCGCTCCACAGGGGGCACCCCGGCCGCCGGACTGACCGGAACATATCCCGGCGACTTCCAGGGGCGGGCCGCCGTCCGCTATGCCCCCGCACCCAACGGCCTGCCCGAGCCCGGCGAAATCGTCTGGACCTGGGTGCCCTACGAAGAGGACTACTCCCAGGGCAAGGACCGCCCGGTGCTGCTGGTGGGCACCAGCGGCCGGTATTTGTTGGGCCTGATGCTGACGAGCAAGGACCACGACGGCGACTCCCGCCGGTCGGATGACTACGTGGACATCGGCACGGGACCCTGGGACCGCCAGTGGCGGCCCAGCGAAGCGAAGCTGGACCGGGTTCTGCAGATCAACGCGAAGGACATCCGGCGCGAAGGAGCGATCCTGGACGCAGGCCGCTTCAACCACATCGCGGCCGCGCTGCGGCAGCGGCACGGCTGGAGCTGACCCGGCGGACACCGTGCGCGGCGGCGGATCGCCACCCGCACTCGTGCCTGTACGTTGATCTCTGCTATTATTTACAGCTGTGTGTCCGTGCAGGTCGACGGCCACAGATGGTTGGTCGCCATAGGTATCCCCACGCCGCTCAGTCAATGGCCAATCTGAAAGCCCTCTAGACCATTTTCCGCATTGAAAAAGAGAGTTCACACGTGGCTAATATCAAGTCCCAGAAGAAGCGCATCCTGACGAACGAAAAGGCTCGCCTGCGCAACAACGCAGTCAAGTCTGAGCTGAAGACGGCCATCCGCGCCGTCAACACCGCCGTTGAGTCCACCGACAAGGATGCTGCGGCTGTTGCACTGCTTTCTGCCAGCCGCAAGCTGGACAAGGCCGTCAGCAAGGGCGTTCTCCACAAGAACAACGCTGCAAACCGCAAGTCGGCCATCTCCAAGAAGGTCAACGCGCTCTAAGGTTTCCAGTTCACTTGAACTGATGATTGTGGCCGGCACCCCATGGGTGCCGGCCACATCCAGTTAAACCGGTTCCGCAAGGGGCCGACTCCGCACCCGTTCTCGTACTACTCCGGTACGCCGCCCGCTGCCCGCTGCCGGGTCCGCGCCAGCAGGGCCGGCACGCCGCACCTGGTCCGGCCGGACCCGCAGGGCCAACACGCCGGGCCCAGGGTTCGAACGCGGGTGTCAGGAACTCCTAGCCGAGGTGGCAATCACCGTTACCGCATGTTCCACGGCATAGACAGGATCCCGGGAGAGGCCCTTGACCTGGGCGTCGGCCTCGGCGGTGACCTGGATCGAGCGGACCAGCCCCTCGGGCGTCCAGCGCCGGACTTCCCGCTGGGCCTGTTCGACGAGCCAGGGCTGCATACCCAGTTGCTTGGCGATCTGCGACGACGACCCCTGCGCGCCGGCCACCTTGGCCAGGGAACGCAACTTCGACGCCAGGGCAGCCACGATCGGCACCGGGTCCGCGCCGGTGGCCAGGGCGTGGCGAAGTGTGGACAGGGCCAGCGGGCCGTTGCCGGCCATCGCGGCGTCGGCGACCTTGAAACCCGTTGCCTCGACCCGGCCGCCGTAGTACTTGTCCACCATGGCCGCGTCCACGCCGGTGGTGGCGTCAGCGATCAGCTGGCTGCAGGCGGCGGCGAGTTCCGCGAGCTGCGCGCCAACCGCATTGACCAGGGCGTGCACGGCGTCGGGGTCGATACGCCGGGAGGCCGCCCGGAACTCGGCCGTGACGAAGGCGATCTTCTCGGCGTCTTTCTTGAGCGGCTGGCAGTCGACAACGGGCCAGCCCGCGGCCTTGATGGCGTCCAGCAGCTTCTTGCCGCGGACTCCCCCGCCGTGGCGGAGCACCAGGAAGGCCTCCGGTTCGGGCTGGACCACATACTTCAGGGCATCGGCGAGGAAGGCATCGTTCATCGCCTCGAGCCCGTCGACCTCGATGAGCTTTTGTTCGCCGAACAGTGAAGGGCTGACGTTCATGGCCAGGGACCCGGCCGTGTAGCTGCCGGCATTGAGCCGCGTAATTTCGACGTCGGGCGCCACCGCGCGGACCTGCGCGCGGATACGGTCCATGGCCCGGGCACCTATGTAGTCTTCCGGACCGCCCACCAGGACGACGGCAGCAGGTGTCACATCGCGCCAGGTGGCGGTGTTCGACGCCGAGGTCCTGGGCCGTTGGGTCTGGGCAGCAGCCACTCTCGATTCCTCCCGGAAGTTGGTTTGCGGACTCTAAGCGTCCCACGCCCGGACCGGTGCTCCAAGCCGCGGCTGACGGCCCGCCGGACGGCTGACCGTGCCGCCGCATGCGAGCGTCCGTCGAGGACGGCGACCACCAGTGCGTGTGCCGCGAGGACGCCACGGGCGGCCGCGGCAGGGTGCAGGGCGAGCCACGCCGCCGCCAGCACAGCCGCGGAAAAGATTCCCATGGTGGCTGCACCAAAGACTCCTTCCGGCCACGGCAGGGCGGCGCCCGGGAGTGCCGCGAAGAACCGGGCGACCCCCGCCACCGCACCTGCGAAGGCAGCAGCGGCGGCCATGAGGAGGCCCGCTGCGGCCGGGAGAGCGGGCAGGAGCACCACGGCGGCCGTGCCGAGGAGTGTAATTGGCGCCACGAGCGCTGCGGCGGCCACATTCGCGGGCAGGGTGTAGGCGCCGAACTGCGGCTGCAACAACACGATCGCCGGGGCGCAGAAGAGCTGGGCGGACAGGGGTACGGCGACGCCGGCTGCCGCCCAGCGCGGCACCGAAGGCGGCAGCCAGTCCATGATGCGGCGTCCGGCGACCACGATTCCCAGCGTGGCCAGGACCGAGAGCAGGAATCCGAAGCTGGCAGCCAGGACCGGCTGCGCCAGCAGCAGGCCGATGACGGCAACACAGAGCAGGCTGAGTCCGCGCCCCGCCCGGCCAAGAGCTACGGACGCGAGGCCGATGCTGCCCATGAGTGCGGCCCGCAGCACACTCGGATCCGGTCCCACCATGACGACGAACAGCGCCAGCCCCGCGAGGCTGGCCGCGGCGGCGGCCGCGCGCGGAAGGCGGAGCGTGCGGGCGGCGAGCAGCAGAGTCCCGAGGATCAGGCTGCAGTTGGCCCCGCTGACGGCGGTCAGGTGCGTCATCCCGACGGTCTTCATGGCGGCTTCCAACTCGGGGTCCAGGGCGCTGGTGTCGCCGGTGACCATGCCGGGCAGCAGCCCGCCGGCGTCGCCCCCGAACCTTGCCGCCGCGGCGGTGAAGGCGCGGCGAAGCTCCCCGGGACCCTGCTGCCAGGGCCCGGGTCCCCGCAGCAGGGTTGGCGCAGACGTCGCTGCCAGGAGTCCGGCCTCCGGCTCCCCTGGCGCGGCGGGACGGAGTTTGCCTGTGGCGCGCAGGAGCTGGCCCGGAACGGCGTCTCCCCAGGTGGCCCCGCCCATGACCACGATCCGTGCGTCCCCGGCGACCCTGTGGCCGCCGAAGGTCATCGCCGTCAGGATCACGGGAACTGCCCAGCGGTCCGGCAGGCCACCGGCACCGGGAATCCTGAGCGGCCGTGGGGCGCCTGCAATTTCCAGTTCCGCGACGACGGCCGCGCGGGCGGCCACAGCTTCTGCGATGGCGCCGTCATGCCGCCGGGAGGCCTCGACGGCGGCGTGTGAGCCTGCCGCGGAGGACAACAGCAGCGCCGCTGCCACTGTGGCGCGAATGCTGCGCGGAACCGCCTGCCCGGCGCTGCGGCCGCGCCCGCGGCCACCCCGCCCAATCCTGGCGCCCCGCTCCCTCGCCGGGCGGAGCCCAGAACGGCCGAGGATGACGCGACCGGCCAGGAAGAGCATGCCTCCGGCCGCCGCCAGCGCCGTGCAGAGACCGGCCAGCCCTGCAGGGGACAGCCAGTTTCCGGCAACGGCGGTCCCCCAGACAAGAAGTGCCGGGAGCACCAGACGAAGGTCCGTCCGTCGTGTCCGTTCGATCGGGCGCCGACGCGCGGCGGTGTCTCGCGCGGGTTTACCGGATCCGCGGATCCGGCCGGAGGCCACCGGATCCTCGTGCTCCGCACGCGCCGGGGAATCGACGGCCGCATCGACGTAGCGCTGCCAGCGACTCTGCGGGACCGCCACAGAACCCAGCGGGCCGGTCCGGTCCACGCCACGCCGTGCAGTGCCAGGCTGTGCAGTGTCAGGCTTTTCCATCTCAGGATTTGCCACGTCAGATACCCACCAACGGGAGCAGGGCCTCGAGCAACTTCGGACCGATCCCGTCGACGGCGTCGAGCTCCTGCACTGTCTTGAACCGCCCGTGCTGCTGGCGCCAATCCACGATCCGCTGCGCCAGCACCGGCCCGACGCGCGGGAGGGTCCCGAGTTCCTCAAGGCCGGCGGTGTTGAGGTTGACCTTCCCGCCCCCGCCGACTGGCCCCGTGCCGCCCGGACCGGAACCGGGCGCAGGTGGGCCGTCCGTGGGCGTATCGGCCTGACCGGGTTCGCCGCGGATGGGCACCAGGACCTTCTGCCCATCCTCAAGCACGGCGGCCAGGTTGAGCCGGTCCGGATCCCCGAGAACCGTGGGCCCGCCCGCCGCTGCAATCGCCTCATGCAGCCGGCTTCCCGCCGGCAGTTGAACCACCCCCGGGCTGGCCACGGCACCGGCAACATGGACCTCGATCCTTTCGGGCGCCGCGGTGGCCTCATCTCCCGGCGGCGCGGTTGACCTGTCATCCGCCGGATCGGGTGCTTCCTCGGCGGCGGGGGCGGAGTCGCTGAGAGCCACCACCTGCGCGCCGCCGGTTCCGGCCTGCCACCAGAAGCAGCCGCCCAGCACAACGGCAAGGACGCCCAGCAGGGCAGCGGCCTTAACCCCTGTCCTGGCCCGAAATCGCATAGCCAGCGTCGGCCTTCTTCCCCGGCCGTACCCGCGGGTTTCATCCGCATGGTGTGAAGGGCCGCCCCCGACGCATCGTCCAGCAGCGAGGACGCCATCAGCCCGGACCGGGACAGGGCTGCCGGGCGCCGGAACCTGCAACTCCAGCAGCCCCGCTGAGTCGCCCGGTTCCCGGCCCGGAGCCGGGGATTCGCCCGGCTCCGCAGTATCTTCCGCACCCCGGGCAGCCCAGCGCGTCGCTGCCAGGCGATCACGGGCAACCCTGACGCCTGTGGCGGATTCAGTTCCCGGGTTGCGGCGTGGCATGGAACGACTCTAGGCAGCCCTCACCCCCGCTGATACCGGGGACCGGGCGTATGTGGATATACCTGAGTAATACGCGTAGATCCGCGGCATCAGGCAAGTATTCCCTACGCTGGTGCCCGCCCGGACCCGGTGGTAACGTCTGCATCCAATCGAGAAGACTTTGCCGGCTGGGGGCAACCCTGATCGCCTGGAGGTAAATTTCAGGCGTCGAAAGCTGGTGTGCAATGAAGTGGTTGTTTGGGCCCGCGGCGGTGCTGGCGCTTGGCGGCACCATGCTGCCAGCCCCACCGGTCGTGGCAGACACAACGCAAGCCACCTCAACCCAGGTGGTCAATTTTTCTCTGGAAAGCAGTTTCTGCCCCCAGTACGGTCTGTACGGCATAGCGCATGTTTCGGTCGACGGCACGGCCGGAATGACTGCCGACCAGAATTTCATCTGGACCACCCAAACAGCCGCCACCTCGATCCATGCAGTTCCGCCGCAGGGCGCCGTCGCCAATGTCACGATTGTCTACCACTGCAACGTACAGGTGCTCTGGTGGCTGGAGCCCGGAAGTGCCCGCCGGGTGCAGGCCGCCCTGTGGGTCAACGGCTCAGGCCAGCAGCCCAGCTACACTATCGGGCCGAATCAGCCAGACCCCGGGCCAACCCCGCCGCCAACGACTCCGCCTCCCACAGCCCCGCCGGCCTCCCTAACGCCAACGACTCCACCAACGTCAGTGTCGGTACCCGCGCCCACGACGCCAACCGTCATACCGACCACCGAGCCAACGTCCGCGCCAGTCACCGTGCCGACGGTCCCGGAAACGCCCGCCCCGCCAACGTCCGAGCCGGCCGCCCCACCGACGGTCCCGGAAACACCCGCCCCGCCAACGTCCGAGCCGGCCGCCCCACCGACGGTCCCGGAAACACCCGCCCCGCCAACGTCCGAGCCGGCCGCCCCACCGACGGTCCCGGAAACGCCCGCCCCGCCAACGTCCGAGCCGGCCGCCCCACCAACCACCGCCCCACCAACCACCGTGTCAGCGACAATGCCAGAGACAGCGCCAACGGAACCAGCCACACCCGCGCGTACAGCATCGCCCACGCCCGGACGGACATCGCCCGTGCCTACCCCCTGAAACGCAGCTACAGTCGGGGGTTCACTTCTGGTAGGTGATGTATGCCTCGTACTGCACCCGCCATTTGTCCGCGGCCTTGGGATCCGGGACCGTGGTGGTGAGGAATTGAACGCTGGTCACTTGGCCTTTGAGGTATTTCAGCCACTTGGTCACCTCTTCGGCAACGTCGCGATCTAACTGGACTACGTGGTGCACCTGCATTGCCATGGCGGCCTCCGGATTCACTGGTTTCGCTGGGATCGGTGCAGTGACTTTACCGCCGCCGCCCGTTCACGGCCAGAGTCCGGCGTCCGCGCAGATGGAGCACATGGACCCGCCGCGCTAGTCGCCGGTTTCCGTCGCTTCGGAGGCAGCCCTGCCAGGGTGCGCTTCCCCGCTGTCCGGGCTGGCGACGTCCCCGGCGAAGGCATCGGGTTTCGCTGCAGCAGGGGTGCTGCCCTCCCCCACGATCACGGCGAGCACACCGAGCCCGGCGTGGGCCGCCAGGACTGCCGGGAGAGCGCTGATCTGGGCCGGCGGACATGCCGGTAATGCCACGGCCAGGCGCCGGGCAAGGTCTTCGGCCTCGGCCTGGTTGCCAAAGTGGTGCACAGCCAGCCGCGCCTGCCCGGCAGGGCGGCCGGAGGCGTCCGCGGCCACGATTTCTTCCAGGCGTGCGATGGCCTTCGCCGCTGACCGGACCTTTTCCAGCGGGATGATCCGGCCGTCTTCCACCGCCAGGATGGGTTTGATGGAGAACATGGTCCCCCAGAGCGAGGCCGCAGCCCCGATCCGGCCGCCCCGGCGCAACTGTTCCAGGGTCGGGACATAGAAGTACACTTTGGTGCGGTCCAGCCGGTCCTGCGCGAAGGCCAACACGTCGGCCGCGCTCCTGCCGTCGGCGGCCGCGACCACCGCGCCCTGCACGCCCATCCCCTGGGCCATTCCGACCGTCCGGGAGTCGAGGACCTCTACCGGCATGCCGACCCGTTGGGCTGCCAGGCGGGCGGCGTCGGCTGTCCCGGACAGCCCCGCCGAGATGTGAATGGAGACCACCGACTGGAAGCCACGCTCGCTGGCCTCCCGGTAGGCGTGTTCAAACTGCCCCGGTGACGGACGCGAGGTCTTGACGGGCTTGCCGCTGGCCAGGGCCACGGCGATGGTCTCCGCAATGTCGTCCTCACCCTCGCCGTAGATTTCGGCGCCGAGCATCACGGGCATCGGGACCACGGTGAGCCGGCCGTCAGCAGCGAAAGCCCGGACCCAGTCCGCGGGCAGCGCGGCGGCAGAGTCCGTGACCACCGCAACCTGCACGACGGCGGCGGGAGCCGCTTCGGGGATGCTGTCCCGGGAACCCTGCCGCAGGCGAACAAGCCGCTCGCGCAGCCATGGCCAGCCTGACGGCTCGCGGTGTGGCACGAAGGACCTCCTGCTGTGGGGACGCGTGGACTTACTTCTCCGGCGGGGGCACTTGTGCCCGTCCCATTGTCTGCGCTGGTTGACTGCACTGGCCGCCGGGATCAGCCGGCGGCCAGTGTCAAGCTGGTACGTCCGGCTAGGCCGGGACGATGTTGACCAGTTTAGGCGCCCGTACGATCACCGTGCGCAGGGCACGGCCATCGAGGGCGCGCTGGACATTTTCCGATGCCAACGCCAGTTCGCGCAGGTCCTCCTCGGAGATGTCCGGGGAAACCTCCAGCCGGTCCCGCACCTTGCCCTGCACCTGGACGACGGCGGTGACCGTGTCCTCCACGAGCAGTGCGTCGTCGTGCGTGGGCCAGCCGGCGTTGGCGACCGATGCCGGGTGCCCCAGGACGTTCCACAGATCCTCGGCGGTATACGGTGCAAACAGGCTCAGGATTACGGCTACGGCCTCGACGGCCTCGCGGACTGCTGGGTCCGCACCGCCGGCACCGCTGGCTGCATCTATGGTCTTGCGGGTCGCGTTGACCAGTTCCATCAGCTTTGCGACAACCACGTTGAACTTGTTGTTGTCCAGCAGGGCCTGCGCATCGGCGATCGTGCGGTGGGTGACGGTGCGCAGGGCACGGTCACCGGTGGCGGCATCGACGCCGGGTGCGCTTGTGACGTCCTGGCCGAGGCGCCAGGCCCGGGCCAGGAACTTCGCGGAGCCCGACGGCGATACGTCCGCCCAGTCGACGTCGTCCTCCGGCGGGGAGGCGAAGATCATGGTCAGGCGGACAGCGTCCACACCGAACTTGTCCAACTGCTCGCCGAGGTCGACGCCGTTGCCCAGGGACTTGCTCATGGCCTTGCCGCCGTTGAGCACCTGCCCCTGGTTCAGCAGTGCGCTGAACGGCTCGTCCGCCTCAATCATGCCGAGGTCGTGGATGACCTTGGTGAAGAACCGCGCATAGAGCAGGTGGAGGATGGCGTGCTCCACGCCGCCCACGTACTGGCCGACCGGCATCCAGTCGTTGATCTTCTCCGGATCGAACGGACCGCCGGTGTACTGCGGAGAGACGAAGCGCAGGAAGTACCAGGAGGAATCCACGAAGGTGTCCATCGTGTCCGTGTCCCGCTTGGCCGGGCCCTGGCAGTTGGGGCACTCGACATTGACCCAGCTTTCGACCGCGGCGAGCGGTGACGTGCCCTTCGGGGACAGGTCCTCGCCGCGCAGGTCCGCCGGCAGGGTCACGGGCAGCTGATCATCCGGGACCGGGACCTCACCGCAGGCCGGGCAGTGGATGATGGGGATCGGTGTGCCCCAGAACCGCTGCCGGCTGAGCAGCCAGTCACGCAGCCGGAAGTTCACGAACTTCTCGCCGGTGCCCAACTCGCGCAGGATTTCGATGGCCGCCGGGATGGCCTCGGCCTTGGGCAGCCCGTCGAGGCCGCCGGAGTTGATCAGGGTCCCCTCGCCGGTGGTGGCGATGCCCGTGGCAGCCGGGCCTTCCTCGCCCGTGTCCAGGACTGCCCGGACGGGCAGGTCAAAGGTCTTGGCGAAGTCGAGGTCGCGCTGGTCATGGGCCGGGACGGCCATGATGGCGCCTGTGCCATAGTCGGCCAGGACATAGTCGGCGGCCCAGACGGGCAGCTTTTCGCCGTTGAGCGGGTTGGTCGCGTAGCGCCCGGTGAAGACGCCGGTCTTTTCGCGCTCGGTGGACTGGCGCTCGATTTCGGAGAGCGCCTTGACCTGCTCCCGGTAGGCGTCCAGGGCGGCGGCGTGCTCGTCGGTGACCAGTTCGACTGCGAGCGGCGCGTCGGCGGCGACGACGAAGAACGTGGCGCCGTAGAGGGTGTCCGGGCGCGTCGTGAAGACGGTGACGTCCTTGGCGGCCTTGCCGCCGTCGGCCTCGATCACGAAGTTGACGTGGGCACCCTCGGAACGGCCGATCCAGTTTTTCTGCATCGCCAGGACGCGTTCGGGCCAGTGCCCGCGCAGTTCGTCCATGTCATCGAGCAGGCGGTCAGCGTAGTCGGTGATCTTGAAGTACCACTGGTTCAGGGACTTCTTGGTCACGGGAGTGCCGCACCGCTCGCAGGCGCCGTTGACCACCTGTTCGTTGGCCAGCACGGTCTGGTCCTTGGGGCACCAGTTGACCGGCGAATTCTTGCGGTAGGCCAGTCCACGTTCGTAGAACCGCGTGAACAGCCACTGGGTCCAGCGGTAGTACTCCGGGTCCGAGGTGTGCAGCCGGCGGGACCAGTCCGCGGAGATTGCGTAGCGCTTGAACGACGCCGCCTGGGTGTCGATGTTGGCGTACGTCCACTCACTGGGGTGCGCGTTGCGTTTGATCGCCGCGTTTTCCGCGGGCAGGCCGAAGGAGTCCCAGCCGATCGGGTGCAGCACATCGTAGCCCTGCTGGCGCAGGTAGCGCGCCACAACGTCGCCCATCGCGAACGCCTCGGCGTGGCCCATGTGAAGGTCACCGGACGGATACGGGAACATGTCCAGCACGTAGCGGCGTTCCTTTGAGCCGTCGTCGAGCGGCGTGAAGACCTTCAGGTCTTCCCAGACCTGCGGCCATTTGGCTTCCATTGCCGCGAAGCTGTAGGCACCTTCCTCAGGCCCCTCCGCCGCGGCTGCTGGCGATCCGGTCTGTGTTTCCGGCTGAACGCTCACTGCTGGCCTCTTCTGTTCTGTGCGGCCTGTTACCCAGGCCTGTCTACCTTCAGGCCTGCCTGCCGCCAGGCCTGTTCACCATCAAGTCTGCACTGTCACGGCCGGCTGCCCGGTCCTGACTCCATACTGTCCGTACGTGGTACTCCTGCTGTAACTTCGTGCGTTGCGGACCGGAATTTACCCCGGACACACAAAAGCCCCTCGACATGGAGGGGCCGCCGCTCGGCAATCCGGGGACTCTTCGGAAACGAGGTCTCGCCGGGATGCCGGGCGGCTAGCTAAGCAGGAGCACGGCGCGCATAGGACCACTTTAGCCCCTCGGGCTGGTTCGTGCTGAACCGACGGGCCGGTTGCGGCCCGGTAGTCGCAGTCGACTCGCGCTCCGGCGGCCTGTGCGGGCTGCTATGTCCGCAATTGTTACAAACGACATACCTATGGAATAGCGGTACTTACTGCCAATTGCCCGACGTATCGGGCAAGTAACTACGACAGAAATTCGGGTAGCTCGGCGCGGAAAACAAGTAGAAAAACAACGAACACCCGGGTGGCCGGCCACGGGCGCCCGGGCCCTTCCGCGAAGTTTGTTCGGAGAGCGCATTGTGAGCCTCCAAGCTGGGAGAAACCCGTGAAAAACCGTGAAGCAGGCCTAAAATTTTGATCTTGCCAAACGATTCAAATGGGAACACTATTCGATAAAGATCAGCAAGAAATGGGATCTCTCGGGGGGATTCGCAAATGGTCTCGGGTTGAGGAGCCTGTCATGTATCAATTGCGCAATTCTTCCGTGCATTTGCCGAAATCCCCCGCCGGCCGCACCTGCGACGCCGGCTCCCTGGAACAGGGCTAGCCATGTTCGGCTGGATCACCCGTTTCAGTATGCAGTTCCGCATCCTGGTTCTCGCCATGGCGGCCGGACTCATTGCCTTCGGGGTAGTGAACGTCCCCCACGTCGCCATCGACAGCATGCCCGAGTTCGCCCCGGCCCACGTCGAGATCCAGACCGAGGCCCTGGGCCTCTCAGCTGCCGAAGTTGAACAGCTCATCACTGCCCCGATGGAAGCCGACCTCCTTAACGGGGTGGCGTGGCTCGATGAAATCCGGTCCAAATCAGTTCCCGGCCTGTCCTCGATCGAGCTCGTGTTCGAGCCGGGCACCGACCTTCTGCGCGCGCGCCAGCTCGTGGCCGAACGCATGACCCAGGCCCACGCGCTGCCGAACGTCTCGGCGCCGCCGCTGATCATGCAGCCGTTGTCGTCCACCAGCCGCGTCCTTATGGTCCGGATGAGCTCCAAAGAGCTTTCCGGGATCGAAATGTCGGTCCTGGCCCGGTGGAAGATCAAGCCGCGGCTGATCGGCATTCCCGGGGTCGCCAACGTTTCCATTTGGGGACAGCGCGAACAGCAGCTCCAAGTAGAGGTGACCCCCACGCAGCTGCGTGACAAGGGCATCACGCTCGAACAGGTCATCAAGACCACCGGCAACGCAGTCTGGGTGTCGCCGCTGAGCTTCCTTGAGGCGTCCACCCCCGGCACGGGCGGGTTCGTGGAGTCGCCGAGCCAACGCCTGGGCATCCAGCACGTGCTGCCCATCCGAACACCGGAGGACCTGGCCAAGGTCAGTGTCGAAGACGCCGGATCTCCCATGCTCCTGGGTGACATTGCCCAGGTGAAGGAGGACCACCAGCCGCTGATCGGCGATGCCGTCGTCGGCCAGGATGCGGGCCTCCTGCTGGTCGTGGAGAAGTTCCCCGGAGCCAGCACGCTGCAGGTCACCAAGGACCTCGAGGCTGCGCTGAACGACATGCAGCCCGGGCTTTCCGGAATCCAGATGGATACGTCCGTCTTCCGGCCCGCCTCCTTCCTGCAGGATGCCGTGGACGGACTCGGCCTGGCGCTGCTCGTGAGCCTCCTGATCGCCGTGCTGCTCTTCTGGGCCCTGTTCCGCTCCTGGCGGGTGGCCGTGATCGCCCTCGTGGCGATCAGCACCACCGTCATGGCGGCGGGAGTGGTGCTCTACTTGCTCGACTCCACACTGAATATCTCGATCCTCGCCGGCATCTTGCTGGGCGTCTCTGTGATTGTCGGAGACATCGTGGAGGATGTGCAGGCGCAGCGGCGCCGGCCGTTGCGGACCACCGGGACCGAGACAGATGCCACCATCAGGTTCCGCATGGTCCAGCTTGTCCGCAGCGTCCGCACACCGCTGTTCCACGGGTCGCTCATCATGGCCCTCGCGCTCGTACCGACGCTGTTCGTCACGGGAGTCGGCGGTGCGTTCTTCCAGCCCCTCTTCTGGTCCCTGGCGTTGGCGCTTGCCGTGTCAATGCTGGTGGGTTTGTCCGTGACACCGGTCCTGGCATATCTCCTGCTTCCCGGTGAGAAAGCCCGGCGGGCGGACTCGCCCGGTGTTGTCCGGGCCAGGTCCACGTACGACAGGGCACTCGAGGGGGCACGTTCCCGCCGTGCCCTCGGCATTGTCGCTGTCGCCGTCGTTGGACTGCTGGGGCTCGCCGCGGCATCGCAGCTGGTCGGGAACCGGGCGGTCGTGCCGACGATTCCGGACCGGACACTCCTGGTGCAGTGGGACTCGATGGCAGGCACGTCCAACGACGAGGTGCGTCGGGTGGCGTCCAAGGCGTCCGACGAACTGCGGACCCTGCCTGGTGTCTCGGGAGTTGGCGGCCACATCGGCCGCGCCATTTCCTCCGACCAGGTTGTCGGGAACAGTTCCGCGGAACTCTGGGTGTCCATCACACCGGATGCCGACTTCAGCGAAACGGAGCAGGCGGTCCGTGACGTCGTCCAGGGCTACCCCGGCATCGCCCACAACGTGATGAACTACTCCCAGCAGCAGATCGGCCAGGAGCGCAGCAGCATGGATCCCGGATTCGCTGTCCGCGTCTACGGAACAGACTTGCCCGTCTTGCGAGAGAAGGCAGAAGAGGTCCGCAAGGCCATCGAAAAGGTCGACGGCGTGAAGAACCCGACGATCAACGCCAGCGCCATGACGCCCATCGTCGAAGTCGAGGTCAACCTCGAGGCGGCGCAGAAGGTCGGCATCAAACCCGGCGACGCACGCCGCGCCGCCGCCGCCCTGATGCAAGGCATCGTCGTCGGCAACCTCTTCGAACAGCAGAAGGTCTTTGAAGTGGTGGTGCGCGGCGCGGTGGACGTCCGGGATGACCTGACCAGCATCCGTGAGCTCCTGCTGGACACGCCAAGCGGCGGCCAGGTCCAGCTGGGCCAAATCGCCGACATCCGGCTCGTTCCCAATGAAGTCGTGATTCTGCACGATGACACCTCACGCCGGATCGATGTGGTGGCCGAGGTCAGCGGACGTCCGCTCGCGGATATCCAGCGCGACATCAACGCGGCGATCGAGCAGATCCAGTTCCCGCTGGAATACCACGCCGAAATCCCCACGAAGTACAGTGAACAGCTCGCCGGGGACGCCATGGTTCTGTGGATCGGCGCGGCTGCCCTTCTGGGAATCCTGCTCCTTCTCCAGACAGCGGTGCGGAGCTGGAAGCTGGCGCTTGCCATCTTCCTGTCCCTGCCGGCCGCGCTGGCCGGGGCCGCCGTGGCAGCGTGGATCGCGGGAGGCGCCATCACTGTGCTGGCACTCACGGCCTTTGCCGCGGTGCTGGCCGTTGCAGCCCGCAACGCGGCGCTGCTCTCCGCCCGGACGGATGAGCTGTGGCGGGCCGCCCCGCACGAGTCCCCTGACAAGGTCATCATGATGGCGGCCCGGGACCGGGTCTCGCCCATTCTGAAGGCAGCCCTGATCACGGTGGCGATCCTGATCCCGCCGGGACTCTTCGGCGGCGCCGTCGGCGGGTCCTTCCTGGGCCCGATGGCCCTGATCATCGTCTGCGGACTCATCACGACAACTCTCATCGGGATCTTTGTACTCCCCCTGCTCGCTCTCTGGTTCGGGCCCGGTTCCGCCCCGGAAGAGTGGGCCGAAGTGTACGAGGCCGAAGTTCCCGTCCAGCCCGTTACGCAGGAAAAGGTGGAAGCAAAATGACCAGCCAACAGCCCTCGCGGCGCCTGCCCCTGGCGGCCGCTGTATGCGCAGCACTTCTGTTCGCGTTGCCCGCATGTGCCCAGACGACGGCGGCGGCCCCCGCCGCCGTCTCGGCCAACGAACCCGCCAAGGTGGAGAAGAATGCCGCAACAGGCATCGCGAAACTGACGTTGACGGAGAAGGGAATCGAACGCCTCGACCTGAAGACCGACACCGTCAAGGCCGGAAAGGGTAAGGACGTCGTCGTGCCCTACTCAGCCCTGCTCTACGACGCCAGCGGAAAAACCTGGGTGTACACCAACCCGGCCCCGCGGGTCTACCAGCGGCAGTCGGTCACGGTAGCCAAGGTGGAGGACGGAGTGGTCACGGCCTCGGCCGGCCCCGCGGTCGGCACCGCAATCGTAACCGTCGGCGCGGCTGAACTCTTCGGCGCTGAATTCGATACGGCGCACTGACATGCGCCGGATTGTCGCTGCAAGCCTGAGGTTCCGGTCGATCATCATTGCGATGGCGGCCGCCCTCATGATCGTGGGCGGCGCGCAACTCAGCAGCGCTTCGGTGGATGTTTTCCCGGAGTTCGCACCGCCCCGCGTCGAGGTTCAGACGGCATGTCTGGGTCTCACTGCCTCCGAAGTCGAGGAACTCGTAACGGTTCCGATGGAGCAGGCCTTCAACGGCATAGACGGCCTGGACCAGATGCGGTCGAAGTCTGTGTCGCAGCTGTCCGCCATCGTGATGGAGTTCAAACCCGGGACCGATCTGCTCACCGCCCGGCAGCTGGTGTCGGAGCGGATGGCAACGGTCATACCGACTCTGCCGACCTGGGCCGCGCCGCCAATAATGCTCCAGCCGCTGTCCTCCACCAGCCGTGTCATGAAGATCGGGCTCTCCTCCGAGACCCGCTCCCTGATCGAAATGTCCATGGTTTCCTACTGGAACATCCGGGCACACCTGCTGCGGGTGCCTGGCGTGGCGAACGTTGCGATCTGGGGCGAACGGCTTCAGATGCTCCAGGTCCAGGTTGATCCGACCAAGCTGGCAGCCAACAACGTGACGCTGGAAAACGTCATGAACTCCACGTCCGACGCCTTGGACGCCGGCCTGCTCAAGTACTCCCCCGGTGCCTTGATCGGCACCGGAGGGGCGCTGGAAACACCCAGCCAGAGCATGTCCATCAGGCACGTACAACCCATCACGTCTCCGGCGGACCTTGCCCAGGTGCCACTGGAGGAACGCGAGGGACTGCCTCCCCTGAAGCTCGCCGACGTGGCAACCGTCGTGGAGGACCACCAGCAACTGATCGGTGACGCGGTTATCAATGGCGGCCCCGGACTGATGCTGATCGTCGAAAAGCTGCCGTGGGGCAACACCCTCGAAGTCACCCGCGGGGTCGAGGAAGCGCTCAAGGAACTGCAGCCCGGCCTGACCGGAATCGCAGTCGACACCACCCTGTTCCGGCCCGCCTCGTTCATCGAGGAGTCGCTCGGCAACCTGAGCCTCGCGCTGCTGCTGGGCTGCTTCCTGGTCGTCCTGGTGCTGAGCGTCTTCCTGTTCCAATGGCGGACAGCCCTGGTGAGCGTGACGGCGATCCCGTTGTCGCTGATGGCAGCGGCCCTGGTGCTGTATTGGACCGGAGGCACGATTAATACGATGGTGCTTGCGGGGCTGGTGATTGCCGTCGGGGTCGTGGTGGACGATGCCATCATCGACGTCGAGAACATCGTCAGGCGGCTCCGGCACCACCGCGCCAGCGGCGGGACCGAAAGCACCGCCCGCGTGGTCGTCAACGCCTCCCTGGAAGTCCGCGGCCCCATCGTCTACGCCACCCTGATTATCGTTGCCGCCACGGTACCGATCTTCTTCCTGGACGGCCTGACGGGCGCCTTCTTCCGGCCCCTGGCGACCGCCTACACCCTGGCGGTTTTGGCGTCCATGCTGGTGGCCCTCACGGTCACGCCGGCCATGGCGTACATCTTCCTGCGCAATGCCAAGCTGGAAGACCGCGATCCGCCGGTGGTCCGGGTCCTCAAGCGCTGGTACGGCGCCGCCCTGCGTCCCATTGTGAAACGCCCGCTCCCGGGCTACCTCGCGGTGGGGGCACTCGGCGTCGTCGGAATCATAGCGGCCCCGCTCCTGGGCCAGTCACTGTTGCCCTCGTTCAAGGAACGTGACTTCCTCATGCACTGGGTCACGCAACCCGGCACCTCCAACGCCGAGGAAGTGCGCGTCAGCCAACTGGCCTGCCAGGAGCTGATGACCATTCCAGGCGTCAACAACTGCGGGTCCCACATCGGTCAGGCCTTCGCCGCCGATGAGGTGGTGGGAGTCAACTTTGGCGAGAACTGGATCAGCGTTGACCCCTCGGTCGACTACGACAAGACCCTGGCCTCCATCCAGCAGGTCGTGGACGGGTATCCCGGCATCCACCGGGACGTCCAGACCTACCTCAAGGAACGTGTCCGCGAGGTGCTCACCGGTACGGGCTACTCGATCGTGGTCCGCGTGTACGGCGATGACCTGGACACGCTGAAGAAGCAGGCGGACAAGGTCAAGACTGCCCTGGCCGGCATCGAGGGTGCCATCGGAGCCAAAGTCGCACTCCAGGTCAACGTTCCGCAGGTGGACGTCGAGGTGAACCTGGACGCCGCCAACCGCTACGGCTTGAAGCCCGGTGACGTCCGCCGTGCCGCAGCCACCCTGGTATCCGGCGAAGAGGTCGGCGACGTCTACCGGGACGGCAAGGCCTATGACGTCCAGGTCTGGAGTCCTCCGGCGATCCGGACCAGCGTCACAAGCATCGAGAACCTCCCGCTGGACACTCCCAGCGGGCAGAAGATCCGGGTGGCCGATGTCGCCAAGATCACGGTAAAGCCCACTCCCAACGTCATTGAGCGTTCGGAAGGGTCCCGCCGCCTCGATGTCAGCGCCAACGTCAAGGAAGGCGATCTGGCCAAAGTCGTCGAGAAGCTCGAATCCGATCTCAAGTCCGTGGAGTTCCCCACCGGATACAGCGCCGAGATCCTGGGCGAATACGCGGAGCGGCAGGCCGCCTCGCAGCGGCTTCTCCTCTTCGCGATGGGCGCCCTGGTTGTGGTGTTCCTCCTGCTCCAGGCGGCATTCCGGAGCTGGCGGCTTGCCGTTCTGGGCATCCTGACGCTGCCGGTGGCACTGGTGGGCGGGGTGATCGCCGCGCACATGAGCGGCGGAATCCTGTCCCTCGGGTCGCTGGTCGGGTTCCTGACAGTGATGGGCATCGCCGCCCGCAACGGCATCCTGCTCATCAACCACTGCCAGCACCTGGAACAGTTCGAAGGCGTGCCGTTCGGCCGGGACCTGGTCCTGCGGGGCGCAGCCGAACGCCTGTCACCAATCCTGATGACCACGCTCGCCACCGCACTCGCCCTGGTCCCGCTGGTGGTGATGGGCAACCGCCCCGGCCATGAGATCGAGCACCCCATGGCCGTGGTGATCCTGGGCGGGCTGGTGACATCGACACTGGTCAACCTGTTCATCGTTCCATCGCTCTACCTGCGGTTCGCCAAGAAGGGTCCGGCACGTCATGACCGTCAGCCCCGCGAGCCGGAACCTGTATCAGCCGTATAGCAACAACTACCAACAATGAGAGGCCAGTCAGATGACTCCACTATCTAAGAGATTTACCGCTTACGGCTCCGCGGTCTTGCTGGTGGTGGCGTCGCTGACGGCGGCGACGGCGGCCGCGGCGACGGCAGCCACCGCGCCGGCGGCCGCCCGTTCGCAGGAACTGTGCGGCCCCGGCTCGGCAATCAAATTCAACCGCAGCGCCTTCCCGTCCAGGCCGGAGATTGACAACAAGTGGTTCCCCCTCGAACCCGGCATGCAGTACACCACCACCGGCAAAGTAGTCTCCCCGGACGGGACAACCACCCGCAAGGTTGTCAGCACGGTCACGGGGCTGACCAAGGTGATCGACGGGGTGAAGACCATCGCGATATGGGACCGGGACTACTCCGACGGTGAGCTCGCGGAATCGGAACTTGCCTTCTTCGCCGAGACACGGAAGGGCGACGTGTGGCTCTTCGGCGAATATCCGGAGGAGTACGAGAACGGGAAGCTTGTGGGTGCGCCAAGTACGTTCATCAGCGGCATCGACAAGGCCCAGGCGGGCATCGCCATGCAGAGCCACCCGCGCCTGAAGACCCCCGCCTACCCCCAGGCCTACGCACCCAGCGTGGACTTCCTGGACTGCGGTGATGTGTTCGCGAAGGACCAACGCGTCTGCGTCGCCACTGGTTGCTACAGCGATGTGCTGGTCATCGATGAGTTCAACCCGCTGGACCCGCCAAGCGCCGGCCACCAGCGAAAGTTCTATTCCAAGCACACGGGTCTGATCAAGGTCACGGCCGTGGGCGGAGAGGACCAGGAGTTCCTGAATCTCGTCAAGATCAAGAAGCTCAGCCGCTCCGAGCTGAAGAGCGTCAACGAGCAGGCGCTGCAGATCGACCGCCGGGGCTACACGGTCAGCAAGGACGTCTACGCGAAGACGCCGCGCGCTGAGGTGGCACGTGGCTACGATGGCCACCACTACCACTAACGGCCCTGCCGCTCCCGGGCAATACACAAAGGAGCCCCGGCCGGGATCTTCCCGGCCGGGGCTCCTTGTGCGCGCCTACTTCACGTCGTCGTCAACCCAGTCCATCGACTTGGTGACGGCCTTCTTCCAGAGACGCATCTGGCGTTCCCGCTCGGCCTGGTCCATTTGCGGCTCCCACCGCTTGTCCTCGGCCCAGTTGGCCGAGCACTCGCCCAGGTCCTTCCAGAATCCGACCGCCAGGCCGGCCGCGTAGGCTGCGCCCAACGCCGTCGTCTCGACCACCTTCGGACGGATGACCGGCACGCCGAGGATGTCCGCCTGGAACTGCATCAGGGCGTCGTTGGCGACCATGCCGCCGTCGACCTTCAGCTCCGTCAGCGGTACGCCGGAGTCGGCGTTGACGGCGTCCAGCACCTCACGGGTCTGGAAGGCGGTGGCCTCCAGCGCCGCGCGGGCGATATGGGCCTTGGTAACATAGCGGGTCAGGCCCACAATGGCGCCGCGGGCGTCCGAGCGCCAGTACGGTGCGAAGAGGCCGGAGAATGCCGGCACAATGTACACACCGCCGTTGTCCTCCACCGAGGCCGCGAGGGTCTCGACCTCCGGGGCGCTGCTGATCATGCCGAGGTTGTCCCGCAGCCACTGGATCAAGGAACCGGTGACGGCAATGGAGCCCTCCAGCGCGTAGTGCGGCGCCGCGTCGCCGAGCTTGTAGCCGACGGTGGTCAGCAGCCCGTTCTTGGAATGGATAATTTCCTCGGCCGTGTTGAAGATCAGGAAGCAGCCCGTGCCGTAGGTGTTCTTGGCTTCCCCGGCATCGAACGCCGCCTGCCCGAACGTGGCCGCCTGCTGGTCGCCCAGGATCCCGGCCACAGGAACCTCGCGAAGCAGCTGGGAGGTGTGCACCGTGCCATAGACCTCGGACGAGGACTTGATGGCCGGCATCATGGAGGCCGGGACGCCGAACGCGTCCAGAATCTCCTGGTCCCACGACAGCGTCTCAAGATCCATGAACATGGTCCGTGAGGCGTTGGTCACGTCGGTGACGTGCACTCCGCCGTCGGTCCCGCCGGTCAGGTTCCAGAGCACCCAGCAGTCGGTGTTGCCGAAGACGAGGTCGCCGGCCTCCGCCTTGGCCCGGGCGCCCTCGACGTTGTCCAGGATCCACTTGATCTTGGTGCCCGAGAAGTAGGTCGCCAGCGGCAGGCCCACCTTCTGCTTGAAGCGTTCTACCCCGCCGTCCTTCGCGAGTTCGTCCACGATCGGCTGGGTGCGGGTGTCCTGCCACACGATGGCGTTGTAGATCGCCTCGCCGGTGGTCTTGTCCCACACCACCGCTGTTTCGCGCTGGTTGGTGATGCCGACGGCGGCGATGTCGTGCCGGGTCAGGTTCGCCTTGGACAGGGCCGAGCCGATCACCTCGCGGGTGTTGTTCCAGATTTCAGCGGGGTTGTGCTCCACCCAGCCGGGCTGGGGGAAGATCTGCTCGTGCTCCATCTGGCCGGAGGAGACGATGCTGCCGCTGTGGTCGAACACGATGGCTCGGGTGCTCGTGGTCCCCTGGTCGATTGCAACTACGTACTGGTTCATAGTGACGTCCTTGTCTGTTTGGCGTGGCAGTTGTACTGACGGTTGAACGGGCAGTTAGTGAGGGATGACGGGGATGATGATCGGCACGACTGCTGCCACGAGGCCGCCGAGGCCGCCGCCAATGAGCGGACCGACCACCGGGATCCAGGAGTAGCTCCAGTCGCTGGAGCCCTTGCCCTTGATGGGGAGCAAGGCGTGCGCGATGCGGGGGCCCAGGTCACGGGCGGGGTTGATGGCGTAGCCGGTGGGGCCGCCGAGCGAAACACCGATACCGACGACCAGCAGGGCCACCGACAGCGGGCCGAGCCCGGAAGGCGTCCCGCCGAAGGTCAGGATAACGAACACGAGGACAAAGGTGCCGATGATCTCGGTGATCAGGTTCCACTGGTTGGAGCGGATCGCCGGGCCCGTGGAGAAGACGGCCAGCTGACTGGCGGGCTCCTGCTCGAGATCAAAGTGCTGCTTGTGGGCCAGCCACATCACGACGGCGCCGAGGAAGGCACCGGTCAGTTCACCGCCGAAGTACGTCAGGGTCGAGGCGAAGTCAACCGGAACACCGGGGGCGTACAACTTCTTGCCGTTGACCAGCAGGCCAAAAGTCACGGCCGGGTTCAGGTGCGCACCTGAGATGGAAGCAACATAGACACCGGAGAAGACGGCAAGGCCCCACCCCCAGGTGACCATGAGGAACCCGCCGTTATTGCCCTTGGTGCCTTTGAGCGCAACGTTGGCCACAACGCCGCAACCCAGCAGGGTCAGCATGGCGGTACCGAATAATTCGGATAGGAAAACTATTCCAAGAGACATCTTTGACTCCTCTATTTTCTGTTGTCGGCCTCCGCGAGTTTGGAAGCCGTTGGGCCGGCAGCATGTTCGTGCTGCCGGCCGGCCACTGCGCCGGCCGCCAGGGCGGACCGCGCAGTGCTTGCACCCGGGCTTCCCTGCCCGGGCACGCAAGCAATATCAGGCGACCAGGCTGTGGACCCGGACACCGTGGAACCGCTGTAGCACCTCCTGTGCGTGGCTGATCTCTGAGGCCCGGCGTGCCGCGTCCCAGCCGAGCGGTCCGGAAAGGATGTCCGCGACTTCGTTGAGCAGTTCCCCTGTCACCAGGCCGCGAAAGGCCAGGGACGTGCGGCGGATGAGGACGTCCACGAGGTGCCCGATCTGCTCATGGGCGGCCATGAACTCCAGTTCCCGGGTGCTCAGCTCGCGGGTGGAATGCAGCAGCCGGTCCGGCTCGCCGGCCGCGGCCCCGTCCAGGAAGCGGATGACTTCTTCGGCACGGGTCCCGTAGCGGGTCAGCAGCCCGGTGACGCGGGCGGCGTCGCGGCCGGCCGACATGTGGGCCTTGATCCAGCGCTGGACGCCGTCCTCGCTGTCCGGGAAGCCGGCGCCGCCGCCGATGGCGAGCTTCGCCGTCGAAACCTTCCGTTCCATACCGAGTTCGGCCAGGACGTCGTTGCTCAGGTGCTCGGCGAGGGCCCGGAACGTGGTCCACTTGCCGCCGACGAGGCTGAGGACGGCGCCGCCCGCCGCCGCACGGCGTTCGATCCGGTAGTCCCTGCTGACGAAGCCGGGCTGGGTCGCGTCGTGCTTCGGAAGCGGCCGAACACCGGAGAACGAGTAGACAATCTGGTCCCGGCCCACCGGGATGTCCGGGAACACGTGGCCGATCAGGTCAAAGAAGTAGTCGATTTCCGCTTCGGTGCACACGGCGTCCTGGGCCATGTCGGCGTCGACGTCGGTGGTGCCGACCAGGACGCGGTCCCCCATCGGGTAGATCAGTACGATCCGGCCGTCGGTGTGCTCGAAGAAGATTTCGCGGCCGTTGCACGCCGCGAGCAGCTCCGGATGGTCCAGCACGATGTGCGAACCCTTGGTTCCGCCCATGAACGACGACGCCGCCCCCATGGCCTCGTTGGTCAGGTCGACCCAGGCGCCGGTGGTGTTCACGACAACGTCGGCAGTGAAGTCGAACACCTCACCGGTCAGTTCATCGCGCAGCTGGACAGTGGTTCCGGGGGTGCTGGGGGTTCCGGGGGTTCCGGAGCCGCCCAGCGAGACCAGGGAGACGTAGTTGCTGGCGCGGGCGTGGCCGTCCGCGCCGGCGGCCTTCTCGCCGTCCTGGAGCACGTCGAGGGTGAGGCGCTCGGGGTTGTGGACGGAGGCGTCGAAGTACGTGGCCGCGTACTTGATCCCGGGGTGCAGGCGGGGCAGCTCGGCGAGGGCGCGTTTGCGTCCGCGGAACTGGTGGCGCGGAACCGTGCCGCCGTCGCGGGAGAAGAAGTCGTACATGCTCAGGCCGAGCTTGATCAGGAACGCCCCGCGTTCGGTGTGCTTGCCCTGCTTGTGGGTCAGGAAGCGCATGGGGGCGGCCAGGACCCCGGAGAAGGTGCTGAAGATCGGGATCGTGGTCTGCAGCGGCTTGACGTAGTGCGGCGCGATCCGCAGAAGCCTGTTGCGCTCGGTCACCGACTCCTGGACCAGGCGGAACTCGCCGTTTTCGAGGTACCGGATACCGCCGTGGATCATGTGGGAAGAGGCGCCGCTGGCACCCTGGCAGTAATCGCCGCGCTCAACGAGCGCCACATCCACGCCCTGCAGCGCCAGGTCACGGAACGTTCCGACCCCGTTGATTCCGCCTCCGATGATCAGAACCTGCGCGTGCCGCCGCGTCCGCAGCTTCTGCACCGAGGCGCGATCGTTCGCCGGTGTGCCGACTGAGTCCTTCTGTCCCAAAATTGCTCCCTTGGGTTTGATTCTGTGCGGCACGCCCGTGGCGCGGCGCCGTTCAACACTATTCTTTGGACTAATGGAAAATGGAGTCAAGCACTATGCACAAACGTGCAGATGGGAAATGTCATGATGCAATCACGCCAGTCCGACGCCCTCCGCGCGGCCCAGCTGTATTACCTGCAGGACCTGACCATGGACGCCATCGCCCGCGAGCTCCGGACGTCCCGGTCCACGGTTTCCCGGCTGTTGTCCGCGGCGCGCGATTCGGGTCTCGTGCAGATCCAGATCCGCAGCCCGCTGGACACCGGGCCCGAACTCGAGGGCATGATCCGCGCCGAATACAAGGTGGATGTCCATGTCGTTCCGGTGGTGGACACCCTCAATGAGGCGGAAACACTGGACCGTGTGGCCATGCAGGCTGCCCGGACGATCGGACCGCTGGTGGACTCCAACGCCATCATCGGCGTCGCATGGGGCTCCACCCTGAGCGCCGTGAGCCGGCACCTGACGCGCAAGATCACCCACGACAGCGTGATCGTCCAGCTCAACGGCGCCGGGAACATGCAGACCACCGGCATCACCTATGCCTCGGACATCATGAGGCGGTTCGGGAGCGCCTACGGAGCACGGGTGGAACAGTTTCCCGTGCCGGCCTTCTTCGACCACGCCGCGACCAAAAGGGCAATGTGGAATGAGCGGAGTGTTCAGCGGATCCTGGAGCTGCAGGCCCGGATGAGCATCGCGATCTTTGGTGTCGGATCGGTTGACGCCGACTACCCCAGCCACGTCTACGCCGGCGGCTACCTCGATGAAGACGACCTGAACGTCCTGGCGAACTCCGATGTGGTGGGCGATGTTGCCACGGTGTTTTTCCGCGCCGACGGGTCCTCGGACGGCATCACGCTCAACGCGCGCTCCACCGGCCCGGACCTGGCCCAGCTCCGCCAGGTCCGGCGCCGCATCTGCGTGGTGTCCGGTGCTTCCAAAATCAACGGGCTCAGGGGCGCGCTGGCGGCAGGACTGGCCACCGACCTGATCCTGGACGAGGCCAGCGCCCGCAGGCTCGTCCGGTTCGACGGACTGGGCTGAGCGGTTGCGGGCACCGTGACCGGCGCGGCCGGCGGCAACGGCGGTCCGGCACTCGCCAGCGCCAGTGGGTAAAGTCTTTGTCATGAGACTCTCCCCCCGGCTGACCCTAAACAACGGCGTATTGATCGACCGGCTGGGGTTCGGGCTGTACAAGGTCCCCCCGGCCGACGCCGCCAGCCTGGTGACCATGGCGGTCGAGACCGGCTACCGGCACTTCGACACCGCCGCCATGTACGGCAACGAGACGGGCGTCGGCAAGGGAATCGGTGCCCTGTCCGGATTTGAGGGCACCGGCGGCGGGCCTGGGGAAACCGCACCCTACGTTTCCCGCGAGGACCTCTTCATCACCACCAAGGTCTGGAATGACGACCACGGCTACGACGCCACCATGCGTGCGTTCGACACCTCGATCTCCAACCTCGGCCTGGAATACATCGACCTCTACCTGATCCATTGGCCGTGCGCGCGCCGTGGCCTGTTCCCGGAAACGTACCGGGCCCTGGAGACGCTGTACCGCGAGGGCAAGGTCCGCGCAATCGGCGTCTCCAACTTCCAGCCGCAGCACCTGGACCGGCTCCTGGAAACGGCGGAGGTGGTGCCCGCCGTGAACCAGATCGAACTTCATCCCTGGCTGCAGCAGGATGAACTGCGGGAAAAGCACAAGCTGCTGGGTATCCGCACCGAGGCGTGGAGTCCTTTGGGCCGCGGCCAGGTCCTGAAGGACCCCGTGATCCTGGCCCTGGCGGCCGAACACGACCGCACGCCGGCACAGATCATCCTGCGCTGGCACCTGCAGCTGGGCAATATCGCCATCCCCAAGGCCAGCTCGTCCGGGCGGATCCGTGAAAACTTCGAGGTCTTCGACTTTGAGCTCTCCCCGCTGGATATGACGGAGGTCGGCGGCCTCGAACGCGGCTTCCGGACCGGCTCCCACCCCGACAACGTCGCATAGGATTCGAACCAATGGAACAAGTGGATACCGGGTCCTCACGCACGCCCCTCTTCAGCGGCGGACTCGACGCCCGCACCCGGGCCGCGTCCGTTGAGGTTGACGGTGCCCGGATCGCGTACTGGGTCTACGAACCCGCCGAGGTCACCCCCGAAACGCGCACCATCCTGGTGGTGCACGGGTTCCGCGGCGACCACCACGGCCTGCTCCGGGTAGCCGACCAGCTGACGGACATGCGCCTGATCATGCCGGACCTGCCGGGCTTCGGCAGCTCGGCCGCCTTCGCGGGAACCGGGCACAGCGTTGCCGGCTACAGCCAGTTCCTGGGCGGTTTCATGGCTGCTCTGGGACTGGGCGCGGACACGGTCCTGCTGGGGCATTCGTTCGGTTCGATCATTGCCAGCCATTTCGTGGCGGCCAACCCCGGTGCCGTGGCCGAGCTGATCCTTGTCAATCCCATCGCGGCGCCCGCCCTCGAAGGGCCCAAGGGCCTGATGACGAAGCTCGCGGTGCTCTACTACGAGGCCGCCGCACGCCTTCCCCAGCGGCTCGGGCTGGCCCTGCTGCGCAGCCAGGCGATCGTGCGGGTGATGAGCGTGACCATGGCCAAGACCGGGGACAAGGACATCCGCCGGTTCGTGCACGCCCAGCACAGCGCCTATTTTTCCTCCTTCGCAGACCGGGAGAGCCTGCTCCAGGCCTTCAAGGCCTCGGTGGGCAGCAACGTCACCGAGGTGGCCGGCGACCTGACGCTGCCGGTGCTGCTGATCGCGGGCGAGAAGGACGAGATCGCCATGCTGGCGGACCAGCACAAACTCGCGGCGCGGCTCCCGGACGGGAGGCTGGAGGTCATTCCCGGCGTCGGGCACCTGATCCACTACGAAACCCCCGAGCCCGCTGCCCGCTACATCAGACGCTTCCTAAAGGACCACGCCGCGTGAAAATTCTCATTGATGCCCGCTTCACCCGGCTGGACCACCACGACGGAATCAGCCGCTACGGCGCCAGCCTGATCGCGGCGGCCGCCAGGATCGCCGACGTCTCGATGCTGATCAGCGACACCCGCCAGCTCGCGCTCCTGCCCGATGTTCCATACACCCTGATCAACAGCCCGCTGTCCCCGGCCGAACTCTTCGTGGCGGCCAAGGTCAACAAGCTGGGCGCCGACGTGGTGGTATGCCCCATGCAGACCATGGGCAGCTGGGGCCGGAAGTACGCCCTGGTGCTGACCCTGCACGACCTCATCTACTACGAGCACCCCACCCCTCCCGGATTCCTGCCGGCCCCCGTCAGGGTCCTGTGGCGCCTGTACCACAAAGCGTTCTGGCCCCAGCGGCTCCTGCTGAACCGGGCGGACATCGTGGCGACGATCAGCTCCACCACGGCGGCCCTGATGGCGAAGTACCGGCTCACCCGGCGTCCTGTCAGGATTGTCGGCAACGCCCCCCAGCACGGCCACACCCCGCGCGATCCCGGGGCGGGGGCCGACAAGACGCTGCTCTACATGGGTTCCTTCATGCCCTATAAGAACGTGGAGACCATGGTCCGCGGCATGGCGGAACTGCCGGACATGACCCTGCATCTGCTCAGCCGCATCACGCCCGAGCGGCGGGCCGAGCTCGAGGCACTGGCTCCCGAGGGCGCAAGCATCGTCTTCCACAACGGGGTGACCGACGCCGAGTATGAGGCCCTCCTGGCACGCACCACCGCCCTGGTCAGCCTGTCCCGGGCCGAGGGCTACGGACTGCCGCTCGTCGAGGCCATGTCCCACGGCACGCCGGTGATTGCCAGCGACATCCCGATCTTCCGGGAGGTCGGTGACGACGCCGTCAGCTACGTGCATCCGGACTCCCCGGCGGAGTTTGCCGAGGCGGTGCGCACGCTCGAGGACCCCGCCCTGTGGAAGGCCCGGTCCCGCCGTTCAGTGGAGCGGGCCGCAGACTTCAGCTGGGATGAGTCGGCGCGGCGGCTCGTGGCCGTCGCCGAAGAGGCCGTCGCGCTCCGGAACCGGCCCCGCGACCGGAGATAGCCGGAACGGCTGTAAGTGGCCGGCGCGGAGACCCGTTCCGCGCCGCACCCAAAGCGAGGCCGGGATGACGCCGGCGCCACGGTCCCCGACCACCCATTTGCCGCGGAGGGCCGCAATACGGAGCCTCATTCCGGCCATCTGCGGCGAATGGCCGCCGGCCTGCGGGCCTGTTGTGGCATGCGCGCCCTTTGAATAGAGGGACCGCCGTGCCGGTGGGGCCATGTGAGCCGCGGAGACGCAATGGAGGGTCCTACAGGACGTCGACGCCGTCCAGGCGCAGTTGCACCGGGTCGTCGCTGCGCTTGGCTGCGGCCGCCGCCTTGACGGCCCGCATGACGGCCGTGGCAACCGCGGCCTGGGCGTAGGGGATGAACAGCAGGGTCCGGACCTCCTGGCCGGAGTCCCGGGGCACAGCATTCCGTGGCACAGCATCCCGCGTCGCAGCATCCCGCGCCACTGCATCCTGCGGCGGCGTGCGGCCGGCCCCGGCGGCCGCTGGCAGGATCAGGGGCGCGGGCCCGGCCGTCCGGAGGACGGTTCCCTGCGCCGCCAGCCGCTGCTGGATGGCATCCGTGAAATGGCCGACGGCGGTCCTGCCGCCGGTGACGGAGGCGACCCGCACGGCGGGCGGCAGCTGCAGCTCCTGCCGCAGTGCCAGTTCCCGGCTGGCGTACCCGGCGGGATCCCAGCGCAGCAGGGCGCCAACCCCGGCGGCGTCGTCGGCGGTGATGACCACCAGGCCGCCCTCGGAAGCGGGCCGCACCAGGGCCGCGGCGTTGAACCAGCGCCGGACCGCGTCCTCCCCCGCCCTCAGGTTTTCCCGGCGCAGCAGCGAATCGCCGTCGAGCAGCAGGGCCGCGGCGTACCCGCCGAAGGCCACGGGTTCGGCACCGACGGTGGCCACCACCAGGGCCGCGGTCTCCGCAACGGTGGCCTTGATCTGGTCCCCGGATGAGGTGATGACCGGTTTTCCCGGAAACGCCCGGCCCAGCTCCTCCGCGGTGCGGAGGGCTCCCGTGGCGCCGCGCCTTAGCCTGGCGCCGTTGCACGTGCCGCAGCGCCAGGCCGGGGCCGGGGCCGAGCACCAGCGGCATTGCGGCACGGCGCTGCTCCCGCCCGGACCGGCGATCGCCAGCGGGCCGCTGCAGGCGGTGCAGCGGGCCGGTTCCCGGCAGGTGTCGCACACCAGCGAGGGGGCGTAGCCGGCGCGGGCCACCTGGACCAGGACCGGACCCCGTTCCAGGCCTTCCTTGGCGGCCCGCCAGGCCGCGCCGGGGAGCCGGGCGATCCGGGCGAGCGGGTCATGCTCGAGTTCGTAGCTGTCGGCCGTGTTCAGGACCCGCGGGACTGTCCGCCGCGCGACGGCCCGGTCCGCTTCCACGGCCTGGGCCCAGCCGGAGGCGACCAGCCGCTCCGTTTCGGTGCTGCGCGAATGGGCGGCGAGCAGGCACGCGGCCCCCTCCTGGCCCGCCCGGAGCAGGAGGACTTCGCGGGTGTGCGCGTACGGGGAGCGCTGCTCGATGTGGAGGTCGTCGCCGTCGTCCCAGCAGATGACGAGCCCGAGGTTCGGCACCGGCGCGTAGGCCGCGGACCGCGTGCCCACGGCGACCCCGGCGGCGCCGCTGAGCACGCGCAGGAAGCTGCGGTAGCGCGGCGTTTGGCCGTCGTCCGCGGTGAGCCGGGCGACGTCGCCGGCGGGAAGCAGTTCCAGCAGGGCAGATTCCACGCGGTCAAGGTCCCGGTAGTCGGGCACCACGACGACGGCGCCGCGGCCGGAGATCCGCACCGCGGCCACGGCTTCGGCGATCATCCGCGGCCAGCCGGCGGGCCCGTACCCCTGCAGGGCGGTCAGCACGGCCCGGGGCGACTCCCCCGCGGCGAGGTGGGCGAGGAATGCCGCACCGTTGCGGTACCGGGTCCAGATGCTGCCGGCGGCCGGCGACGGAAGCGACACGTCGGTCGCCAGACCGAACGTCTCAGTGCCGAACAGCGCGGGATCGAGCCGGCCGTCCGGGGCGAATTCCTTTTCGAGCTTGGCCATGCGCGGCGGCACGGCCACACGCAGGACATCGCTGACCGTTCCGGCGTAGCGCGAGGCGATCCGGCCGGCGAGCTCGGCCACTGCGGGGGTCAGGACCGGGACGGCGGAGAGCACCTTGTGCAGCGGCACCAGGGGGTGGCCGGCGTCGGATCCGGCGGTGCGCTCCAGCAGGTATCCGGCCAGTTCCTGCCCGTTGAATTTGACCTTGACCCGGACTCCGGGGATGGCGTCGGCGTCGAGGGCGGCGGGGACGCTGTAGTCGAAAGGCCTGTCCAGGTGGGGCAGCGAGGACTCGATCAGCACCCGCGCCACTGGCAGGTGGGCCGCAAGGGCCGGCCCGGACGCTTCCGCGGCGGAGGCTGGAAAACCCTGGAGCAGGCACAGCTGCTGGGGTTCACCGGGCGCGCCGCCGGCAGGAATGGGACTCACGGCTCGCACCTCCCCTGAGGATCGTTCGACACATGCACTGTTTCCGAAATGCGCTGTCTTCCGAAATGCACTGTATTCCCAAATGCACTGTAGCCAGGCCACCGGAGGGCGGCCTGGCTACAGCACATCACGCAGGACTGACAAACTCACTGTCAAAACACACCGTCGCGGCGGCTTTGGACGGTTTGGCCGGGCCTTAGGCGTTGAAGAACGCTTTCAGCTCGTCCACCCGGTCCAGGCGTTCCCAGGTGAAGTCCGGGTCTTCGCGGCCGAAGTGTCCGTGGGCGGCGGTCTTGGCGTAGATCGGGCGCTTGAGGTCGAGGGCGTCGATGATGGCCCGCGGGCGCAGGTCGAAGATCTCGGCGATCGCGGCGCTGATGCGGGCCGGGTCCACGGTTTCGGTTCCGAATGTCTCAACGTAGGTTCCCACGGGGCGGGCCTGGCCGATCGCGTAGGCGATCTGGATTTCGGCGCGCTTGGCGAGGCCGGCGGCCACCACGTTCTTGGCGACCCAGCGCATGGCGTAGGCGGCCGAACGGTCCACCTTCGACGGGTCCTTGCCGGAGAACGCGCCGCCGCCGTGGCGGGCCATGCCGCCGTAGGTGTCGACGATGATCTTGCGGCCGGTGAGGCCGGCGTCGCCTACCGGGCCGCCAATCACAAAGGCGCCTGCGGGGTTGAGGATGTTGCGGGTCCGTGAGGTGTCCAGGTTGGACAGTGCCATGACCGGCCCCACCACGTGCTCGGCGAGGTCGGCCCGGAGCTGGTCCAGGCTGGTGCCTTCGGCGTGCTGGCTGGAGATGACGACAGTTTCGACTGAGACCGGGCGGTCGCCGTCGTAGCCCACGGTGACCTGGGTCTTGCCGTCCGGGCGCAGGTAGGCGAGTTCGCCGTTCTTGCGGACCTCGGTCAGGCGCTCGGAGAGCCGGTGCGCGAGCCAGATCGGCACGGGCATGTAGGACGGCGTTTCGTCGCTGGCGTAGCCGAACATGAGTCCCTGGTCGCCGGCTCCCTGGAGGTCGTAGTCGTCCTCCTGGCGGCCCTCACGCGCTTCGAGGGAGTTGAACACGCCGCCGGCGATGTCGTTGGACTGCTGGCCGATGGATACCGAGACGCCGCACCGGGCGCCGTCGAAGCCGTTGGCCGAAGAATCGTACCCGATGCCCAGGATGGTCTCCCGGACAATCTGCGGAATCTCGACATAGGCATCGGTGGTGACCTCGCCCGCGACGTGGACCAGCCCGGTGGTGGCCAGCGTCTCCACGGCTACCCGGGACTCGGGGTCTTTGTCGAGCAGTGCGTCGAGGATCGCATCGCTGATCTGGTCACAGATCTTGTCGGGGTGGCCCTCCGTCACCGACTCGGACGTGAAGAGCCGGAGCGCGGCGGGCGTGGACCCGTGGAAGGCGGGGATGTGCAGCGGTAAAGTCACTCAACTACCTTACTGGTTGGATAACGGACGTCCGGCGGCGTGTGTCCCCGTGCTAAGGAGATGTTGGTTACGCCGGGCTACGCCGGCGGTACAGCCCGGCTCAGCTCGGCGCTGATCCGGTCGATCACGGCAGCCGCGACGTCGGATTTGGAACCCGACGCCTCTTGGGGTTCGGAGCCGTCACGGGAAAGGATGACTACTGTGTTCGTGTCCTCGCCAAAGACCAAGTCCCGGCCCACCTGGTTGACGACCAGCAGGTCGCAGGCTTTCCGGTGCAGCTTGGCCCGGGCATAGTCCAGGACATCGCCGCCGGCATCGCCCGTCTCGGCGGCGAAGCCGACGATCAGCTGATTCCGGGACGCGGCGTCGCGGACCTCGACGAGTTCGCGCAGGATGTCGGGGTTGCGCACCAGGTTGATCACGGGATCGGCGACGTCGTCGCGCTTCTTGATCTTGGTCCCGGCGACGTCCGCCGGCCGGAAGTCCGCGACCGCGGCGGCCATGATGACGACGTCGGAGTCGGCGGCCGCGTGCAGCGCCGCCTCCCGCAGTTCCAGGGCCGTTTCGACCTGGACGATTTCGACGCCGGCGGGCGCCGGGACTTCCATGTGGGCGGCCAGCAGGCGGACGCGGGCTCCGGCCTCGCGGGCCGCGGCGGCCAAGGCCACGCCCTGCTTGCCGGAGGAGCGGTTGCCGAGGAACCGCACGGGGTCCAGCGGTTCCCGGGTGCCGCCGGCACTGATGGTCACCGTCAGTCCGGCCAACGGCGTAACCGCCGGCTGCACCGTTGCAGGCGCGGCGGCCAGGGCAGTGGCCACGTCCGGGTCAACGGCCGGCATCGCCGCGGAAGTTGCGGAAGCGTTGGCGGCGGCCGCTTCGGCGCCGGCGAGGGCCATGGCGGCGGTGAAGATCGCCTCCGGCTCGGGCAGGCGGCCGGGACCGGAGTCGGCGCCGGTCAGCCGCCCGCTCGCGGGTTCCAGCACGGTGACGCCGCGGCTGCGCAACGTTTCGACGTTGGCCTGGGTCGCGGGGTGTTGCCACATTTCGGTGTGCATGGCCGGGGCCATGAGCACCGGGCAGTCGCCGGCCATCAGCAGGGTGTTGGTGAGGAGGTCATCGGCCTGGCCGGTGGCCGCGCGGGCCAGGAGATCGGCCGTGGCCGGGGCCACGACGATCAGTTCGGCCTCGTGGCCGAGCCGGACATGGTTGACCGTGTGGACGGCGTCGAACACGCTGTTGCTCACCGGGTGCCCGGACAGGGCCTCCCACGTCGCGACGCCGACGAAGCGGGTGGCCGCCTCGGTGGGGATGACCGTGACGTCATGCCCGGCTTCAGTAAAAAGCCGGAGGAGCGATGCCACCTTGTAGGCGGCAATCCCTCCCCCGACTCCGAGGACTATGCGCACGTGATCTCCGTCAGCAGGCAGTCTGTTTACTTGGCTCTTCCCGCGGGGGGAATTACTCTGCGGTTTCGATCGGCGTGGAGACGAGCTTGCCTTCGTTGATCTCGCGCAGGGCGATCGACAGGGACTTCTCGTTCAGCTTGGTGTCGACCAGCGGGCCAACGTACTCAAACAGGCCCTCATGCAGCTGGGCGTAGTACGCGTTGATCTGGCGTGCGCGCTTGGCACCAAAAATCACCAGTCCGTACTTCGAGTCGGCGGCCTTCAGCAGCTCGTCGATCGGCGGGTTGATGATGCCTTCAAGGTTCGTGGACACGAATTCTCCAAATTCTAACGGGCCGGTACGTCCCGGCGCCTAGCGCGGGTTCGGGGTCAGCCCCATGAGTGAAACAAGCTCGTCCGCTGCCCGACGAACGTCATCATTGATGACGGTGTGGTCGAACTCCGGTTCAGCGGCAAGTTCTAGTTTAGCGGTTTCCAGCCTCTGCTGCTGTTCTTCGGCGCTTTCCGTGCCGCGGCCGACCAGCCGGCGGACCATTTCGTCCCAGCTCGGGGGCGCCAGGAACACAAACTGGGCATCCGGGACGGCCTGCTTGACCTGCCGGGCGCCCTGCAGATCGATCTCCAGCAGCACCGAGCGGCCCTCGGCAATGGCGGCGTCAACCGTGCTGCGCAGCGTGCCGTAGCGGTTCCGGCCGTGGACGACGGCCCACTCGAGCAATTCGCCGTTTTCGACCAGGGAATCGAATTCCTCGGCCGATTTGAAGAAGTAGTGGATCCCGTCCTGCTCCCCCGGCCGCGGCGGGCGCGTGGTGGCCGACACGGAGAGCCAGACTCCGGGGTAGTTGTCCCGGATGTAGGTGGACACGGTGCCTTTGCCAACAGCCGTCGGGCCGGCGAGGACTGTCAGTCCCGGTTTCTTGCTCACATATTCCTTTGGGCGGTGGTGGGCAGCTCGGCGGACCGGGCTACTTGTCGTCAATAAAATCTACCAGCGCCCGGCGCTGGTGGATTCCCAGGCCGCGGACCCGTCGGGATTGTGCGATGCCGAGCTGGTCCATGATGGCCGCCGCCCGGACCCGGCCGATCCCGGGCAGGGCCTCGAGCAGCTCCACGATTCTCATGCGGGCAATGGCGTCGTCGGATTCGGCGGCACTGATGACATTGGCGATGGTCAGCTCGCCCGTCTTGAGCCGCTCCTTTGCCTCGGCCCTGGTGGCCCTTGCGGCAGCGGCCTTGCGAAGGGCGTCGGAACGCTCCTGAGGAGTGAGTGGTCTCAAACTCACGGAAGGCCTCCCTGCATGGCGGGACGGGGCACTCATGCCCTTGCCCCGAACCTACCGTCAGGCGGCGGCAGAAATCAATGGAAATCTGCGCGCCGGCCAGTTCGGGAACGGGAAAAGCACAATTCCGAACGGGACGGCCCCCGGCCCGGGTCCGGCAGCTCCGGTCCCGGGCCGGCGAGGCGGCTGCCGCTAAGCCGCGAGGAGTTCGTCGAGGGTGCGCCGCGCGGCATCCCGGAGGGACTGCAGCTGCGGTCCGGCGCCGAGAATCTCCCGGCTCGAGGTCCCCAGGACCTGGGGATAGGCCGCACCGAACGTGCGGCGCAGGTCCGCGGCCGTGGCGCCCTGAGCGCCCAGCCCCGGGGCCAGGATCGGCCCGCGGACCGCCGCCAGATCGATATCCAGTGCGGAAAGGGCCGAGCCCACCGTGGCACCGACCACCAGGCCCACGGAACCGAGCGAACCGTCATAGCGCTGGTTCTCCACCGCGGCCGCTTCCGTGATCCGCCGCGCGACGGAATCGCCCCCGCCGACGTGCTGGACCGAGGCGCCCTCCGGGTTCGAAGTCAGCGCGAGGACGAACACCCCGCGGCCGGTCCCGGCCGCCAGGTCCAGGGCGGGCCGGAGCGACTCAAAGCCCAGGTACGGGCTCAACGTCACCGAATCCGCGGCCAGGGCCGAGCCGTCCCGCAGCCAGGCATCCGCGTAGGCGGCCATGGTGGAGCCGATGTCGCCGCGTTTGGCGTCCGCGATGGTCAGCACGGACGCTTCCGCCGCCGCGGCCAGGGTGCGTTCGAGCACGGCGATTCCAGCCGATCCGTGGCGCTCGTACAGGGCCACCTGCGGTTTCACCGCGGCAGCGAGGGAGCCCACTGCCTCCAGCACGGTCAGCGAGAAGCGTTCCAGCCCGGCGGCGTCGTCAGTGAGCCCCCAGCGCTGCAGCAGCGCCGGGTGCGGGTCGATGCCGACGCACAGCGGGCCGCGGTCCGCCATGGCCCGCCCCAGCCGGGAGCCGAAAGTCTCCCGGCCGGCCGCCGGGGCGGTGGATGCCTCAGGCATCCTGGAGCGCCTTCAGGTTCGCGGCGTGTTCCTGCAGGCTCGTGACCGACCATTCGTAGGTGCGCAGCGCCTCGATGGCCTGGACGGCGGCGTTGAACTCGGCCACGGTGGTGATGCACGGGATCCCGATCGAGGTCGCGGCGGCACGGAGTTCGTAGCCGTCGCTGCGGGCCTCGCCGCCGGAGGGGGTGTTGAAGACCATGTCGATCTCGCCGGCGATGATGAGGTCGGCGATGGTGCCTTCGCCTTCGGCGCTGGAACCTTCGGCGACCTTCCGGACCGGGGTGGCCTGGATCCCGTTGCGGCGGAGCACGTCGGCTGTGCCGCCGGTGGAGACGATCTCGAAGCCGAGGTCCGAGAGCCGCTTGACGCCCATGATGACCGAGCGCTTGTCCCGGTTGGCCACCGAGACGAAGATCTTGCCCTCGGTGGGCAGGGCGTTGTTCGCGGCCGCCTGGCTCTTGGCGAAGGCCGTATCGAAGTGCTTGTCGATGCCCATGACCTCGCCCGTGGAGCGCATTTCCGGGCCGAGCAGGGAGTCCACCACCTTGCCCTCCGGGGTGCGGAAGCGGCTGAACGGCAGCACGGCTTCCTTGACCGAGACCGGCGCGTCCAGCGGCAGGGTGGAGCCGTCGCCGCTCTCCGGCAGCATCTTGTAGGCGCTGCGGAGCTGGTTGATGGTGACGCCGGTGCCGATCAGGGCCGCGGCTTTCGCCATCTGGACACCCGTGGCCTTGGAGACGAACGGGACGGTGCGGGACGCGCGCGGGTTGGCTTCGAGGACGTAGAGCACGTCGGAGGCCAGGGCGAACTGGATGTTGATCAGGCCGCGGACGCCCACGCCCTCGGCGATCGCCAAGGTGGCGGTGCGCACCCGTTCCAGTACGTTGCCGCCCAGGGTGATGGGCGGCAGGACGCAGGCCGAGTCGCCGGAGTGGATGCCGGCCTCCTCGATGTGTTCCATGATGCCGCCGAGGTACATCTCCGTGCCGTCGTAGAGGGCATCGACGTCGATCTCGACGGCGTCCTCGAGGAAGCGGTCGATCAGGACCGGGTGGTCGGGGGTGATCTCGGTGGCGTTGGCGATGTAGCGGGAGAGGTTGGGCTCGTCGTAGACGATCTCCATGCCGCGTCCGCCGAGGACGTAGGAGGGCCGGACCAGGACCGGGTAGCCGATCTCGTCGGCGATCTTCTTGGCGTCCTCGAAGGACACGGCGGTGCCGTTCTTCGGCGAGACGAGCCCGGCCTTGTCGAGGACGCGGGAGAAGGCGCCGCGGTGTTCGGCCAGGTCGATGGCCTCCGGCGAGGTGCCGAGGATCGGCACGCCGGCGTCGGCGAGCTGCTGGGCGAGCTTGAGCGGGGTCTGGCCGCCGAGCTGAACGAAGACGCCCATGACCCCGCCGGTGCGCTCCTCGGCCGCGATGACCTCGAGGACGTCCTCCAGGGTGAGCGGTTCGAAGTAGAGCCGGGTGGAGACGTCGTAGTCGGTGGAGACGGTTTCCGGGTTGCAGTTGACCATCACGGTCTCGTAGCCGGCCTTGCGCAGCGCCATCGAGGCGTGCACGCAGGAGTAGTCGAACTCGATGCCCTGGCCGATCCGGTTGGGGCCGGACCCGAGGATGATGATGGACGGCTTGGCGTGCAGCGCAACCTCGTCCTCCTCGTCATAGGAGGAGTAGTGGTACGGGGTGTAGGCGGCGAACTCGGCCGCGCAGGTGTCCACGGTCTTGTAGACGGGACGGATGCCCAGGGCCTGCCGGACCCCGCGGACTACGTCCTCGGAGTTGTGGGTCAGCGCACCGATCTGTTCGTCGGAGAAGCCGTGGCGCTTGGCGCGAGTCAGCATCTCCGGCGTCAGCGCCGCGGCCTGGCGGATTTCGAGCGAGATCTCGTTCAGCAGCTGGAGCTGGTCCAGGTACCAGGGGTCGATCTTGGTCGCCTCGAAGAGCTGTTCCACGGTGGCGCCGCCGAGCATGGCGCGCTGCACCTGGTGCAGGCGCTCGGTGGTGGGACGCTTGGACTTCTCGATCAGCTCCGCGACTTCCCATTCCGGGACGTGGCTGAAGTCCAGCTGGGAGCCCTTCTGCTCCAGGGAGCGCAAGGCCTTCTGCAGCGCCTCGGTGAAGTTCCGGCCCATGGCCATGGCCTCGCCCACCGACTTCATGGTGGTGGTCAGGGTGGGGTCCGCCGCCGGGAACTTCTCGAACGCGAAGCGCGGGACCTTCACCACCACGTAGTCCAGGGTCGGTTCGAAGGACGCCGGGGTCTTCTGGGTGATGTCGTTCGGGATCTCGTCCAGGGTGTAGCCGAGGGACAGCTTGGTGGCAATCTTCGCGATCGCGAAGCCGGTGGCCTTGGACGCGAGGGCGGAGGAACGGGAGACGCGGGGGTTCATTTCGATCACGACGACGCGGCCGGTGTCCGGCTCGACGGCGAACTGGATGTTGCAGCCGCCGGTGTCGACGCCGACTTCGCGGATGACGGCGATGGAGATGTCGCGCAGCCGCTGGTATTCGCGGTCGGTGAGGGTCAGGGCGGGGGCGACGGTGATGGAGTCGCCGGTGTGGACGCCCACGGGGTCGAAGTTCTCGATGGAGCAGACCACCACGACGTTGTCGTTCTTGTCGCGCATCATCTCGAGCTCGTACTCCTTCCAGCCGAGGATGCTCTCTTCGAGCAGCACCTCGGACGTGGGGCTGTACTGCAGGCCCTGGCCGACAATCCGGCGCAGGTCCCCCTCGTCGTAGGCCAGCCCGGAGCCCAGGCCGCCCATGGTGAAGGAGGGCCGGACGACCATCGGGTAACCGAGGTCACCGGCCGCGGCGAGAGCCTCGTCCATGGTGTGGATGATGTGGCTGCGGGCCGACTCGGCGCCGCAGCGCTCGACGACGCCCTTGAACTTCTCGCGGTCCTCGCCCAGCTCAATCGCGGCGATATTGGCGCCGATCAGCTCGACGTTGTACTTCTCCAGGACGCCGTTCTTGTCCAGCGCGATGGCCGTGTTGAGGGCCGTCTGGCCGCCGAGGGTCGGCAGGAGCGCGTCGGGGCGCTCCTTGGCGATGATTTTCTCCACCACTTCGGGGGTGATCGGTTCGATGTAGGTCGCGTCAGCGAACTCGGGGTCCGTCATGATGGTGGCCGGGTTGGAGTTGACGAGGATGACCCGCAGGCCTTCCTCCTTGAGGACGCGCAGCGCCTGGGTGCCGGAGTAATCGAATTCGGCCGCCTGGCCGATCACGATCGGGCCGGACCCGATGACCATGACGCTCTTGAGGTCAGTTCTCTTGGGCATTACTTCGTGTCCCCAGTCTTGGAATCGGTGGCAGTCTTTGTGCCGGTCTCTGTCTTTGAAGAAGCGTCCGCCATCAGCTCGATGAAGCGGTCGAAGAGGTAGGCGGCGTCGTGCGGGCCGGCGGCCGCTTCGGGGTGGTACTGCACGGAGAAGGCCGGAATGTCGAGGCAGGACAGCCCCTCGACGACGTCGTCGTTGAGGCTCACGTGGCTGACCTCGACCCGGCCGAAGCGCTCCTCGGGGGCCTGGGTGGCGCCGTTGAGCGGGGCGTCGACGGCGAAGCCGTGGTTCTGCGAAGTGATTTCGACCTTGCCGGTGCGGCGGTCCATCACGGGCTGGTTCAGGCCGCGGTGGCCGTAGCGGAGCTTGTAGGTGCCGAACCCGAGGGCCCGGCCGAGGATCTGGTTGCCGAAGCAGATGCCGAAGTACGGGATCTTCTCATCGAGCACGGAGCGCAGCAGCGCCACTTGGTTGTCCGCGGTGGCGGGGTCGCCGGGGCCGTTGGACATGAAGAAGCCGTCCGGGTTGACAGCCTGGACGTCGGCGAGGGTTGCCGTGGCGGGCAGCACGTGCACCCGGACCCCGCGCTCGGCGAACCGTACGGGGGTCATGCGCTTGATGCCCAAATCGATGGCGGCAATGCTGAACCGCGGCTCGCCGTCCCAGCCGAAGTCCTTGGGCTCCACCGTGTAGGCGGCGTCCACGCTGACTTCCTCGGCGAGCCGTGAGCCTTCCATCGGCGCGCTGGCCAGGACAGCGTCGACGAGTTCCTTGTCCGTGGCGCGGGCGGCGTCGCCGGAGAAGATGCCGGCGCGCATGGTCTTGTGTTCGCGCAGGTGGCGGGTGATGGCGCGGGTGTCGACGCCCTGGATGCCGACGATCCCCTGCTCGACGAGCTCGTCGTCGAGGGGGCGTTCGGAACGCCAGTTGGAGGGCCGGCGCGCGGCGTCGCGGACGATGTAGCCGGCCACCCAGATGCGGCGGGACTCGGCGTCGTCGGTGTTGACGCCGGTGTTGCCAATGTGCGGCGCGGTCTGGACCACGAGCTGGCGAGCGTAGGAGGGGTCGGTGATGGTCTCCTGGTAGCCGGTCATGCCGGTCGCGAAGACTGCCTCGCCGAGGGCCGTTCCGGTGGCGCCGTAGCTGGTGCCGCGGAAAATCCGGCCGTCCTCGAGCACGAGGACCGCGGGGGTGGATGCTGCTGCGGGTGCAGTGGGGTTAGCTGGCACTGATTCTTCTGTCACTGTTTTTTCTGACACTGCTGTTTCTGTCACTTCGTTGGATTCCGTCACGTCGTTACTTTCCACTATCGGCTTCTGCCTGAGGGGCTGCGGAGATCAAATCTTGGAGGGTGGTGAGGAGCACGGCCTTGTCCTCGGCGCGGCGCGTCCTGTAGCCGGTGTCGAGTTCGTGGGAACCGAGCATCCAGCTGAGCACCAGCAGGCCGTCCTTTTCCACGAACTTTCCGGCCATGCCGCTTTCCTGCCGCACACCGGTCAGGCATCCGGTCGGGATGAACACCGGGCCGGCGCCCGCGCGCTCGAACAGCACGCCTTCGGGGTGCACGGAGAGCTTGGCGTTGGTGCGGATGCCCAGATTGTGCACGGCGATCCGGTCCAGCCAGTCGCCGGCGGTGGTGGAGGCGACGTACTGGCCGTCGGCGGCGGCCAGCGGGGCGCCGAGTTCGGCGGGAACCTCGGGGAGGGGCTCGACGTCGGACTGGCGGCGCAGGCGGTTACGCCAGCCGACGGCGATGAGGGCAAGCGCGACGCCAATCAGGACGAGCGTGAAGAGCAGGGAGAGGTCCTTGACACTCACGGGCGGCGGCCCGCCGGTCCTGCGTCGACCGCTTCGGCCGGCCACCGGTACGGGGTGTTGAGTTTTCCGTCGAGAACGGTCGGGTGGCCCTTGAAGAACGTCGCCACTACCTTCCCCGGCAGTTCCCGGCCGGCAAACGGAGAGTTACGGCCCATGGTTGCCATCTTAGAAGGGTCCACGGTCCAGCGCGCAGCCGGGTCCACGAGTATGACGTTGGCAGGCTCCCCGGCCTCGAGCGGGCGGCCCTGGTCCTGGACCCGGCCGATGGCGGCCGGCGCCGTGGAGGTCACGCGGGCAAAATCCTCCCAGCCCATCAGGCCTGTTTCGATCATGGTGTGCTGGACCACGGAGAGCGCGGTTTCCAGCCCGGTCATGCCCATGGCCGCCTGCGCCCACTCGCATTCCTTGTGTTCGCTCGGGTGCGGGGCGTGGTCGGTGCCGACGACGTCGATCGTGCCATCGGCCAGGGCGGCCCGGAGGGCCTGGACATCGGCGTCCGTGCGCAGCGGCGGGTTGACCTTGTAGACGGGGTCGTAGCTGCGGGCGAGCTCATCCGTGAGCCAGAGGTGGTGCGGGGTGACCTCGGCCGTGACGTTGACGCCGCGGGACTTGGCCCAGCGGATGATCTCCACGGACCCGGCCGTGGAGACGTGGCAGACGTGCAGGCGGGACCCGACGTGCTGGGCCAGCAGCACGTCCCGGGCGATGATGCTCTCTTCGGCGACGGCCGGCCAGCCGGCCAGGCCGAGGACGGCGGAGACCTCGCCCTCGTTCATCTGGGCGCCGGCGGTGAGTCGGGGTTCCTGCGCGTGCTGGGCCACGACGCCGTCGAACGCCTTGACGTATTCGAGCGCGCGGCGCATCAGCACCGGATCGTGGACGCAGATGCCGTCGTCGGAGAACACGCGGACGTGGGCGCGGGAGTCGGCCATGGCGCCGAGCTCGGCGAGCTGCTCCCCCGCGAGGCCCACGGTGACTGCCCCCACCGGACGGACGTCCACCCAGCCGGCGGTCCGGCCAAGGGTGAGGACTTGCTCCACGACGCCGGCGGTGTCCGCCACCGGGGTGCTGTTGGCCATGGCGTGCACGGCCGTGTAGCCGCCCAGGGCGGCGGCGCGGGTGCCGGTTTCGACGGTTTCGGCGTCTTCGCGGCCGGGTTCGCGCAGGTGGGTGTGGATGTCCACCATGCCCGGGAGCGCGACAAGGCCCGCGGCGTCGATTACTGTTGCGTCCCGCACCCCGGCGCCTTCGGCGTCCAGCTGGCGGCCGCGGGCGGCGATCACGCCGGCCCGGATCAGGAGGTCCTCGGCTGCTCCGCCCAGGATCGAGGCCCCCCGGATGAGGTAGGCGCCGCTGTTGTCTGCGTTCTGGTGCTGATCGGCCATCAGTGGCTCTCCTGGTGGGAATAAGTGAGGTTCGGAATGGCGGCGTGCGCCGCGGACGCGGCCGCGGACGCGGCCGTAGAGGCAGTGGCAGAAACTGGTGCGGCGGCCGGCTCGCGGTTCTCCCCGGACAGGAGCAGGTACAGTGCCGCCATCCGGACCGACACGCCGTTGCGCACCTGCGCCAGCACGGTGGAGCGGGGCGAGTCGGCCGCGGCCGCGGAGATTTCCAGCCCGCGGTTCATGGGACCGGGGTGCATGATGATGGTGTCCTTGAGCCCCAGGCTGTCGAGGGCACGGAGCCGGTTGTCGTCGAAGCCCCAGCGCCGCGAGTATTCGCGGGTGGTGGGGAAGAAGGAGGCATTCATCCGTTCGCCCTGGACGCGGAGCATCATCATGGCGTCCACGCCTTGGGCGAGGGTCTCGTCGAGGTCGAAGCTGACGGCGCACGGCCATTTTTCGACGCCGATGGGGAGCAGCGTGGGCGGCGCGACGAGGGTGACCTCGGCGCCGAGGGTGCGCAGCAGCCAGACGTTGGAGCGGGCAACGCGCGAGTGCAGGACGTCACCGGCGATGGCGACGCGCATGCCTTTGAGGTCGGCGCCGGCCGACGGCGTGCCGGCCAGCTTCGACCAGTGCCGGCGCATCGTGAACGCGTCCAGCAACGCCTGGGTGGGGTGTTCGTGGGTGCCGTCGCCGGCGTTGATGACGGCGGCGTCGATCCAGTCGGTCGCGGCGAGCCGGTGCGGGGCGCCGGAGGCCCAGTGCCGGATGACGACGGCGTCGGCGCCCATCGCGGCGAGGGTCTGGGCGGTGTCCTTCAGCGACTCGCCCTTGGAGACGGACGAGCCCTTCGCGGCGAAGTTGATGACGTCGGCGGAGAGCCGCTTGGCGGCGGCTTCGAAGGAGATCCGGGTGCGGGTGGAGTCCTCGAAGAAGAGGTTGACCACGGTGCGCCCCCGCAGGGCGGGGAGCTTTTTGACCTCGCGCTCCCCCACCGCAGCCATTTCCTCGGCGGTGTCCAGGATGCGGATGGCGTTGTGCAGGCTCAGGTCTTCGGTGGAGAGCAGGTGCCTCATGCGGTGGCCTCGATGACCACTTCATTGACGGGGACGCCGTCGGGGGCGCCGTCTGCTGCCCCGCCTCCGGCAGAATCGGTTTCCTCGAGCCGGACCCGGACCTTCTCCGATGAGGAGGTAGGCAGGTTCTTGCCGACATGGTCGGCGCGGATGGGCAGTTCCCGGTGGCCGCGGTCGATCAGCACGGCGAGGCGGACAATCCGCGGCCGGCCGAGGTCGATGATGGCGTCCAGTGCTGCCCGGATGGTGCGCCCGGAATAGAGGACGTCGTCGATCAGCACCACAACTTTGTTGTCGATGCCGGTGCGCGGCAGCTGGGTGGGGTACGGCGGCCTGGTGGGCTGGTGCGAGAGGTCGTCGCGGAACATCGTGACGTCGAGTTGGCCAACAATGGCCGCGGCGTCCACGGTGGGATCCGCGGCGGCGATCTTGGCGGCGAGGCGGACGGCGAGGGGATAGCCCCGGCGCGGGATGCCCAGCAGGACGAGGTCCTGGGAGCCCTTGTTGGCCTCAAGAATTTCATGGGCGATACGAGTGAGCGCGCGGTCGATGTCAGCCTGGTTGAGGACAACCCGGGTGAGCACCACCTGCGCCGGACCCGGTGCTGAAGGCACGGAAGTCAAAGCTCGTCTCCCCTTTCCCCGCCTCACGGGACGGAATTAAAAAAGGATTATTTGCCCTTTCAAATTACCACAACGGCACTGCTGCCCCGTCGCCGCCGGAATGCGTTTAACCTCACACGGACATAGGCTCGGTTCCATGACGATGAACGGACCGCGGCCGGGGCATGAGCACCCTGGCGGCCCGCGCCAGGGGCCGCTGCCCCGGCAGGCCAACCCGACGTGGCTGGGGCGTGTCCAGCCCGCGAACTACCAGTGGGCCCCTGCCAACGACGGCGGCCAGTTGCAGCCGGCACTGCCTCCCGCCGGGCCGGCGGGAGGCAGCCCGGGCTGGAAGAACGGCCGCGGTTCCGGCGTTTTTGGCCTGGTGATGGCCGGCGGATTCCTGGCGTTCCTCTGCCTCTTCCTGGTGGTGCCCTTCCTGCTGGAAAGGACCGGAATCACCGGCTTTGCCGTTGGTTTCGTGGCCTCGCTGGTTCCCCTGGGGACCGTATTGCTGACGGTGCGCTTCATCGACCGCTGGGAACCTGAGCCGAAACCCCTGCTGCTTTTCGCGTTTGCCTGGGGAGCCGTCGTCTCGATCGCGGTGACGATGCTGATCCAGCCCTATTTCTCACTGGTGGCCGGGCCCGCCTCGGGACTGGACTATACGACGTTCGCCGTGACGGTCCAGGCGCCGGTGGTGGAGGAATTCGCCAAGTCCCTGGGGCTGCTGTTGCTCGTGCTCTTTGCCCCGAAACACTTCAACGGACCGGTCGACGGTGTGGTGTTCGCCTTCACGATCGCGGCGGGCTTCGCGTTTACCGAGAACATCCTCTACTTCGGCCGCGCCATCGCCGAATCCAGCGATCCCGGCACGGACCTCGCGGTGGTTTTCTTTCTCCGCGGGGTCCTCTCACCCTTCGCCCACGCCATTTTCACGGGTACGACCGGTCTGGTGATGGGCTTCGCCGCCGGCCGCGGGAACACCGGGCTGTCCGTGCTGGCGTTCTTCGCCGGCCTCGTCCCCGCGATGCTGTTGCACAGCGCCTGGAACAGCATGGGCCGGGACTTCCTGGGCCGGTACGTGATGGTGCAGGTGCCGATCTTCCTGCTGGCGGTGCTGGTGATCGCGCTGCTGCGGGTGGCTGAGCGCAGGCTCACCCGTCAGCGGCTGACGGAATACGCGGCCGCGGGCTGGTTTACCGCGGCCGAGGTAGACATGCTGGCCACCGCCGCCGGCCGCCGTTCCGCGCTGCGCTGGGCCAGGTCCACGGGGCGGAGCGTGCAGATGAAGGCGCTGCTCGATGCCGCCACCCAGCTCGCCCTCACCCGGCAACGGATTCTCAGCGGCCGGGACGTGCCGGCACACCAGCGCGATGAGCAGCACCAGCTCGCCGGGATCGCCGCGCTTCGGTCCGCCGTCGTCGGTTAGGGGCCGTTGGAACCCAGTGGGGCCAGCCCAGCGTGGGCACCCGGGGAAAAGAAAGAACCCCGGCCAGGATGTCCTGGCCGGGGTTCTTCGGGGCACTGAGAGCTTACGCCAGCAGCGAGGGCTTGAGCTGCTGCAGCCGGCCCAGCAGGCCGTTGATGAACGACGGCGACTCGTCCGTGGAGAGCGTCTTGGCCAAGGCCACAGCCTCGCTGACCGCCACGCCGTCCGGGACGTCGTCGTTGTAGAGCAGTTCCCACGTGCCGATCCGCAGGATGATGCGGTCCACGGAGGGCATGCGCTCCAGGGTCCAGCCCTGCGAATAGGTCTCCAGGAATTCGTCGATGGCTACCTGGTGCGAGACCACGCCTTCGACGATTTCGAGGGTGTAGGGGTTGACGATCTGGTCTGTCTGCTCGCGGCGGGACTTCAGCACGTCGAACGCGGAGGCTGAGCGCTGCTCGGCCTCAAAGAGCACATCGAGGGCCCGGTTCCGGGCCTTACCGCGCGCACTCACTAGTCGTTGACCCGGCCGAGGTAGCTGCCGTCGCGGGTGTCGACCTTGACCTTGGTGTTGTTCTCGACGAACAGCGGCACCTGGATCTCGTACCCGGTTTCGAGGGTGGCGGGCTTGGTGCCGGCCGAGGAGCGGTCGCCCTGCAGGCCCGGCTCGGTGTACGTGATCTCGAGGACGACGCTCGGGGGCAGCTCGATGTAGAGCGGGTTGCCTTCGTGGATGGCGATGTTGACCATCTGGTTCTCGAGCATGAAGTTGGTGGCGTCGCCGACGGTGGCGGCCGAGACGGTGAGCTGGTCGAAGTCCGAGGTGTCCATGAAGACGAAGTCGGCGCCGTCCTGGTACAGGTACTGGTAGTCGCGGCGGTCCACCGTGGCGGTCTCAATCTTCAGTCCGGCGTTGAAGGTCTTGTCGACGACCTTGCCGGACATCACGTTGCGCATCTTGGTGCGCACGAACGCGCCACCTTTGCCGGGCTTGACGTGCTGGAACTCGATGATGTTCCAAAGCTGGCCCTCGAGCTTAAGGACGGTTCCGTTCTTGATGTCGTTAGTGGTTGCCACTGTATCCTCTTAGTTTCTCTCTGGTTCCATCAGGCCGGTGCTATCGGCCGGACGATCTATGCCGGGCCGGCATGCCAAGCGGGCCGCCAGCGCGTATTTGTCAAAAATCCAAGATCTATTCTACCGGTTCCGGCGGACAGCTGCCTGACGCAGGCTCAGGACTGCTGTTCCAGGACGTCCCTGGCGCGCTGCAACGCAACGGTGGAGGCATAGATGAGGGCCGCGTCGGCGGACCCGGCGACGCGCAGATCCAGTGCCTTGGCGAAGGATTCGACGGCGGCGCCGATGTTCCCGCCGGCGAAGTAGGACCGGCCGAGGTGCTGGCGGACGGCGCCCTCCTCCAGGGTGCCCTGGGTCTCGGCGAGGAGTTGGCGGAACACCTCCACCGCCCGGTCGAACCGGTTCGAGACCCGGAGCACGTCCGCCTCGAAGATCCGCAGCCGGAGCGAGCCGGGGTCCTTGTAGCGGGCCTCGGCGAGGAGCTCGGCGGCTTCGGCCGCGTGCCCTTCTACGAGCCGGACCAGGATCAGGTCCCCGGGGTCTGTCGAGGCCGCCAGGGCCTCGGCCATGACCTCGTCATTGACGACCTGGGGCATCAGGGACTGCGGGTTGATCCGGATCCCGGGAAATCCCGCGTCCGGCCACTCGCTCGTGCCGCCCTTGACCATGTGCATCAGGAGGCAATCTCCTGGTAGGCGGCAAACAGCAGGGACGTGTCCGGGACATCGAGGATGCCGGGCCGGCCAACGCCGTCGAGCACCACGAACCGCAGCAGGTCACCGCGGGATTTCTTGTCCCGGCGCATGCCGTCCAGGAGGGCCTGCCAGCGGTCGCGGCGGTACGTGATGGGAAGCCCGAGGCTTTCCAGGATGCTCCGGTGCCTGTCGGCGTCGGCGTCGCTGAGCCGGCCGACGCTGCGGGCAAGCTCGGCGGCGAACATCATGCCCACGGAGACGGCGGCGCCGTGCCGCCAGGAGTAGCGCTCGGCGAGTTCGATCGCGTGGCCCAGGGTGTGGCCGTAGTTCAGGATCTCGCGCTGGCCGGTTTCCTTCAGGTCCTCGGACACCACCCGGGCTTTGACGCTGATGGCGCGTTCGATCAGTTCGCGCAGGATGTCCGAGCGCGGATCGGAAACCGCGGACGGGTCCTTCTCGATCAGGTCCAGGATGGCCGGGTCGGCGATGAAGCCGCACTTGATGACCTCGGCCATGCCGGAGATGATCTCGTTCTTCGGCAGCGTCTCCAGCGTGTCGAGGTCCGCGAGGACACCGGCCGGCGGGTGGAACGCGCCCACCAGGTTCTTGCCCTCGGCGGTGTTGATGCCGGTCTTGCCGCCGACCGAGGCGTCCACCATGCCCAGCAGGCTCGTGGGCATGTGGATGACCTTCACGCCGCGCAGCCAGGTCGCGGCGACAAAGCCGGCCAGGTCGGTGACGGCGCCGCCGCCGACGGCGACGATGGCATCGGAGCGGGTGAAGTCGTTCTGCCCCAGCACCTGCCAGCAGAACGAGGCGACCTCGATGTGTTTGCCCTCTTCGGCGTCGGGGATTTCTGCGGTCAGCGCGGTGAACCCGGCGGCGGCCAGCTCTTCCCGGACGGTGTCCCCGGTCAACCGCAGCGCACGGGGGTGGATGACCAGGACGCGCTTGACGCGCTCACCCAGCAGGCCCGGCAGGCTTGCCAGAAGGCCGCGGCCCACTACGACGTCGTAGTTCTCACCCGGCGTTTGTCCGGTGACTTTGATGACGGTTGATTCGGTACTCACTATTCAACTTCCTTTGTCGACGCCGGAATGGGCACCGCCGCGGCCTTAGCCGCGGCGCGCTCCCCCAGCGCATCTTCCAGCCGGTGAGCCAGCTCCGGAACGCTGCCGCGCCGGACATCGAGGACGAGGTCGGCGAGCCGTTCGTAGACCGGCTGCCGGGTGGCGAACAAGGTCCGCCACCGGCCCATGGCGTCGCCGGCCAGGAGCGGCCGGCCCGAATTTCTGGCGATGCGTTCCGCCACAGTCTCGGCGTCGCATTCGAGGTAAACAACGGTACAGCGGCCCAGGAGCTGCTGCGTACCGGAATCAAGGACGGCCCCGCCGCCGAGCGAAATGACGGCGGTGCCGCCCTGTGCCTCTTCGATGGCCTGGGCCACGGCCCGGGCCTCCATTTCGCGGAAGGCGTGTTCGCCACGGCTGGCGAAGATCTCGGCGATCGTCCCGTGCTGGGCCACCACGAGGGCGTCGGTGTCCATGAAGGCACACCCCAAGTGCTCGGCGAGCTGCTGTCCGATCGCCGATTTGCCCACGGCCATCGGTCCGATCAGGACCACCGGCCCAACGTTATTTGCCGCGGGCGCCGCCGCGGCGGAGGGCCCGTCGGTTTTCCCGGCCGGCACTAGTGGCCGATCGAGTCCAGGGACGCCGGAATGCTGTCCAGGTAACCCTTGATGTTGCGCGCGGTCTCCTGCACGGAGTCACCGCCGAATTTTTCCGCGACCGCTTCGGCGATCACGAGGGCCACCATGGCCTCGGCCACCACGCCGGCGGCCGGCACGGCACAGACGTCGGAGCGCTGGTGGTGGGCCTTGGCGGCCTCCCCCGTGCTGACGTCGACCGTCCTGAGCGCGCGGGGTACGGTGGCGATCGGTTTCATGGCGGCACGGACGCGCAGGACATCGCCGATGCTCATGCCGCCCTCGATCCCGCCTGCGCGGTTGGAGGTACGGATGATCTTGCCGTCCGCGTCCTTGACGATCTCGTCGTGGGCGGCGGAGCCGCGGCGCGCGGCGGTCAGGAAGCCGTCGCCGACTTCAACGCCCTTGATGGCCTGGATGCCCATGAGGGCGGCCGCCAGACGCGAGTCGAGGCGCCGGTCCCAGTGCACGTAGCTGCCGAGTCCCGGCGGGAGGCCGTAGGCAAGTACTTCGACGACGCCGCCGAGGGTTTCGCCTTCCTTGTGCGCGATGTCGACCTCGGCCACCATGGCGTCCGAGGTTTCGCGGTCGAAGCAGCGCAGCGGGTCGGCGTCCAGGGCGATCACGTTCCCCGGCACGGGCAGCGGCCGGCCCTCCGGCACGGCGACGCTGGCGATGGATACGGTGTGGGAGACGAGCTCGATGCCGAGCTGCTTGAGGAAGGCCGCGGCGACCGTGCCGAGCGCCACCCTCGTGGCCGTCTCGCGGGCGCTGGCGCGCTCCAGGACCGGGCGGGCCTCGTCGAAGCCGTATTTCTGCATGCCGGTGAAGTCTGCGTGGCCGGGCCGCGGGCGCGTCAGCGGGGCGTTCCGGGCCTGGTCGGCCAGGATTTCGGGCTCCACGGGATCGGAGGACATGATCTGTTCCCACTTGGGCCATTCGGTGTTGCCGACCTGGATGGCGACGGGGCCGCCCTGGGTCAGGCCGTGGCGGACTCCGCCGAGGATCGTGACCACGTCCTGCTCGAATTTCATCCGGGCGCCGCGGCCATAGCCGAGCCGGCGGCGGGCCAGCGCCTCGCTGATGTGGGCGCTGGTGAGTTCCACACCGGCGGGCACGCCTTCAATTATTCCGACCAGTGCCGGGCCATGGGATTCTCCGGCAGTCAACCAACGCAACATACATTCCATCCTGCCATGTCGGGCGGTTAGAACACCCGTCGGGGCGCCCCGACTGCGTCACACATCACATCTGTGACTCCGGCAGGGAGGGCCTCGCCCAGCCCGGTGAAGTGCCGTACCTGCTCCACGGCCTGGTAGATCAGCATTTCCAGTCCGGGGACCACCGTGCCGCCGGCTTCCTGCCAGACCGCGGCGATCCGGCTGGGCCATGGATCATAGGCGACGTCCAGGAGGACGCCCGGGCTGCCATGCGGAGGCAGTTCTCCTGGACGTTTCGCCGCCAGCTCTTCGGCCAGTTCCGCGGCCAGTGCGTCTGCCGCGCGGGGCGGCAGCGTGGAGATGACGACGTCGGCCGCGGCGACGGCGGCTGCCGCCCCGGCGAGGGGAAGCACCCGGATGGGGACGCCGACGGCGGCGGAGGCCGCGCGGGCCTCTGCCGCTCGGCTGACATCGCGGACGAACACTTCGGCGGACACCGACCCCAATTCCTTGAGCGCCGCGATGGCTGCTGCCGCGGTCCCGCCCCCGCCGAGGATCACGGCGGTGGGCGCCGAGGCTGCCCCCGCGTGCCGGAGCGCGTTGACGATCCCGGTGACGTCGGTGTTGTACGCGACCAATCGCGTGTGGCCGGCACTGCCGCCGTCGGATTCGAACGCAACCGTGTTGACGACCCCAAGGGCGCGCCCCACGCCACGGACCTCGTCCACTTCCGCCACCATGGCCGATTTGAGCGGCATGGTGACCGAGAGGCCGCGCCAGGAACCCTCAGCGCGCACCTCGTCCCTGACCTGCCTCATAAAATCGGGCAGGGCGGCCTCGGTCACGTCAATGGCGGAGTAGGCGATATCCACGCCCAGGTGGGCGTACGCGGCCCGGTGCAGCGCGGGCGACTTCGAATGGCTGATGGGATGCCCGAGGACGGCCGCCCGCAGCGTCATACGCAGCGTCCCGGGTTGGCCTCGCACCAGGCGTTGTACTGCGCCACGTAGCCGTTGTGTTCCGCCAGCGTCTTGGAGAACTTGGTCTCCTTGGTGTCCAGGTTGATGGTGACCCAGTAGAGGAAGCTGTTGGACTTGGGCTTGGCGGCGGCGTCAATGGCCGTCTTGCCGGGGGAACCGATGGGTCCGGCGGGCAGCCCCTGGTTGGCGTAGGTGTTGTAAGGGTTCGACTTGTCAGCCTTCTGGGCCTCGTCGATGTGGAAGCTGCGGATGCCCAGGCCGTAGGTGACGGTGGCATCGGACTGGATGAGCCCGTTGGTCTCGGTGTTGTTGGGCTTGAGGCGGTTGTAGATGGCGCCGGCGACGTCACCATATTCGGCCTGGCCGCCTTCGGCCTGGACGATGCTGGCCACCGTCACGACGTCGTACTGTTTCGCGGGATCGGTAACGCCCTGGGCCTTGAGTTCATCCTGGGTGCTGCCGACGAGCTTCTGCAAAATGTCCTTGGCGGAGGAGCCCAACGGGAAGCGGTACTCCCCCGGCGCCAGGTAGCCCTCGAGGTTCTTGGCTTTGGCCGGGACACCGAACTGTGCGGGCGCATCGCTGAGCGCTTTCAGGTCCTGAACAGGAATCCCGGTGCCCTCGGAAATCGCCTGCAGGGATTCGCCGATCCGCAGCCCGGCGCTGAGCGCAAAGTACATGACCTTGCTCTGGCCCTTGTTGAGCAGGACATCCACGGCATCGGAGTTCTTCATTTCCTGGCGCATCGAGAACGTGCCGGGGTTCAGGGCACCGCCGGAAGCGGTGAACTCCTTGAGGAAGGTGTCCGCGTTGGCCACGACCTTTTTCGACTGAAGTTCGGTGGCCACGGACCGCGTGCCGGCGCCGGGTTCGATCGTGATGGTGACTTCACCGGTTCCGGGGCCGGGGTAGTCGGCCATGGTGTCTCCGCCGAGGAGGGGCTTGAGGAACTGTGCGCCGACGGCGATTGCGACGACGAAGACCGTCAGGGTCAGCACCAGTGCCAGGAAGCGGCGCCTACGGCGGACCTTCTTGGACGGTCCCTTGTCGTAGCGGGCTGCTCCGGCCATCAGCTCCTCGCCCGGGTCGCCGTGGTACTCGGCCTCCGGGTGCGGCTGTGCCTGGGGGTCACCGGAGTTGCCGTAGAGATGGTGGGCCTCGTCGTGGGGGTGCGGAGCGTAGCCATCGTGGACGCCGGCGTCATGGGCAGCCGCATCGTGGCTGGAGCCGTAGCCGAGCCCGCCCGCTGACGCATAGACGACGTCCTCGTGGCCAGCGTCTTCGCGGACGGGCTCCTCGCGGGAAGGTACTTCGTGGACAGGTACATCGCGGACAGGGATCAGCTGCGTGAAGTCTTCGTGCACCGGTTCTTCGTGCACGGGCTCTTCACGTACGGCTTCTTCGCGCACCGGCTCTTCGCGCACGGGCTCTTCACGCACGGGCTCTTCACGCACGGCTTCTTCGTGCACGGTCGGTGCCGCGTCGGGAAGTTCCGGTGCGGACTGCGGCAGGCTGTCCTCTGCCGGTGCCGGCGTTGGTGCCGGTGCCGGCGTCGGAACGTCCGGTCCCGCCTCAAAAGCCTGCGGCGGGATCACGTTGTGGCCCTGGGTGGCCAGAAGCTTTTCCCGGGCCCGGATTTCTTTGCGCGTCAGCGGTCGGCCGGCGCCACCAAGGGCGTCACCGGAGGAGTCATCACTGTTGACCGGGCTCACTGTAGCCTTCCATGTTCTGAAGAGTGCGTCTGTACTGCCGGGCCGGTCTGTGCGCCGCCTCCGGTCGGCCCCGGCGCAGACTCCGCGTACACGCGGTTTCCGACCTCCGTTCCCCTGGCCTTTTGCATATCAATCGCATGTTGCAGAATACCTGCCGCCGCAACCTGATCAACAACTGTACGGTGATTCCTGCTGCTCATGCCAGCCTCGTGCAGGTTGCGGTGGGCGCTCACGGTGCTGAGCCGTTCGTCAACCAGGCGCACGGGCACCTCGGATCCGGCGTCCTGCAGGGCCAGTACCAGCAGCTGTGCGTACTCGGTCGCCATCCTGGCGGAGGCGTGCTCTTCGCCTTTCATGGTGCGCGGCAGTCCCACGAAAATCTCCACGGCGCCCAGTTCCGCGGCCAGGGCGGCCAGGATTCGCACGTCAGTGTTCTTTTTCACGTTCCGCGCCAGAGTGCGCAGCGGCGTCGCCAGGATTCCGTCGGGGTCGCAGACGGCCACGCCCACACGGACGGTGCCGACGTCCACCCCGAGCTTCACGCCCCGGGGATAGACGCCGGCAACAGCAGCTTCAGACACGTGGGATCCGCTATCGCCTGGTAATGGCGTCCACGACGGCGCCGAGGGCAGCACCGACCTTGGCGGCGTCGGTCCCGCCGCCCTGGGCGACGTCGTCCTTGCCGCCACCGCCGCCGCCGAGGATGCCTGCGGCGAGGCGCACCAGGGCACCGGCCTTGACTCCGGCTGCCCGGGCGGCTTCGTTGGTGGCGATCAGGATCACGGGACGGTCGTTGCTGACTCCGGCCACCGCGACGGCGGCGGGCTCGGATCCGAGACGCGTCCGCAGGTCCAGGGCCAGGCCGCGCAGGTCATCCGCGCCGCTGACCTGGCCGGCGTCGTGCGCGATGACCTTGACGCCGGCGGCATCCTGGGCGGTGCCGACCAGCTGGGCTGCGGCGGCCGTGAGCTGCTCCTTGCGCAGCCGCTCGAGTTCCTTCTCGGCCGTCTTGAGCTTGGTCAGGGTGCTGGAAATCCGGTCCGCGAGCAGCCCGGAGGGAACTTTCAGCATTTCCGTGAGCTCGGTGACGAGCGCCCGCTCCGCGGCCAGGTGCCGGAACGCGTCCATGCCCACGAAGGCTTCGACACGGCGGTTTCCTGAGCCGACCGACTGTTCGCCGAGCAGGGACAGGCTGCCGATCAGCGAGGTGTTCTCGACGTGGGTGCCGCCGCAGAGTTCCCGGGACCAGGCGCCGTCGATTTCCACGACGCGGACCTCGTTGCCGTAGTTCTCGCCGAACAGTGCCATGGCGCCGAGCGCCTTGGCCTCGGCGAGCCCCATGATCTTGGTTTCCACCTGGAAGTTGTTGCGGATGGCGATGTTGGAGACTTCCTCGATCTCGGACCGGGTGGCGGCGCTCAGGCCCTCACCCCAGGCGAAGTCGAAGCGCAGGTAGCCGGCCTTGTTGAAGGAGCCGCGCTGCAGGGCCTCCGGGCCGAGGATCTGGTGCAGGGCAGCGTGCACAATGTGCGTGCCGGTGTGGGCCTGCTCAGCGGCGTGGCGGCGTTCCCGGTCCACGGCGGCCTGAACCAGCGAGTCGGCACCGATTTCGCCTTCGCGGACGATTGCCTTGTGGACGCTGAGGCCCTTGACGGGGCGCTGGACATCCAGGACCTCGACGACGAAGCCGTCGCCGGTGATCAGCCCGGTGTCGGCGGCCTGGCCGCCGGCTTCGGCGTAGAACGGCGTCTCGGCCAGGACCAGTTCGATTTCATCGCCGGTCGAGGCCTGGGCGACCTTCCGGCCGCCGGAGAGGATGCCGCGGACCTTGGACTCGCCCTGGAGCTCGGTGTAGCCGGTGAAGACTGTCTCGCCGGCGGACAGCAGCTCCTGGAACGCGCTGAGGTCAGCGTGCGATCCCTTCTTGCCCTTGGCGTCGGCCTGGGCGCGCTGGCGCTGCTCGAGCATGAGCTTGCGGAACTCGGGCTCGTCGACTTTCAGCCCGGCCTCTTCGGCCATTTCCAGGGTGAGGTCGATCGGGAAGCCGTAGGTGTCGTGCAGGGCAAAGGCGTCGGCGCCGGAGAGCGGCTGGTTGGCGGCCTTGGATTCCTTGACGGCGTCCTCGAGGCGGGCGGTGCCGGAGGCGATGGTGCGCAGGAACGCCTTCTCTTCGGCGTAGGCAATCCGGCTGATGCGTTCGAAGTCGGTCTCGACGATCGGGTAGACCCCCTTCATGGCGTCCCGCGAGGCCGGCAGCAGTTCCGGCAGGCAGGCCTTTTCGACGCCGAGCAGGCGCATGGAGCGGACGGCCCGGCGGATCAGGCGGCGCAGCACGTAGCCGCGGCCCTCGTTGGAGGGGGTCACGCCGTCGGCGATCAGCATGAGGGCCGAGCGGATGTGGTCGGCAACGACGCGCATGCGGACGTCGTCAGTGTGGTGCGGGTCCTCGGCGGACTCCGCGGAGGTGTATTCCCGGCCGGAGAGGGCCGCGGCCCGGTCGATCACGGGGCGGACCTGGTCCGTCTCGTACATGTTCTCGACGTCCTGGAGGATCATCGCGAGGCGCTCCATGCCCAGGCCCGTGTCGATGTTCTTCTTGGGCAGTTCTCCGGTGATGTCGAAATCCACCTTGGAGCGGACGTTGTCGATCTGGTACTGCATGAACACGAGGTTCCAGATCTCGACGTAGCGGTTTTCATCGGCGATGGGGCCGCCCTCGACGCCGTAGGACGGGCCGCGGTCGTAGTAGATCTCCGAGCAGGGACCGGCGGGGCCGGGCTGGCCGGTGGACCAGTAGTTGTCGGACTTGCCCATGCGCTGGATCCGCTCGGCCGGCATGCCGGTGTTCTTCAGCCACAGCTGCTCGGCCTCGTCGTCCTCTTCATAGACGGTGACCCAGAGCCGCTCCGGCGGCAGTCCGTACCCGCCGTCGTCCACGCTGGTGGTCAGGAGCTCCCACGCGAACTTGATGGCGTCTTCCTTGAAGTAGTCGCCAAAGGAGAAGTTGCCGCACATCTGGAAGAACGTGCCGTGGCGGGCGGTTTTGCCCACTTCCTCGATGTCACCGGTCCGGATGCACTTCTGCACACTGGTGGCCCGCTGGTAGGGGGCCTCCTCACGGGCGGTCAGGTACGGGATGAACGGGACCATGCCGGCGACCGTAAACAGCAGGGACGGGTCGCTGGAGACCAGGGAGGCGGAGGGGACGGCGGTGTGCCCCTTGCTGACAAAAAAGTCGATCCAGCGCTTGGTGATCTCCTGCGACTTCATGAGCTGTTTTCTTACCCTTCAATATTCACTGCGTTATGTGGCCCGCGTCTGTGCTGCGCGGGACAAGCTGAGGACCGGCACTGATCCGGGCCCGTCAATCTGGTACCCGTCACCGGGGGCGTCGGCGCGCCGTCACCCCCGGTGACGGGCACCTTACTTACTAATTCTCTCCCGGCTAGCGCCGGACCGCATCCCGGCGGGCGACAGTGCCGCCGGCGGCGAGGTCCGTTGCCGTCTCGATCCCGAGGGCCGTGCGGAGTTCTGACTCCCGCTCGCCCATGCCATCGCGGACCGCATCGGCGAAGTCGAGCAGGCCGTCCGTCAGCCGTCCGACGGCCCGGTTCAGGCCTTCGGGGCCGAGGGCGGACTGCGCTTCGGTGACTTTGCGGAAGGCGATAACGCCGATCGCGACGCCGATTCCCATCCAGATGATTCTGTTCATGTCAGGTGCTCCCGAAGTGTTTAGCGGCTGCGGCGGCCGGTGGCGGGCTTTTTGCGGGTGCTGAAGGCGGAGCGCACGCCGTAGCTGAAGGCTGCCACCTTGATCAGCGGCGAGCCCACGGTGGCGGCCATGAGCGAGGACAGCGCCGAGATGTTGGCGGAGGCGTCCGAGACGTTCGAGGAGATGCCGTCAACCTTCTTCAGCTGCTCGTTGGTGGTGGTCACCGTCGCGGTGACCTCGTCCATGAGCGGGGTGGCGCCGTCGCTGATGGAGCGGATGGTGGTCCGCATTTCGTCGAACACTCCACCGAGCTTCAGGATCGGCACGGCGAGCAGCAGGACCAGCAGTGCAAACACTCCAGCCGCGATCAGGCCGGCAATATCGCCACCAGACATAGACACTCATCTCCTTGAACTGCAGTGGATACCTGCTTGTTGCGTCGGGTTCCGACGGTTTCGCCGACAGTTAAATCCGGCAAGCCGAACCGGCTCCCGGGGAACTCCCCCAAGTACCTTACATACAAAGAAGCCCGCGGCGCTTGCCACGGGCTTCTTTGTAGGTGATGCCTTTTGAATTAGCGTGCGTAGAATTCCACGACGAGCTGCTCTTCGCAGGTCACGGGGATCTCTGAGCGCTTGGGGCGACGCACCAGGCGGGCCTGCAGGGCGTCAAGCTTGACGTCCAGGTAAGCCGGAACGATCGGCAGGACGTCGCGGTGAGCGCCGGCTGCTGCAACCTGGAACGGAGGCATGGTCTCGCTGCGGCTGTGAACGTGGACCAGCTGGCCCTCGCCGACGCGGAAAGACGGGCGGTCAACGCGGATGCCGTCAACGAGGATGTGGCGGTGCACAACCAGCTGGCGGGCCTGGGCGATGGTGCGGGCGAAGCCGGCACGCAGCACGAGGGCGTCGAGACGCATTTCGAGCAGTTCGATCAGGTTTTCACCGGTCAGGCCCTTGGTGCGGCGTGCTTCTTCGAAGGCACGGGTCATCTGGGCTTCGCGGATGCCGTACTGGGCGCGCAGACGCTGCTTTTCGCGCAGACGTACGGCGTAGTCGGAGTCCTGCTTCTTGCGGGCACGGCCATGCTCACCGGGGCCGTACGGGCGGCGCTCCATGTACTTGGCGGCCTTGGGGGTCAGAGCGATGCCGAGTGCACGCGAAAGGCGTGCGGTACGGCGAGCACGAGTGTTGTTAGCCACTTGTGTCCTTCCAATATCTGCGGTGTGTCAGTGTTACTGGCCTCCACGATGGAGAGCATCGGCCAACCGCTGCCTTTTGCTACTGGGCACAGGGCAACCCTCATCGAACCGAAGTTTCCATGGATTGTGCGTCCGTGCCTTGCCAGACAACGATCCAGCCTACCAGATCCGGCCGGCGGACCGAAGTCAGATTCTGGCGTGCGCTCCCCGGACACCGCTGCGCCCGAAGGACGCCGCGCCCAGGAATTCCACGGCCACGAACGGTTTCGGGCCCACCACCCATTCGTCGTGTCCCGGCGGAATCGCGTAGGTGTCGTTGGCGTGGATCGTGGAGCGCAGCCCTTCGGCCGTTTCGACTTCCATTTCACCGGAGATGCAGAAGCCGAGATGGTGGTGCAGGCAGACGTCGGTCCGCTCGTAGGGTCTGCTGTTCTCCGACCACCGCCAGCCCGGGCCCAGGATCAGCCGGGCCACCGAGTAGTCGTTCACTGTGCAGAGGTCGAATTCGGCCTTGTCCGGGCACCGTTTCTTGTCCGGCACATCGAAGGACTTCACTGCCATGGCTGTAACGAAGTTGATACTCATGGGACACCTGCCGGGGACGGGACGGGAACGCTCGCGCTGGATGAGCTGGGATGGAGCGAAGCCGGCTGCCGTTCCGGGGTCCGGAACGAGGGAGCCAGCGATGTGACCGCGCTGTCCCCTGCGCCGCACGGACGGTCAGCAGATCCATGCCGCCGTAATTCCACGTTAGACCTCTTGGCCCCTATGTCAACGGCGGATTCCGGCGCCACGGGCCGCCGCCGACCAGCCGCAGGTCACGGGCGTTCACTTGCCGCCCACGTGCCTTTCAGGTGCCGCGGATGATCCTCCGAAGCCGCTCGAGCCGGGTGGCGATGTCGCGTTCGGCCCCGTTGCCGGTGGGTTCGTAGTAGTTGCGCCCGACGAGGTCGTCCGGCGGGTACTGCTGCGTGGCGACGGCGTGCGGGGCATCGTGGGCGTATTTGTAGCCCTTGCCGTGGCCGAGCTGTTTCGAGCCCGGGTAGTGGGCGTCGCGAAGGTGGGCGGGGATGCCGTTCCCGAGCCCGGCGCGGACGTCGGCGATGGCCTGGTTAATGCCCATGTACGCGGCGTTGGACTTCGGCGCGGTGGCCAGATGCACCACGGCCTCGGCGAGGATGATGCGGCCTTCCGGCATGCCGATCAGCTGTACGGCCTGGGCCGCCGCGACGGCGGTCTGCAGCGCAGTCGGGTCAGCCATGCCGACGTCCTCGGCCGCCGAGATCACGATCCTGCGGGCCACGAACCGGGGGTCCTCACCCGCCTCCAGCATCCGGGCAAGGTAGTGCAGCGCGGCGTCGACGTCGGAACCCCGGATCGACTTGATGAACGCGCTGGCGACGTCGTAATGCTGGTCCCCGGCCCGGTCGTAGCGGACGGAGGCGACATCCAGGGCGCGCTCCGTGTGCTTGAGCTCGATCTTCACCGGGGCCGCCTCGGGCGCCCCGCTGGCTGTGCCGGCTACGACTGCGTCAGTGTCGTCCGCGTCCCCGAACGCGACGCCGGCCGCCGCCTCGAGCGCGGTCAGCGCACGGCGGGCGTCCCCGCCGGAGAGCCGGACGAGGTGTGCCAGGGCCTCGTCGCTGAGTTCCACTATGCCGCCGAGCCCGCGGTCATCCGTTGCGGCCCGCAGGAGGAGGCCCTCGACGTCGGCGTCGGTGAGCGGTTTCAGGGTCAGCAGCAGCGAGCGGGACAGCAGCGGGGAAACGACGGAGAAGGAGGGGTTTTCGGTGGTCGCGGCGACCAGGACCACCCAGCGGTTCTCGACGCCGGGCAACAGGGCGTCCTGCTGGGCCTTGTTGAAGCGGTGGATCTCATCCAGGAACAGCACGGTGGTGGTCTTGAACAGGTCGCGCGCGGTCAGGGCTTCGTCCATCACGCGGCGGACGTCCTTGACACCGGCGGTGATGGCGGAGAGCTCGACGAACTTCCGCCCTGGGCCCTTGGCAATCACATGGGCAAGGGTGGTCTTGCCGGTACCCGGAGGGCCCCAGAGGATCAGTGAACTGGGACCCGCGGGGCCTGTGGCGTCCGTGCCGGCGGCGAGCTGGCGCAGCGGCGAGCCTTGGTCGAGGAGGTGCTGCTGGCCCACGACATCATCGAGGGTGCGGGGCCGCATCCGGACGGCGAGGGGGCTCCGCGGGGAGACCCGGCGGCTCTCGCCGGTCTGGTCAGCGTCGCCGTCATCCTCGGTAGCGGCGCCGCCGTCCCGCCCTGCGCCAAAGAGATCATCCACATAGATAGGCTACTTCTAGTTCCCGCCTGTCCAGACACCCTCATAACGGAGACCCCGCCATGACAACCCCCGACACCCGTGTGGCCTTCGTCTCCGGCGACCGGCTGCCGGGCTGGGTGGACCGCTTCGCCGCGAGCCACGGCGCACTGGTGGAGGAGGAGCTCGACGCAGGTCTGCAGCTGCGCGCCGCCGACGGGGCCGTGGCTCTGCTCCAGGCGCCATGGCCGGTGGACGGCCGTCCTGGGCGCGGCGGCGACGCCATCGCCCGCCTCGCTTCCCTGGCGTCCCAGTCGCGGGGCATCGGGGCGGTACTGGTCCGCCGCGGCGGTTACTCGGTGGCGGTGGTGAGCGGCGGCGCCGTGCTCGCGTCGAAGACCGGTACACGGCATGTCCAGTCCCGGACGGCTGCGGGCGGCTGGTCGCAGCAGCGCTTTGCCCGGCGCCGGGCGAACCAGGCCGATGCGCTGGTGGAGGCCGTTGCGGAGCATGCCGGGCGGATTTTCGCGGAGCACCCGATCGAGTATCTGGCTCCCGGCGGCGACCGGACCCTTGCGGACCAAGTGCTCGCCGAACCGGTGCTGAAGCAGTACGCGGCACGGCCGAGGCTGGCGTTCCTCGACGTCCCGGATCCGCGCGCCGCGGTACTGAAGAAGGCGGCCACGGACCTGTGCGCGGTGCGCATCCTGGTGACGGATCCACCGGAGTAGGGACGGCTTGAGCAACGGCCCTACCGCCACCTGTTACGGACTGTCCGGCAGCCCGCGCGCAGGAATCAGCCGTGGTGTCGGCGGGACTGCCAGGCCGAGTAGATCAGCCACCCCAACCAGATGCCCGATGAACAATCCGTTTACGGAACCCACTACGGGACCTTTTTGGCCCGCTCTGTGACTTAGAGCCGCTGTGAAGGGAAATTACGTCTGCAGCAAGGTCTCCAGGTGGGCCGTTCCGAACCCTCTGGGCACGGTCAGCTAGGCTCCGGACTATGCCTTCCTCCTGGACCGTTCTGATCTCACTTCACGCAATCGCCGCCAGCTACTCACTGATTTTCGGAGCCATGAACCTGCTGCGCAGGACCAAAGGCGGCCGCGTTCATCGGATCGTGGGCCGAATCTGGGCTGCTTCCATGTATGTCGTGGTGCTGACCTCGTTTGGAATCAGAACCATCGACGGCGGGTTCAATTGGCTCCACGCACTCTCAGTGCTGACGTTCTTCACACTAACAGCGGGACTGTGGGCCATCTGGAAGAGAAACATCAGGGCCCACCGCAGTTTCATGACGGGCAGCTACTTCGGTCTGATCGGCGCCTTTGTGGGCGTTCTGGCAGTGCCCTCGCGCCGCATTCCCCAGCTCGCCATCCACGAGCTCCCGCTGTTGGGTTTGTTGATCCTGGTCCTGCTGGGCACAGCCGCACTCACTCTCATCGGCATCGCCCAGCTCCGCAAAACACAGACGGTCCCCATCACCTAGTCCGGCCGGATACTCGCGGTGTGGGGACCAAGAGCCGGAACAGGAAATTGCCTTACTCGTGGAGCTGGCAGCGAGTTCCTGGCGCCTCGAAGTTTCGTAAGCCGATTGGCTCCCGTACCTAGAACACTGGCGTCCCTGAACTAAATCGTAAGGATAAGGAAACCATGCAGCGAGACCAACCAGTTGTCAGTTGGGAAAGTGCCCTGATGCGCACTGTAGAAGGTTCGTTCTACCGTGCTGTGGATCCTTCCTACCGTGACGCGGCTCTTGCGGGATCTCGGTCTGCCGGCCGGTATTCGCCGCCAGAGGTCCCAACGCTGTACCTAAGTTCGTCACCTGAAGGTGTCGCCGCTGCAATGATGGCCCACACTGACGAACGCACTCCCGGTCGTGAGGTGTTGCAGTTCAATGTAGAGGCCAACCGTATTGTTGATCTTCGTGATCACGAAGCTCTGAAGTCCGTTGGAATCAGTCCCGCGGACGCCGCGGCGGACTGGCAACGAGCTGTTGCTGCGGGTGGAACGCCTCCGTCGTGGAAAGTTCGAGAGGCTCTGCAGAGTTTGGGCGCCAATGGACTAATCGACCCTTCACGCAAACGGCCGCAGCTCTGGCACCTAACGCTCTTCAATTGGAACGCTGATGGCGCTCCAAGTGTTCGGGTAGTTTCTCTCCGGTAGCGGATCCGTTTGCTCGTGGCCTACGCGCCATTCGGAGACTGTCTGGTAACCCTCGCCTTCGTCGATCGCGTGAGCTGCATCGACGGTGCCGAGGGGCACGACGCGAACCTCGGCAACTTCTGTGATGCAAACGGGCCGCCCTAACGAGTCAACGACCACACCGCGTTCACCGACGACCGGCAACTGCTCGGTCAGACACAATCGGTCAGGCACATTGGAGCAGGAGCCATTCCGAATAGGGGTCGGCCGGGGTTGCTGCCCAGTACGGATCATCTGTGTCCGCCTCGGGCAGTGGATGCCCGGCGGTGAATTGGTGCCAGTCCGGGAAGGGGTCCGGGGGCAGGCCTGGGCCCGGATCCGCGGGCTGGCCTTGACCGGGGTCGGGGTCGGGGTCGGGTTCGTCCGTGGCCGGGATGTGGGGCAGCCAGTCTTCGGGCCAGCGGGGTGGGTCCCAGTCCTCGGGCCAGCGGGGTGGTTCCCAGTCCTGATGTTCGCTGGGGTAGTGCCGTCCGGACGGGGAGGTCCAGCCCGGCGGGTGGTCTTTGCTGGCCGGGGACGGTGTCCAGGCGGAGGCGTGTTTAAGCCTGTGGTGTTTCGGGCAGGGCTGGCCCAGGTTCGAGATACCGGTGGTGCCGCCGTCGGCCCAGGCCAGGAGGTGGTCTGCCTCGTTGTCCAGGGAGTGGTTGCCGCAGCCGGGGAACGGACACCGGCCGTCGCGGAGCCGGAGCCAGTTGCGCTGGGCCGTCGTGAGCCGGTAGCTGGTCCGGCCGATTTCCAGCGGGGCACCGTCCCGGGGGTCGGTCAGGACGCGGTGGAAGGAACCGGCACCGTCGGCGATGAGGCGGCGGGCCATCGAGGGCGGGATCGGCCCGTGCCCGTCCAGGACGGCCGGTTCGTCGGTGGCGCCGAGCAGGGCCAGGACCGGGACGGTGACCAGGACCTGCGCCCGCGGGACCGGAACACCCGCACCGGTACCGGTGCCGCCGTCGTCCGATCCAGCACCCATGCCGGTGCCGGTGGTGAGGAGCCAGCTGGCGGTGATGTCGGCGCGGAGCTGGGTCAGGGTCCGGGGCTCGTCCGGGCCCTGGAGGGCGCGGGCCGCCGCGGTGGCCCGTTCCCAGATCCCCGCGGCGGTGTCGGCCGGGAAATAGGCCGAGAGCCAGGCCATGCCGTCCCGGTCCGGGGTGTACTCGACCCGCCGGTCCGCGGCGCTCGTGGCGTGGCGTGCCTCGATGCCGGC